>JANPKQ010000341.1:0-11847 GCA_031426115.1 Gemmatimonadaceae bacterium | reverse complement strand
GGGGGGCCCCCCGAAACCACCACACTGTCCCCCCCCACCCACGCTGCTGCCAGCTCGCCCCACGCCTTTTCAGCCGTATCCCGCGCCGAGTAGCCCTCAGCTGATCGCTGACCGCTCGTCGTCAGTCGTTCGTCGTTCGTCGTTCGTCGTTCGTCGCTCGTCAGTAAGGCGCCGGCGCGTACAATGACCGGATCCTCGTGGCCCTGAACACGTACCCCGCGTTCCCGTTGATCCGCCACACCGCGCGCCCGCCCGCGTCGTACTCCTCGACGCGTCCCCCGGAGCCATACGACACGAGCAGCCGGCCGTCCGGGAGCTGCTGCGTCGTTCCCCCCGCCATCGCGACGGCGGGCGCGTCCGGTGCGTAGGTCGCCGCGAGCCGCGCCGTCCGGGCCACTGCGTCGTACTCGTAGCGCTCGGCACGCGACGCCTTGCTGTTCCCGAGGTTGTCGAGCACGACGAAGCTGCCGGCGCCCGCGCTGCGAAGACCGTGCTGGTGGGCGAACGCCGGCGATGTCTCCGCGTAGATCGCGAAGTCGTTCCGCGATCCCCCCATGCGCCACAGCACCGCACCGGTGCGTGAATCGATCTTCGTGAGCTCGTTGAGCGCGCGGAAGGAGATAAGGAGGTTCCCGTCAGCATCGAAATCGATTGCGTTGCCGTGCGTCCAATTCACGATCGGGCCCGAACGCGCGCTCGCCTCGACGTCGGTGATGGCAAAGTGATCGAACGCGCTCCACTGAAAGAGCCGTTCACCAGTGGCCGCGACGTGTTGAACGACGGTTCCCGTCACCCGCGCGTTCAGCTGGCCACCACTGGACGCGAGGTCCATCGTCCGGACCTCGTCGCACATGAGCCAGTAGCTCCCATCTGCCTCGGTCCTCAGCTCGTGGAACCGCGCGGGGAGTCCGCCCGCGCAGCCCAGTCGGCGCGTGACGGTTCCAAGTGGATCGATCTCGGTGAAGGGCCCTCCCGATTCAGCGCTCGATGCGCCTGCGGCGTATAAGCCGGTGGCTTGGGGCTGAAAGTTCAGGAACGCAGCAGCGCCGAAACGGTGGTACCAGACGACGCGCCCGGTGTTATCGATGACGATTCCATATGATGCAGCGTTGAAGGCGACATAGCCGGGTGTCGGATTGGTGCCACCGGCCGTGTACGTGGGGATCCCGGCGGGAAGCGCACCGGTCGTGAGGTCGAGACCGGGCGACATCGTGTCGCCCCCCGGCCCATGCGCGATGGCGCGAAAGACATACTGTCGCTCCGGCCACAACCCGAGCACCGGCACCATCGTCTCATCGCCCGCCACGGGGACCTCGGGGGTCTCCTCCTCCTCGACACTGCCATCGACGGGCTGGAAGCGTACCGAGACGCTTGCCGCGCGCGCGGTCCGCACCAAGACGAGCGCGCCAATGACGTTGTTGGGATTGATCGTGACGGTGGCGGCGGTAATTGCGGGCTCGGTGTCCACCACCGCTGTCGGGTCGTCGCTGCACCCCGCGAGGACCGCAATGATGATGATCCCGCAGCCGATCCGCCTCACCGTCGGAACACCGGGCCCGTCGTCCGGCCCCAGATGATCGTCACCGGATCGCTGCCGTCCGGCCGCACGACCCGGATGCCCACATGATCGGAGCATGCGTAGTAACCACAGCTGGACAGTCCCATCACGATCCGCGCGCCTGTGGCCGACCACGACGGATCGGCTTCGTCGAAGGCATCTCCGGGAAGGACCATGAGGTTCGTGCCGTTCGCGTTGATGACTGCCAGGTTCCGCTCACAGCTGTAGTAGTAGTAGTCATAGGAGCACTGGTTCACACGGCTGAAGGCGATCCGGCTGCCATCCGCCGACCAGGCAGGATGCGCGTCGAGATTGACATCGGTGAGCCGCGTCGGGGCCTGACCCTCGCCATCTGCGTTGATCAGCCAGATGTTGCCGAGGCAGCCGAACGAGCTGCAGTCGGCGCGTGTGAAAGCCAGCTTCGTCCCATCCGGCGACCACGCAGGATCCATGGCGCTCACCGGACCGCTGGTGATGCGTCTGACGTTGCCGCCATCGGCGTCCATCACATAGAGCTGGAATGTGCCCGAGCGATTGCTCGTGAACGCGATGCGTGCACCGTCGGGCGACCACGCCGGCGATAGGTTGCGGCCGGCGTTGGCGGTGAGGGCGATCGACGCTCCGTTCTCATCGACCACATGGATGTCCGAGTTTCCGAAATACCCGCTGGCGTAGGCGATCCGTCCCGTTGCCGCAGACCAGGACGGCTCGACGTCCATGGCCGACCCCGTCGTGATCCGGCGTTGGTCGGAGCCATCAGCCTTGCTCGTGTAGATATCCCAGTTCTGCGCCACGAACATAGCAAACGCAATGCGCTCGAGTGTCACGCAGTTCACCGTCACCGCCACGGGAACGATCGATGCGCGCGCCTCGACGGATCGCGTCATCGGCCCGCTCACCTCACAGTTGGGAGCGAGGTCGGTGACCGTGATCGAGTACGTCCCGAATGGCACGCGATCCGATAGCGCCGTCCCGCCAGCGGATACAGCGATGGTGTCGATCGGTTGGTTCCGGGACAGCACGACACGGTACCCGTCGCGGTCCGGATCGACGCCGGTGGTGGTGGCGGAGACCTCGATGCGTGCGAGGGCGGCGCAGGCGATGGCAAAGGCGACGTCCACGGTATTGCCGTCGGTCACCGTCGCCAGACGCGGATTCGGTCCGCTGAGCGTGCAGTTCGACGCGATCCCATCGAGGCGGACGCTGTGACCACCGGGGAGAAGATTTGCTTTCGTCACGCTTCCGTTGGTCGGAATCGCAAAGGTAGGCAGAACGTCGATCGCAACGATATACCCATCGGGATCGAGATCGGCACCGGTCGTCTGCGTCACGACCCGGATGCCGCTCGTCAACGGAGTGCAGGTTACGGCAAAGGTGGTGCGGGCGGTGTCGCGAGGTGCAACCCCGGTCGTGACGTGGACGCTTCGTGGATTCTGGCCGACCGTGCAGTTGGACGACATCCCGCCAAGCGTCACGGGATAGTCGCGACCCGGGAGATCGACGTAGAAGGTCGTGTCCCCTGCTGCGACCACACGCGGGGTCGCCGTTCCAAACTGGATCGTGAAGCCATCGGGGTCGGACCCGCCACCGGTCACGGATGTCGTGACCGCGACGGCGCCGGTCACGGAGACGCACGACACGACGAAGTTCACCGGGAGGCTCCTTCCCGACTGCACCTCTACGGCGACCGACGCGCTCCCGACCACCGAACAGTTGGCGGCGATTCCCTCGAGTGCGATCTGGTGCCGGCCGGCATGCAACCCGGTGATGTTGAGGGTCGCCGGTACGCCGGGAGTCGTGTACAGCTTTCCCGCCGCGCGCACGTCGTACGACGGATCGCCGTCCACTCCGACCGTCCCGATCTGGACGCTGACCGTTCCCGGCGGCGACAGCGGGTCCTCCCCGCAGGCGGCGAAGGCGACGAGAGCCAGCGCGAGCGCGAACGTGCGCAGGAGGTACGTGGATCCGGAGGAAGAGGGGGGCGACCAGCGACAGCGCGCCGCGACGTGACACGTCATCGGCGGAAGACCGGGCCGGTGACCTGTCCCTCGAGGACCATCACGGGATCGCTGCCGTCCGGCCGGACCATCCTGATACCGGCGGGTTCCAGGCAGCTGTAGTAGCCGCAGATCGCGACTGCCACCGCGATCCGCGAAACCCTGGCCGACTGCGATGGATCGCCTTCATCGGACGAATCACCCGGCAGGATCACCAGGTTCGAGCCGTTCGCATTCATGACGGCCAGGTTCCGCTCGCACGTGTAGTAATAGAAGGAGCCGCACTCGTTCACCCGGGAGAAGACGATCCTGCTACCATCCGCCGACCACGATGGCTCGGAGTCGATGAAGGCGCTGGTGAGCCGGGTCTCGACGAGGCTGGTCAGGTTCAGCAGCCAGATGTTGCCGTAGCAGCCCACGGTGCTGCAGTCGGCGCGCGTGAAGGCGAGGCTCGTGCCGTCCGGGGACAGGGCCGGGTGGATGTCGCTGCCCGCGCTGGTCGTGACGCGCGTGACGTTGCCGCCATCGGCGTCCATCACGTAGAGCTGTACCACGCCGCTGCGATTGCTCGCGAACGCGATGCGCCGGCCGTCGGGCGACCACACTGGAGAGAGGTTGCGGCCGGCACCGGTCGTCAGGCGTGTCAGGTTGCCCGCCTCATCGACGACGTAGATGTCCGAGCTGCCTCCGGAGCCGCTTGCATAGACGATGAGTCCCGTCGCTGCCGACCATGATGGGTCGACATCCATCGCCGGGCCCGTCATGATCCGCTTGATATCGGAGCCATCGGCCTTGCTCGTGTGAATGTCCCAGTTTCCGCCGGCAACAAGCTTCGAAAAGGCGATTCGCTCGAGCGCCGTACAGGTCACGGTGATGTTGACAGGAACCACCGGCGCGCGTGCATCAACCGATAGCCTCGCACTCCCGGTGGTCTCGCAGTTGGGCGCGAGGTCACGGACCGCCACCGAGTATGTCCCGAACGGGAGCGGATCGAATCGCACGGTCCCGCTGGTGGACACCACGAGCGTCTGGATGTGGCTCGTTCCGGAGAGCTCGAGCCTGTAGCCATCCCGGTCCGGATCGATACCGGTGGTGGTGGCAGACACTTCGATGCGCGCCACCGGAGAACACGACACCGTGAATAGAACCTCCGCCGTGTTGCCGCCGGTGACCGTCACTGGACGCGGATTCGGGCCGCTCACCGTGCAGTTCGACGCGACGCCATCGAGCCGGACGCTGTACCCGCCCACGGGGAGCAGCGGCGTCCTGGCGCTGCCATTCACCGGGATCGCGAGCCGCGGCTGCGCGTTGACGGCGACCTCATAGCCATCGGGGTCGAGATCGGAGCCGGTCGTCTGCGTGACGATCCGGATGTCACCGCGCGTCGAGACACAGGTCACGTTGAAGGTGATGTCGCTCGTGGCGTCAACCACAACGGTGACGAGCTGCGGGTTTGCTTCCGCCACGGTGCAGTTCGGGGCAACACCGCTGAGGCGAACGGAGTGGTCCTGCGCCGTGACCCCGGTCAGGTTCGCGGTCGCGTTCGTGCCGAGCGACGCGACGACCACGCTTCCATCGAGCAGCAGCGAGTAGCCATCGGGATCGGGTTCGACGCCCGTCGTGCGTGTCGTGGTCCGGATGCTTCCGGTGGATGAGGCGCAGTTGACGGCGAAGGTCGTGCGCGCGGTATCGCGAACGGCGGTGCCGGTGATGACGCGGATGGTGCGCGGGTTGGGCGTCACGGAACAGTTCAGCGCGAGGCCCCCGATGACCACTGGATAGTCACCCTGCGCGAAACCGGGGAAGAAGGCCGAGTCGCGGGCGCCGATCGCGATCGGCGGCGCCGACCCCATCACGATCGTGAAGCCATCGGGGTCGGTGCCCCCGCCGATGGTCGTTGTCGTCACCCCGATCACGCCCATGATGGAGACGCATCCAACGGCGAACTGCGCCGGCTGTGTCGTTCCCGACCGGACCGTCACCGGGAGCGACGCAGTCCCTACGGCGGTGCAGTTGCCCGCGATCCCCTCGAGTACGACATCGTGGCGGCCTGGGCGGAGGTCGCTGATGATGACGGCGGCCGGCGAGCCGGATACCGCATAGCTCTTCCCCCCGACGCGGATCTCGTACGACCCGTCGCGGTCGATCCCCGTCGTCGTGACCTGGACGCTGACCAGTCCGGGAGGTGCGACGGGATCGTCGCCGCAGGCAGCGGAACCGAGGAGGGCCAGGACCAGGACGAGCTTGCGCATCGAGTACCCGTATTCGGAGGTGGCGACGAATAGCAGAGGTCACTCGCAGCGGCGTCAGCGGTCGGCGCGTCGGGGCGGTGACGGAGATACCGCATGTTTGCGGTTCTCCGTCATCTGGCCATCATCCAGCCGTCAGTGGGGACTCAGAGCCAGCTCCCGGAACCGGCAAAGTGCGTTTGCCAGCTTCATTTGCCGGGGCGTGCGGCACTCCGGCTCGTACAGGCGGCTGCTGGCGACGAGAATCGCCGCGCACCGCGCGCGGGAGGTCGCGACGTTCAGCCGATTGAGGCTGTAGAGGAATTCCATCCCGCGCGGCGCGTCCTCGGGGCGTGAGGTCGCCATCGAATAGATGACCACGGGCGCTTCCTGCCCCTGGAACTTGTCCACGGTGCCCACGCGGGCCGTTGGTCCGAGGCGCTCGATGAGGCGGGTGACGTGCGCGTTGTACGGCGCGACGATGAGCACGTCGGCGAGGGTCATTTGCCGGACGGTGTTGTCCTTGTCGATCCACCGCGAGCCGGGCGCCGTGAGTCGGCCGACGAGGTCGGCGATCGCCTCGATCTCCTCATGGGACGAGTTGCGGTTGCCGTCATGCTCGACATCCACGACCCAGAGGCCGCTCCCCTCGATTCCCTCGACACCGACCACCTTCTGCCGATCGAGTCCCGCCCGCGATTCGAGCCGGCTCTCGTAGAACAGCTCCGACGTGAACGCGCAGATGTTCGGGCACAGCCGCCACGTCTCCTTCAGGAAGATTCCGCGGTCGTCCGGAATCGTCTTGTGCTCGCCGAGGACATGCTCGAGCGCGGAGGCATCGACGCCATCGGGGTGACTTCCCTTCTGTGGCTGGTCGAGCTGCTGCGGGTCGCCGAGGAGGACGATGCTGCTCGCTGCCGCGGCCACGGCGAGGGTATTGGCGAGCGAGATCTGCCCCGCTTCATCGACGAACAGGACATCGGCCGCTCCCGCGAAATCGTCCGGAGCCCAGAGCCACGAGGTGCCGCCGAGCACCTGCACCTCGCCCGACCGACACGCGGCGAGCGCCGCCGGGTTGGACACCAGCTCCTTCACCGGCGACGCGGGATCGGGCACATCGTCCGCCCCGATCTTGTGCGCGACGCGGACCTCCATGCCCAACTCCCTCGCCGCCTCGAGGACCTCATCGAGCAGCAGCCGGATCACCTTGTGGCTCGGTCCGGTCACGCCGACGCGCTTCCCCTGCCGCACGAGCTCGCAGATCATCCGCGCACCCGTGTACGTCTTCCCGGAGCCGGGTGGCCCCTGGACCGCCAGTACCGTCGCGTCGAGATCACCGACGATGCGAATACCGAACGCGGTGCCGCTCTCGCCCTGCCTCGGCGCGAAGTCGCCCGAGCGGAGTCGAGGCGGATTACGAAGCAGAAGCTCGCGCGCCACCGCGCTGGCCGTGCTCGCGCCGGCGAGCGTCGTGGATGCAGCAACGGCGTCACCAAGTCGGAGGAGCGCTTCCTCCTGCGGCTCCGTCGCGATGTACTTGTGGGCGAACACGGCGCGCGGATGATTCTCCGCCTGTTCCTTCCCCTTCCGGATGTCCATCGTGCGCGTCGATCGGTTCAGTGCCACGACTTTCCCGAATGTGCTCTCATCCTGAAGCTTGAGCTCATCCCTGACGCCGATCTCCATCTCCTGCGCTGGGTAGCGATAGCGATCCACGACGCTGCCGGTGGGCCTCGTCGAGTTCTTGCGCACGACCACCTCTACCCGTTCGACAAGCTCGAGCCCGGCCACCGCTTCCTGCTCGTCCAACAGCTCCTCCTCGGGAAGCTTGCAGAGCTCGAAGTATTTCCACCATCCCTGCTTCGCCTCGCGGCGGTGCCAGTCGAGCATGTACGCCAGCAGCCACCGCCCCTGCTGGTCAGCGTCCCGCTCGGCGCGCATCTCGGGCACCCCCGCCAGCAATCGAGCGCGCAGCGCCGACACCCGCTCGGCGCGCTCGTCCACCTTCGCCGAGGCATCGCCGGTCTTCGGCTCAGGGCGCGGCACCGGCGTTCCCGACGCCTCGCGCTCAGCGCGCAACGACTCCAGCCAGTCGCGAAGCCGGAGTGTGGAGACGCAGTCGTCGCGGTTGTAGCCCTGCACGACGTCCCGTGTCGCGGGCGGCACCGTCTCGGGACAGTGCATCTCGAGCGCCTGCTCCATCACGTTGCGCATCCGGCGCGCGTCGGCGAGCGGAACGTCGCGGGTGAACCCGTACAGCGCCTCGAGATCCTTGATGGAGTACCGCTCGATGCCGGCGACAACGCCCTGCCGCACGACCGCAAACAGGTCCACGAACCGCTCGCCGCGCAGCAGCGTATCGAGCTCCCGCTCGCGCGTCGCGTAGCGTCCCATCAGCCGCTTGAATGCCGTCTGCTCGTACGGCGCGTAGTGATAGATGTGCATGCCTGGATGGTTTTCCACCGCGGCCACCATGAGGTCCACGACCTCCTCGAAGGCCCGGCGTTCCTCCCCGTCAGTGAACGCCCACCATGCTCGATACGTCGGCGCTCCATCGGCACCGACCGTCGTGATGCCGAAGAGATACTCGCGCCCGCCTTCACGCGCGAAAGCATCTCCTTCGAGGTCGAGGAACATGTCACCCGGCGACGGCTCCGGCAGGCGACAGAGCCCTTCGCCCGGCGTGACGGCGCGCAGCTCGTGGAGGGGCGGAATCCGGCCGCGCGACGCATGCTGCAGCCGCGCCTGGTGATGCACCCGTTCGTAGCTGTCGAGGCTGCCGCGCTTCGGCTTGAAGGCGATCGGCAGCGTCATCGTCGCGAGGGACGTCAGCGTCGGCACCTCATTCGACACGAGCTCACGTCGCTGGCGCCGGACGATGTTCGCCACCAGAGAGAGATGGTCGTCATCGCGGCGCTTCTGCTTGCACTCGGCCACCCACGCGCAGATGAGGCAGTGCTCCACAGGCTCGGGATAATGCTCGAGCGCAACCTCCGCATGATCGCGCTCGACCGTCGCCTCCAGCTGCCGCCGCATCAGGCGGAAGTACGCCGAGTAGTCATCGACGCGGTACGTGTGGACCGGCGCATCCTTGTCGGGCGTGATGACGTAGAAATGCTCCGGCCGTACGCCCTGTGCATCGCCGAGCATCTCGGAGTAGAGACCGAGCTGGAGGATCGTGCCGGCGCGCGTCTCCCGCGCGAGCTTCGTGTCGGAGATCTCGTATGACCAGCTTCCGAAGCTGCTCGGCCTGTCATCGACGCGGGTCATGATGTCCGGCTTGCCGAACCAGCGATCGCCAAGGAGTCCGGCCTGGACGATGACGTCGGCGCGGGCGCGCATCGCGCCGAGGGTCTCGTTGATCAGCGTCCGGCGGTCGGCGGGGCCGCCGAGGTGGCTGAGGTCAACGACGCCAAGCCCCTTGGCACGCAGGGATTCGACATACGCCCTTTCGTGTTCCAGCCCGCGCTGAACCAGCAGTGCGAGGAGCGGATCTTCGCCGAAGTATGGGCGGGTGCGCTGGCCGTACGCGGCGGCCATGTCCAGCGCAGTGCGATGGCGGCAGCTGAGGAAATTCGAGAGGTCGGTCGCGGAGAGATCGAGACCGTTGTCGAAAATGCGCATCGGGAGGGCCGGAAGGGAGCACTGCGGTGACCACCGGGAGAATCATGGGGTCACCCCGTGACATCGACGACCGGCGCGACAAACGTACGTCGAGCGGCGAGCTCTGCAAGATCCCCCGCGCAGCGGGCAGGGCCAAGCGCGTTCGCATCATGCGATTAGAGAACGTTAATCGATGCGATTTACGACATTTGTTTGGCGCCCGCGAGGGTTGCCCGTTACTATACCCCCCCGCTGAACGCCGGGCGCCAGCGACCTGGCGCGACCAGACTCGAACACATGGGCATCTCAATGCGATCCTCCGCGCGCCGACTCTGCTGGCTCGCCTTCGCCGCACTTCCCTTTGCGACAGCGTGCTCCGGTGACGGTCCCACGGGCGACGGTCGGCGTCCGACCGTCGTTTCGATGAGCCCCGCTTCCGGCGCGACCGGCGTCGCACGGACGACGGCCATCAGCGCGACGTTCTCCGAGGCCATCGCGCCCGCATCGGCGACGACATCGACCGTCGAGGTTCAGGCCGGCACCGCGACCCCGCTCGCGGGGACGATTGCGGTGAACGGGGCCGTCGTGACCTTCACTCCGTCGGCGCCGCTGGCCTTCGGCACGACGTACACAGTGCGGCTCAAGACGGGTCTCAAGGACCTTGCGGGCAATGCGCTGGCTACGCAGCAGCAGTGGACCTTCACCACAGTCGCGAATCCCGCGCCGACGGTCGTGTCGACGGTGCCGGCGCCGAGCGCTGTCAACGTCCCGCGAACGAGCACGGTCTCGGCGACCTTCTCCGAACCGATCGCCGCTGCGTCGGCAACGGCGACGACATTCACGGTGACGCCTGCAGGTGGTGCGGCGGTCGCCGGAACCGTTTCCGTGAATGGAGCCGTCGTGACGTTCACACCGTCGGCACCGCTGGCGTCAGGCACCACCTACACTGCGCGGTTGACGACCGGGATTACCGATGTCGATGGTGGTGCGCTCGCGGCGGATCATACGTGGACGTTCACCACGGTAGTGAACCTCGCCCCAACGGCGAATGCCGGACCGGAGCAGGATGTGAATCGCGGCTCGACCGTGACCCTCGCCGGCAGCGGCACTGACCCGGAGAATTCGGCCCTCACGTACCGCTTCAGGCAGGTCTTCGGCCCCGATGTCACCGGCGGGACGGGATTCCTCACCGGCGCGTCGCCGACCTTCACGGCTCCGGCGAGCGTTTCCACCGTTCGCTTCGAGCTTCGCGTCACCGATGCGGGCGGGATCGAGAGCCAGGCGTCCGTCGTCCAGATCAATGTGATGGAAGACAGGGCACGCGCGATCTTCGTCAGTCCGCTGGGCAGCGACCTGAACTCCGGTTCGAGCCGTACCGCGCCCGTGCGAACGATCACGGTCGGAGTGCAACGGGCGGAGTTCGCTGGTGGCGGCACGGACGTTTACGTCGGGAACGGTTCGTATGATGGAAGCGTCGAGCTCGCGACCGGCGTCAGCATCTATGGCGGGTACCAGTCGGGCACGTGGATTCGCGACCGCGAAGCGTACCAGACGACCATCAACGGCGATGCTGACTTCGCCGTCCGCGGGTCGGGCGACGCCGACGTCGTGCTCGATGGGCTGCGCATCACGACCCCGATCGCGGCCAACGCCACGGATCGCAGTCGGTATGGCGTGCTCCTCATGAACAGCCAGAACATCACGATCACCAACAATCGCATCACCGCGGGTGATGGTGGTCCGGGCGCAGCGGGACAGACAGGCCTCCGCGGGATTGCAGGGCTGCCCGGCGCCAACGGCTTGAACGCAAGCTGCACCGGCACGCCGCAGCTCGGCGCCGGCGGGGCCGGTGGTCAGCCCGGTGCGGCGAACGGACAGACCGATCCGGGGATCGAGGGCGGCGATGGTGGATCGGGTGGTACCGCGACGACGGCGCCCGGCTTCGGCAGGACCGGGGGTGGGTTCATTGCCGGCCGCGGAGGCGCGGAGGGTACGCCGGGGAACCCGGCGGGAGGGAATGGCGGCACCGGCAGTGACGGCAGCAGCGGCGTCGATGGCGCCGGCGGCGCAGCGTTCGGCAGCGTCGTGTCGCCTGACGGCTATGTCGCGCCCGGCGGCACCGCGGGCATGCGCGGCAATCCGGGCTCGGGTGGCGGCGGCGGAGGCGGCGGATTTGCGCAGACCGGCGCCGGTGGTGGCGGTGGCGGCGGTGGTGGGAGCGGCGGGTTCGGCGGGTCGGGCGGCGGCGGCGCGGGCGGTGGCGCGTCGGTGGCGATTCTCGTCATCGGCTCGAGCGGTATCGTCATCACCGACAACGCGCTGATCACTGGCAGGGGCGGTGCGGGCGGTGCGGGCGGCGTCGCGGGCGCGGGAGGAACCGGTGCGCTTGGTGGAGGCGCAGGGTCCGGATGCGGCGGCGGCGGAGCCGGTGGCTTCGGCGGCAAGGGTGGCAACGGTGGGC
>JANPKQ010000340.1:0-6566 GCA_031426115.1 Gemmatimonadaceae bacterium | reverse complement strand
AGGTCGCCCTGGTCCACGGCGATCCGCGCGAGGAGGTCGTGGGCGCTGGCGTTATGCGGATGCCGCTCGAGGCCGCGCACTGCGACCTTGAGGGCGAGGTCGGTCTGGCCACGCCGACGCAGCGCCTCGGCGAGCGGGAGGAACGCCATGCTCGCGGGGTCGCGCGCCAGCTCGTCGCTGAGGCGGCGGATCTCGTCAGCCATGGGCGGCCTCGTCGAGCACGTTGTGCAGGCGCGACGCTGCGTCCAGCGCCGAGCGCACCCGGTTCGCCTCGGGCGCATCGGGCCGCGCCGTGAGGAAATGCGTCCAGCTCGCGACAGCGGTGGCGAAGTCGCCGCTGCGCGCCGCGGCAAAGCCGAGCGCGAGATGCACACTGAGGTCGAGCGGATCCGCCTGCGCGGCACGCTTGAGCTCATCGACGGCGTCGGCGTGCCGGTTGAGGATGGTCAGCGCATGCGAGGCGATGAGCCTCGCGGCGACGTTGCGCGGATCGCCCGCGATGATCCGCCGCGCGCAGCTCAGCGCCTCCTCGGGTGTTCCCGAGCTCAGCGCCGCCTCGGCGCGAGAGAGTTGCGCTGCCATGCCATCAGCCGCCGCCGCAGCCGCCGTTGCCCCGCGCTCGATGTTCCGCAGCTCGACGACTCCCGTCGTCACGAGCCCATAGACGATGCGGGCGACGTCGAACTCCGTCACCGAGAGCTCCGCGGCGATCCGCCGCAGGTCACGCTGGCCATCGATCATCGTGAGCACTTCCCATTCGTTGGGAAGCAGGTCGATGAGCGCGGGCTGGTCGGCGGTCGACGGCGCGAGCACCGGCACGACACCGAGGTGCGGCACCTTGTCCTCGATGCGCGACCACTCATCGATGCGCCGTGCGCCTTCCATCAGGAGCGACTCGGTCGAGACGGAAGCCGTGGCCTCGCCGGGAACGTCCTCGACGGCACCTTCCTCGAAGGAGAAGAAGCCTTCCTGCCACGACATCAGCTCGAACACGACGGCCTCGATCTGGGTCCGCACATGGCGATCGAGCTCGCGGCCGGTGATCGCGCCGATCTCGACCAGCACATGTCCCAGCCGCACGGCGTCGCCGCGCGTGGCCTGGAGTGCACGCGCGCGGTCAAGGTCCGCGTCGGTGATCTTGCCCGCCCGCATCAGGATCTCGCCGAGCGGATGCGGATTGCTCCGGATGCTCGCGAACGCGACCTTCCCGTTGCTGAAGTAGACGATCCCCTCGTTGTCGCGCAGGTGCGAGGTGACGCGCAGCGATCCAGTCTTCCGGCTGAGATCGAGCAGCTGGAAGACGTCGTGAATGCCGAGCTCGCGAAGCGGTCCTTCGATCGCCATCAGGCCTCCACCGCTCGCGCGAAGATGTGCTGCAGGTCGGCAGCGGTGCGCGCGTCGCGCCGTGCGCGCTGCGCCCACTCACCCTCCGGCTCGACTTCGACGACCCGCTGCCACCGGCTGATCGCATCCCGATACCGGTGCTGCTCCGCGAGGAGCGCGCCCTCATGGTAGAGCGCGCAGGGGTGATGCGGATCGAAGCGCAGGACTCTCGCGAACGCGGTCCCCGCATCCGTCTTCCGCTCGGCGGCATAGAGCGTCTCGGCGAGCGCAACGAGACCGACGAGGTTGAACGGATCGCCCTGGAGGAGGTCGATGATGGTGGCGAGCGCCTCGGCAGGACGCCCGGCCTTCCGCCGCAACGCGCACAGCGCCAACGTCGCCTCGGTGTACGTCGGGACCGCATCGAGCGCGGCGAGCAGCTGCTGCTCGGCCTCCGCGACATCCCCGCCCTCCGACAGCAGGTGCGCGAGCTGGAACCGCACCACGGCGAAATCGGGATCGAGATCGAGCGCGTGCGTGTAGGCAGTGATGGCAGCACTGCGGTTGCCGACCGTCCGCGCGATGTCACCCATCTGCTGGTGCACGTCGGCCCGCCCCGGAGCAAGCTTCCGCGCGCGGTCCAGCGCGTCGAGCGCCGCCGTCGGATCGCCCGTCTGCGCACGTGCCTGTCCCGTGAGCAGCAGGATCTCCACATCGTTCGGCGCGGCAGCGAACAGCCACTCCGCGACTGGAAGCGCCTCGCCGGCGCGCCCCAGCTTCAGCAGCACTCGCACTTCGCCGGTCAACGCGGGAATCCACGTGCCGTTCGCGTTCCGCGCGTCCCGATACCGCTCGAGCGCCTCGCCGTGGAGGCCCTGTCTCGCAAACACGTCGCCGAGGATGGTCATCCCCTCGGCGGGCTCGCCACCGCGCGCCATCGCGCGGCTTACGGCGCCCGCAGCGCGGTCGTAGAGACCCTTCGTCAGGTAATCGACGGCGACCGCGTACAGACTTCCCTCCGCGGCCGGTGCAGCCGGCGCAGGTGCGGGGGTGAGCTCGGTGAACAGCGAGTCGAGCAGCTGCGGATCGAAGGAGAACTCCTCGACGGCGTCGGTGGTGCGGCGCTCACCCCCGAGATCCGGCACGATCGAAAGATCGGGATCCTCGTACTCGAGGTCGATCGCAAGCTCGAACTTCTGGGCGACGTAGTACGGGTCGAGCTCGAGCGCGCGCTTGGTCTCGCGCAGCGCACCCTCGAAGTCTCCGAGGTTGGACAGGCAGAAGCTCAGGTTGTAATGGGCTTCGGCGTACTCCGGACGGGCGTCGATGGCGCGTGCGAAGGCATGGCGCGCGTCGTCGAACTTCTTCAGGTCTGCGAGCACCAGTCCGATCCCATTCCATGCCACCGGCTGCTCGGCCTCGACGGCCAGCACCTGCCGATAGGCCTCGAGCGCGAGCTGGAGACGCTTCCGCTTGAACATCAGCAGCGCCAGGTTGAGCCGCGCCTTGACGAATCCCGGCTGCGCATCGAGTG
Organism: Gemmatimonadaceae bacterium; assembly: GCA_031426115.1. GTDB lineage: Bacteria > Gemmatimonadota > Gemmatimonadetes > Gemmatimonadales > Gemmatimonadaceae > JANPKQ01. The sequence continues at coordinate 3,709 of JANPKQ010000340.1, read as the reverse complement.
CACGCCGGAAAGCATCGGTGGCGCGCTCGGTCTCGCCGCCATGGTAGAGCGCGACGCCAAGGTTGTTCGACGCGAGCGCATAGGACGGATCGACGGCGACTGCGCGCCCGTAGCTCTCTGCCGCCTCGGCGAACCGGCCATCCTGGTGCAGCGCGACGCCCCGCTCATTCCAGAGCTTGGGCCGGTCCGGGTGCACGGCGAGCAGGCGGTCATAGAGCTCGCCCGCGGAAGCCGCTTCCTTTCGCAGCAGGTGCACTTCCGCCATCGCCTGGAGGACGAGCGCTTCATCCTCGCCGCGGTCGAGCGCGATCCGGTACTCGCGCAGCGCTTCGGCCATGTACCCTTTCTGACGGAAGGCGAGGCCGAGGTTGTAGTGCGCGAGCTGCCCCTCCTCCGAGACCGTCATGAGACGCTGGGAGCGCAGGGCCTGCCTTCCGGGCAGCAGCTCCTCGTACTTCTGCGGGTTGTAGCGGTCGAGCGAGAGGTTCGCCTGCGCGCGCGAGAGCGTCGGGTTCAGCTGGATCGCCTTCTTCGTCGCGGCGCGTGCCTGCTCGTGGCGGCCCATGTCGCCGAGCACGAAGCCCATCAGGTAGTGCGCGTCGGGGTTGTCGGGGTTGAGCTCGATCGCGCGGGTCAGCGCCTCGAGCGCGTCGTCGTTGAGGCCGCGGTTATACAGCACTTCGCCGATGTAGAAGTGCACGACGGTACTGTTTCGGTCGAGCTCCAGCGCGCGGCGGAACCAGTGCTCGGCCTTCTCGAGATCGCCACCCGCCTTTTCGGCGAGGCCGAGCTGGACGATGGCGGCGACGTCGCTGGGATGGTGCCGCAACAGCTCGCAGAACTCCGCGACCGCCTCGGGAAGGCTGCCGAGCAGCGCGTAGGCTCGGGCAAGCTCCCACCGCGCATCGCGATCACCGGGACGCGCGCGAAGCCGGTCGCGAAGCTCGGTGACGCGTCGGTCGTAGAACCCCGTGTTGAAGTACGCGATCTCGAGGTTGCGCTGGGCGACCTGCATCTTCGGGTCGAGCTCGAGCGCGCGGGTGAACTCACCGACCGCTTCCTCGAAAAGACCCTTGTTGTAGTAGAGAACGCCGAGGTTGTTGTGGGCTCCCGCATCGGCCGGATCGATGCGCCGCGCGAACGATCGCAGGACTTCGCGATCGCGCTCCGAGCTCAGTGCCCCCGCGGTGCCCGCCACGGCCGGTGCGTCAGCCCGCGACCACGACCCGCCGTCGAGCAACGACGGCGAGGCGTGAGGGTGAAAGATTGAGTGAGCGCTGCATCAGGCCATCTTGATGGCGCGGAGAATCGCATGCAGCGAGGCGACATCCGGAAGCAGGAGGAAGAATCCGTGGAGCTGCTCCCCGGAATCCTGGATCGTGAAATCGCTCTCCACGCAGAAGACGAAGTCGCGGTCGGAGCCGAACTGCAGGTAGGCGGTCGTCAGCACAGCGCTCGTCATGTCGATCGCAAGGCTCGGCGGCGACGGGAGCAGCATGAGCCCCATGAAGTCGCTGAGGGCGTTCATGTACGCGCCGCTGAGGATGTTGCCCGCTTCCTTGATCGCGGACTGCTCGAGCGCGCCGAGCTCCTTCGACGAACCCGACGGCCTGCGCAGCATCAGCTCGGCGAGGCGGATCGCGACGCGCTGCGGGAACACGAGGAGCGTCCGCCCGGTGAGGTCGCCGAGCATGTGCATGAGGACGGCGGCCACCGGCTCTTCGGGAGCGGCGATCCGGCTGACGGCTTCATCGAGCGGGGCGACGTTGAGCATCGGGACGCTGATCATGATCGTGTCGCCGGTCATCGTGGACAGCGCCGTCGCCGCGTGGCCCGCCCCGATGTTGGCGATCTCGCGCAGTGCGTCCAGCTCCAGGGGCGTCAACGACCGAATGTCTTCCATTGCTGCTCCGTTAGATGAGACTGCCTACATCGACGATCAGCGCGGGTGCCCCGTCGCCGAGTATCGTCGCGCCGCTGAACAGCGCCAGTCCGTCCCGCACTCCGTCGAACTGCTTCACCACGATCTCCTGCTGCCCTGTCAGCTCATCGACGATCAGCCCCGCCCGCCGGTCCGCAATCTCCAGCACTACCACCTGGCGCCGTTCATCGCTTACCGTCGGCATCTGGAGGAGGCTGCGCAGGCGGATCAGTGGCAGCACGTCGTCGCGCAGCACCAGCACCTCGCGTCCCTTCACGGTGCGCAGCAGCGCCGATTCCAGCTCCACCGTCTCGTTGACGTGGGTCATCGGCAGCGCGTAGGTCTCGTCGCCGACCTTTGCGAGCAGCGCGCGCACGATCGCGAGCGTCAGCGGAAGCCGCACCGTGACCGTCGTGCCCTCGCCCGGCGCGGTCTTGATATCCACCGTGCCCCCGAGGGAGCGCACCCGCGTCTGGACAGCGTCCACGCCAACGCCGCGTCCGGAGATGCTGGTGACCTGCTCCGCGGTCGAGAATCCCGGACGCGATACGAGACGGATCAACTCCTCATCGCTGAGGTCGGTCTTGCTCGCCTCGACGACGTGCATCTCCTTCGCGCGTCGCAGGACGCGGTCGCGGTCGATCCCCTTCCCGTCGTCGGAGACGCGGATGATGACGGCCGAGCGGTCGCGCAGTGCGCTGAGGGTCAGCCGGCCCACCGGCGGCTTTCCTGCCGCCGCTCGCGCCTCGGGCTTCTCGATGCCGTGGTCGATCGCATTGCGCAGCAAGTGCACGACCGGATCGCCGATCTCGTCGAGCAACGATCGATCGAGCTCGATCTCCTTGCCCTCGACCGTGAACGCCACCTGCTTGCCGAGCGCGCGAGCCGCATCGCGCACGAGGCGCGGAAAGCGGTCGAAGACCTGCCAGACGGGCACCATGCGACTGGTCATGATCTCGTCCTGCAGGTCCGTCACGAGGCGCGATGCCTGGGCGACGGTTTCATCGAGCGCATCATCGTGGATGGCACCGGCGATCTGCGTCAGCCGGCCGCGCGTGATGACGAGCTCGCCGATGAGGTTCATCAGCGCGTCGAGGCGACGCAGGTCGATGCGCACGTGGCGCTGCCGCCGCACGCCGGTTTCATCGGGCCCGGGCGCCGCTGCGCCGTTGGTGCCGATCTCCTTCACCGGCGAGGTAAAGGGCGCAGCCCCACCTGGAGGCGTCGCGCTCATCGCCGAGGGGACGACGATGCCGCCATCGCGCGGGTCCAGACCGGTGGAGGGGGGCTGGGGCCCCACCGGGGCCGCGGCCGCGATCACGGAGATCTCGACGGCGCCGATCTCGCCGACGAGCGTCACGGCGCGCTCGATACTCGCGGCGTCGAGCGCGCTTCGCAGGACGAACGAGAGCTGGCCGGTGAACGCATCCGACTGGATGACATCCATCGCCGGCGAGAGATCGGTCAACTCGCCAAGGGACTTCACCGCCTGCACGACCATGAAACCGCGCACGCCGGGGAGCGCACTCCCCGTCGCGATGGTCACCTGTACACGGAGTGCGCCGGCGCCAGCGACGCCAGGTGCTCCGGCGCCGGCCGACCGCTCATCGAGCGTGAACGGGCGGCTCGTGCGCCGCGCGCTGGAAGCGAGGGCACTCGGGATGCCCTCGACGGCCCGCCCCGTCGCAACTGGCGTCGTCTCGGCCAGCAGGCGCAGCCTGGCGATGAGCGCGGTGACATCCACTTCGTCCTCGCGGCCGACGACCGATTTCTCGATCGCGCCTTCGA
>JANPKQ010000339.1:0-3958 GCA_031426115.1 Gemmatimonadaceae bacterium | reverse complement strand
CCGCGACCCGGTTCAGCCGTAGCCGCCGGACAATGTTTTCGACGTCGATGATGGCGTCATCGACGACGACCCCGAGGGCGATGACGATGCCGGCGAGCACCATCGTATCGATGGTGCCCCCGCGATACCGCATGATCAGCGCAGCGGTGAGGAGCGAGAGCGGGATCGCCGTCAGCGTGATGAGCGACGTTCGCCAGTCCGCAAGGAAGACCGCGAGGACGATGATCACCAGCACGCAGCCGATGAGCAGCGCCCGGTTGAGGTTGTACAGCGACATCTCGATGAACGTCGCGGGGCGGAAGATCGTCGGGTCCACATCGACGCCGGGGAGTGCCGGCTTCAGCGCCGCCAGCGCCTCTTCGACGCCACGCGTCACCTCGAGGGTGTTGCCCCACGGTTGCTTCTCGACGATCAGCAGCAGTCCCGGCACATCGTTGATCACCGCGTCGCCGATCGGTGGCGGGTTACCCTCGACGACGTCGGCCACATCGCCGAGCGAGAGAGGTGCGCCGTTGCGAAAGGCGACCGGCGCTCGCGCCAGGTCGGCAGCCGTGTGGACGTCGCCGCGCTGGGCGAGCGAAAGCCGCTGGTTCGGCATGTCAACGAACCCACCCGCATGGATCGAGACCGCCTCACCGGCCGCCCGGGTGACCTGGTCGAGCGTCACCCCGTTCGCCTTCAGGCGTTCGGGATCGACGAGCACCTGAAGCTGCCGATCGCGCTGGCCCCAGATCGCGACGTTGGCGACGCCGGGAATCGCGATGAGCCGCGGCCGGATCGTCCAGCGCGCCAGGGTCGTCATCTCCGTCTGCGAGAGCGTCGCCGACGAGAGCCCGATCTTGAGCACACGGCTCGTGGATGACAGCGGCGAGAGGAGCACCGGGGGGTTCGCGACCGTCGGGAGCGTTCCGGCGAGACCCGCCATCCGTTCGCTCACGAACTGCCGCGCGCGCGAGATGTCCGTGCCACGCTCGAAGATGACGACGACGCTCGAGAGACCGAGCACCGACTTCGAGCGCACGGTCTGGAGGTAAGGCGTCCCGTTCAGCGCCTGTTCGACCGGCACCGTCACCAGCGCTTCGACCTCCTCCGTGGACAGTCCCGGCGCTTCGGTCTGCACCTCCACCAGCGGCGGGGCGAACTCAGGGAAGACGTCGAGGGGGGCGTCGCGAATGAGACGGCTCCCGACGATGACGAAGATGATCGTCAGGACGACGACCGCGATCCGCAGGCGCAGGGCGCTCTCGATGAACCACCGCATTCGCGCTCCTATTTCCCCGGGCCGAACTCGGTGCCGAAGAGCTCCGCGGCTCCGTCGGTGACGACCGTCGTCCCGGGCGTGGGCCCGCGCGCAAGCACCGCCTTCCCCGACACGACGCGCACGATGTCGACCCGCCGTCGGGTGAAGGTCAGGGGAGCCGCTTGCTCGTAGACCCACGCACCCCCGTTCATGTCGTACACAACCGCACTCAGCGGGACGACGAGCGCGCGATCGGTTCCCGCCTGCAACGGCAGGGTGATACCGACCCGCTCCCCGGGACGCAGGCTGCCAGAACCGCCGCGAATCTCGTAGAAGAGGTCAACCGATGCAGAAGCAGCATCGGCCGATGGCGGAGCGGCGACGGCTGAAGCGCGATACGCCGGACCCGACATGGGGCCAGCGAGGCCGTGCACCGTCGCCTCGGTGCCGCGCGCGATGCGACTCGCGTCGCCGGCGTACACCGGCACGCGCACCCAGAGCCGATCGAGGCGGACGATTTCGGCGAGCGGCGCGCCAGCGGCGACCGCCTGGCCAGCCGCGACGTGGACGATGCGGACCATTCCCGCGTCGGGAGCCGCGATGCGAATCGGCGTCAGCCCCTTCGCGTCGAGCGGCGCTCCGCTGCTCATCATGTTCTGCTGCGCCACCGCCGCATCGCGTGCGGCGCGCGCCGCCTCGAGGTCGGCCGCGGCCGCCTCGTTGTCTCGCTCCGAGACGAGCCGGTCGGCGAACAGTCGCGCCGTGCGCGTCGCCTCGGCCTGCGCCTGCCGGAGCCGCGCCTCCGCCACCGTGACCTCCTGCTGGGTACGGAGCAGGTCTCGATCGGGAGGCAGGGCGATGAGCTGCATGATCGGCTGGCGTGCAGCGACGCGCGCACCCGCCTGCGGAATCCCGCCATCGTCAGGGGCCACGACCCGTCCAGCGACGGGTGCCGAGACAATGAGCGACTGGCCCGGAGGTACGATGATCTCGCCCCCCACCGTCCGGGTCGGCGCGACCGTCGTCGATTCGACAACCGTCGTCGCGATTCCCAACCGGTCGAATGCCTCCTGGCTGAGAGTTACCGTCGTCAGCTGGGCTTCGGACACCGCGTTGCCGATCGTGGCCGCGGTGGCCTTCTGCGGGGGCGCTTCGCCGCACCCCATCGCGAGCACGGAACCGGCTGTGACGATGACGACTCGCAACTTCATTGTAGACACGTTCTCTCCACTGAAGGAACCGACCACGAGCGCGCGCGTCCTAGTTCCATCGACCGAGCAGGGCGAGCAGCACAGCGCGGGCGTCCTGGAACGCGAGGAGCTCGCGAACGAGAGCCTGGGCAACGTCGCGTTCCGCGCGCAGCGACTCGAACACGGGAAGGACATCCGTCCGCCCTGATTCGTACAGGCGAACCGTTCCGGCGCGCAGCGACCGCGCGGCGACGAGCAGGGAGTCCCGAACGAAGCGTGCGCGCGAGGCCGATTCAGCGAGACGGATGCCGGCTTCCTCCAGCTGCGCACGCGCCTCGAGGCGTGCCTCGGCGGCGAGCGCCGTTCGTTCCGTAGCGGCACCGCGTGCCTCGGCGACGGACTCCCCGCCGCGGCTCCAAAGCGGCACGGGCATGGCCAGGCCGAGAATGACGTTGTTGTCATCGGCCGAGCTGCCCCACTCCCGGCCGGCAACGATGCCCGGGATCGGAATGCGAGCGAGCCGGGCGGCGCGAAGGCGCGCAGCGGCAGCCGCGGAGTCGGCGACCGCTGCGCGCACCAGCGGCAGCGCCGACACATCGGCGGCCGTCACCAGGCGAACGACCGCTGCATCGTCCAGTCCGGCATCGAGTGCGCCGACAGCGGCAGGCGCTCTCGTGGTCGTCCACGCGATCGCGCGCCCGAGCCCGATGCGTCCCGCCCGGCTGGCCTCGCGCGCCTGCGACAGCGACAGTCGCACGCGTGCGGCTTCCTGCGCGACCACGTCGCGCTCGAGCGCCGAGATGTCGCCAGAGCGCAGGCGTTGGCTCGCCAGCGCGACGAGCGAATCCGCGATGGCTCCCTGCTCCGCGGTGAGGCCGAGGAGCGCGTCCGCTGCGAGGGCGCCGAAGAACGCGTGTCGAACATCCAGCCCAAGGTCCGCAATCGTCTGGGTGGAGTCGGCGACGGCGCGCGCGATGATACCGCGCCCCGCCGCGCGGTCGGCGCCGTGGCGCACGATCCAACTCAGTTGCTGTGTCGCGGTGAGCTTGTGTGTCGGCGCATCGTCATCGAGCTCGACCTGCACGGTCGGATTGGGAATCATGCCGGCAACCATGGCGGTGCCGCGCGCCCGTGCGACCGCTCCCCCCGTCGCAATCGCCAGCGGCCGGGTTTCACGGGCGCGCGCGAGCGCATCCTCCAGGCTCAGCGAATCGGGCAGCTGGATGGCGGCGATGGCGAGAAGGACGACGCTGTACATGGTGCTCGGATGGAGGGGGAGGCCGCGTCGCGCGGGGCCTGAACGCGCGGAGAAGCTATCGCCGCGCCACCACACTCACCAGTTGACCGTGGCCTCGCCTAGGCTCGGGGCGCGGCCGGCAGCAGCAGCGTGAAGACAGATCCCGTCCCGGGCTCGGACTCGAGCTCGATGCTCCCGCCGAGCAGCGCCGCGAGGCGGCCGCAGATGAAGAGGCCAAGCCCGGTCCCGCCATACCGGCGCGTCAACCCGGAGTCGAGCTGGGTGAACGGC
>JANPKQ010000338.1:0-12752 GCA_031426115.1 Gemmatimonadaceae bacterium | reverse complement strand
GCTCGCGTCATCCACTGCGTCGAATGGCACGAGGGTCCCTGTCTCGCCCGGCACGATGATCTCGGGGATGCCGCCGACGGCCGCGGCGACGATCGGCGTCTCGCACGCCATCGCCTCGAGATTAATGATCCCGAAGGGCTCGTACACCGACGGGCAGACGAAGACGGCCGCGTGTGTGTACAGCGCGATGACATCTTCCTTCGACACCATCTCGGGGATCCAGATGATCGCTGCGTCGGACTCCCGCCTCACCGTCTCCACGAGCGCCGCCATCTCCGCCGCGATCGCCGCCGTATCCGGCGCGCCCGCGCAGAGCACGACCTGCACGCCCGGCTTCAGGTAGCGGATGGCGCGAACGAGGTGGAGGATTCCCTTCTGGCGCGTGATGCGGCCAACGAACAGGACGATGGGAATGTCCGGATCGATCCCGAACCGCCGAAGGGTCGCCGGCGCCGGCCGCGGACGATACTCGTCAGGGTCGATGCCATTGTGGATGACACGCACGCGCTCCGGCGCGACTCCGTACAGCGACTGCACGTCGTCCTTCATCGACTTTGACACCGCGATGACGCCGTCGGCGTTCTCGTACGCCGTGCGCTCGATCCAGGCGGTCGCATGATACGCGGTCCCGAGCTGCTCGACCTTCCACGGCCGGTGGGGCTCGAGGGAGTGCGTCGTCAACACGAGCTTTGCCGCGGTGAGCGGCTTCGCGAGGCAGCCTGCCAGGTGCGCGTACCACGTGTGGCAGTGCACGATGTCCGGCGACTCGACGGCTCCGACCATCGCGAGGTCGCGGGCGAGTGCATCGAGCAGCTTCGCGTGCCGCGGATCCTGCGCAGGAAACTTCACCGCCGGCGCGACGCCGCGGACGCGCAGGTTCCCATCGGTCTGGAGCTGCTCGCCGAAGCAGAGCACCTCGACGTGATGCGACGCCGCGTCGGCGCGCGCCAACTCGCGCGACAGGTACTCGACGTGCACCCCCGCGCCGCCGTACACGTGCGGCGGGTACTCGTTGGTGAAGAGCGCGATGCGCACCGGTCAATGGCTCCTGTGCAATGGAACTGCTACACAATGACACCTAGGAACGGCCGCAGCGATTGGGGCTTCATGGTTTCTCGGCAGCGGTCCAGTCTCCAGCAACAGAGAGGGGCAAGTCTCAAGTCGGCAGCGACGAAAGTGGGTAGTCTGCGAGTTGACACCTCGGGACCCTCGTGGCGCGCAGGGCAGCGGAACCATGGTCCGGATGCCCGACTCAAGCGGGTCCCGGGTTCTGAGACTCGCAGACTGTCAGCTTGAGTTTACTGTCGCCTTGAAACTTGCTCTTCTCAGTTGCTCAGTAGTTCCGCCCTTCGGTTGCTCAGTAGTTCCCGCTCCAGCAGGCCTGGTCCGCGAAAATCTAAATAACCGTCCCGTCCGGAATGACCGCGTTCTTGATGATGACGACGATCCCATCCCGGATGTAGAAGCACGGCCCCTCGCCCTCCTGCACGCCGGTGGCATTCGTGATGACGCAGTCGTTCCCGATCGACGCGTTCTTGTCCACAATGGCGTTCTCGATCCGGGTGTTGGCGCCGACGCCTGGGAACTCCGGACCGCGCGTCCGCCCGTCGGACTCGGCCCACCGATAGTAGTCGGCGCCGAGGAGGACGGTGCGGTGGAGCCGCGTGCCGTGATCGATGAACGACCGGATGCCGATCACCGAGCTCGTGATCTCGCTGTCCACGATGACGCTGCCTTCCCCGATGATGCTGTTCTCCACCCGCGAGCGCGTGATCTTCGCCGGGGGAAGCAGCCGCGCATTTGTATAGAGCGGCATCTTCGCATCGTACAGGTTGAACGCAGGCGTCGGCTCGGCGAGCATCAGGTTCGTCTCGAAGAACGAGCGGACCGTTCCGATGTCGTTCCAGTATCCCGGAAAGAGATAGGCGACGACGCGCCGCTCATTGATCGCCCGGGGAATGATCGACTTCCCGAAATCGTGCTCGGTCGGGTTGTCATCGAGCACATCGCGCAGGACGTCCGCCTCGAAGATGTAGATGCCCATCGACGCGAGGTACGTTCGCCCGCTGGCCGCGAGCTCCGGCGTCACGGGACTTTCCTTGCCGTGCAGGTCATCGCGCCGCGGCTTCTCGTAGAACTCGGTGATGTTCTGCTGCGAGTCGGTGCGCAGGATGCCGAACCCGGGGGCCTCATCCGCCGTGACGGGGGTGGCCGCGACGGTGATCTCGGCGCCGTGATCGAGGTGATGCGCCAGCATGACGCCGTAGTCCATCGAGTACAGCTGGTCGCCCGAGAGAATGATGACCTGCTCGTGCGCGTAGCTCCGGATGTGCGGGATCGACCGGCGCACCGCATCGGCGGTGCCCTGGTACCACTTCTCCGACGTCGTCGTCTGCTCCGCCGCGAGCACCGTCACGAAGCCGCCGCGAAAGCGATCGAACAGGTACGACCGGGCGATGTGATTGTTGAGGCTCGCCGAATTGAACTGGGTGACGACGAAGATCCGGTCGAGCCCCGAATTGATGCAGTTGGAGATCGGGACGTCGACGAGCCGGTACTTCCCGGCAAGCGGGACGGCGGGCTTCGCCCGATCCCTGGTCAGCGGGAAGAGCCGCGTCCCGGCGCCACCGCCGAGGATCACTGCGAGCACCTTGTTCATCGTGGCGACTGCGAGAGGAAAGCGAAGGAGGGGTCGAGGGTTCGCCGGGCTGGCGGAACCGATCGGTCTGCAACCATAGTCATCCGACTGAACAGGGGCCACCCGCGTAACGTCGGGGAGCCCGCCCCTACACCTTCGAGGATTTACGACATGCGCACAACCCCCGCCGGATCGGCCGTCCTGCTCGCGGCCTGCGTGCTGCTCGCCCCGTCACCCGCCCTGGCGCAGGCGCCCATTCCCGCGCCCGATCGCCAGATTGCAACAGCCGTGCTCCCCGCGCCGGCCGAGATGCGCGATGGGGCTGCCGTCTGGGGCTACGCGCCCGACGGGAAGTTCGTCAGCCTCCGCCGCGGGACGAACGACATGGTCTGCCTCGCGAGCAACCCGAACGCGCCGAGCTTCCACGTGGCCTGCTATCACCGGTCGCTCGAGCCGTTCATGGCGCGCGGACGCGAGCTCCGGACGCAGGGCGTGCAGGGCGGCGCGGTGGACACCGCGCGCTTCGCCGAGGTGAAGTCGGGGAAGCTGGTCGTTCCCACCCACCCCGCGATGCTCTATTCGCTCACCGGCGGAAGCTACGATCCGGCGTCGAACACGATTCCCGGCGCGCGGCACCTCTACGTCACCTACATCCCCTTCGCGACGGCAGCCTCCACTGGCCTCTCGGCAAAGCCCGCTGGAAAGACACCGTGGATCATGTATCCCGGGACGCCGAAGGCGCACATCATGTTCGTGCCCGACATGTGAGCCCCGAGTCCGGCCGTCAGTCACCGCGCCGTCGACAGAGGGTCACCGCTGATCTTGCCAAAAGGGAACTCGAGCCTGTTACCGAACCGAGGCCGCGAGCGGGGGTTGGCGAGCTCCGGAACATTGAATATCTGTGCGACGATCGGGCGCAGTGCTTCGGCCGAGGCGTTGTAGGGCTCCAGCAATTGCTGAATCCCGGGGCTGACGACCGTTCGGAATGGACGCTCGGCCGGCTCCATCTCGATGAGTCGGACCAGCGCTTCCGCGACTTCTTCGCTCCCCGGAGCTCCGGGGGCGCTGATCGCCGACGTGAACACGCCGAGCACGCGGTCCGCATAGCCCGCGGCATCCCCGTAGGATGCAACGCGCGCTGCATCCGCGGGGGCCGCGATGTGATCGAAAATGGGCGTACGATAGATCCCGGGCTCCACGAGGACCGAGTCGATTCCGAACGGGCCCAGCTCGTACCGGTAGGCGTCGGCAATCGCCTCGACGGCGAACTTGCTCGCGCTGTATGCCCCCATGGCCGGAACCGCCACGCGTCCCGCACCGGAGCTGATGTGGATCAGCAGTCCGCTGCGTTGGCTCCGCATCGATGGGAGCACTGCGCGGTTGACGCGGACGATGCCGAACACGTTCACGTCGAACATCTGCTGGAACTGGTCGGCCGTATATCCCTCGGTGACGCCGAGACCTGCGTAACCGGCGTTGTTGATGACGACATCCAGGTGGCCGGCCTCGCGAAGGGCCGCGCCCACCGCGTTATCCACCGATTCCTCGTTCGTGACATCGAGCTCCAGGACGTGTATCTGAAGCTTCTCGTCGGCGGCCAGACGCTCGAGTGCCGCGCGATGCTCGCCGTTGCGTCCGTTGCTGTCGCGCATGGTCGCGAACACCCGATGCCCCCGCCGTGCGAGCCGCTCCGCCGTATCGCGCCCGAATCCGGTGCTGGCGCCGGTGATCAGTACAGTTGCGCTCATAGCCCTCTTCTGGGTTCAGGGTTGGACTCGATGACCTGATGGGGACGGGCCAATTTGCCGATGACGGCCGCGCTGTCAATCGCCGGAACGCGCGGGAGGCTTTCAGCCTTGACGTAGCCCTCGCGGGGGCCCATACGTCAGCCGCCCGCCCGCAGCCTCGCGAACAGCAGCGACGGCCCTCGCGACCGACTTCCCCATCCCCACCGCGCCCGATAACGCCTGAATGAACTCAGCTCGACGCGCCCCCGAAAACCCGATCCTCACGCCGGCCATGGTCCGGCCCTCGCGCCCCGACCTCGAAGTCGTCGGCGTCTTCAACCCCGGCGCCATCCGCCACGGGAAGGAGATCATCCTTCTGCTTCGCGTCGCCGAGGCACCGGTGAAGCGCGCCGAGAACGAGGTGGCCGCCGCCGTCTTCGACCACACCTCGGGAAAGCTCGAGATCAAGCGCTGGCGCCGCGACACGCCGGGGATCGACGTCAGCGACCCGCGCACGATCATCCTCGATGGGAAGATGTGGCTGACGTCGATCTCCCATTTTCGCCTGGCACGATCGACGGACGGCATCCACTTCGACGTCGACTCGGCACCCGCGATGGAAGCTGCGACCGAGCTGGAGGCCTTCGGTGTCGAGGATCCGCGCATCACGCTGATCGACGGGACCTACTGGATCAACTACACGGCGGTCTCCTCGCACGGGATCGCGACCGGCCTCGCATCGACGCGAGACTTCCGGACGTACAAGCGCGACGGGATCATCTTCTCGCCACCGAACCGCGACGTCACGATCTTCCCCGAGAAGATCGGTGGACGCTATGCAGCGCTGCATCGCCCGATGCCGGAAGGCCTCGGAGATCCGGCCATCTGGATCGCGTGGTCGCCCGACCTCCTCGACTGGGGGCACCACCTGCCGGTGGCCAGCGCGCGGCCGGGCACATGGGACAACCTCAAGGTCGGCGGCGGTGCGGTGCCCTTCCGGGTGAAGGCCGGGGGGAAGGACGCATGGCTGGCGATCTATCACGGCGTCACCCGCACTCCGCTCACGTACTCCCTCGGCGCGCTGCTCCTCGACGCGAAGGACCCGTCGCGCCTCCTCGGCCGCTCCCGCGATCCGATTCTCGCGCCGGAGGCGCCGTACGAGCGCGAGGGGTTCTTCGCGAAGGTGGTCTTTACCTGCGGCGTCATCCCGGACGGCGACCAGGTTCGCGTGTACTACGGCGCGGCCGATGGCGTGACCGCGGTCGCCGACCTCCCGGTGAACGACATCATCGCCGGGCTCGCGTAGTCGTGGTGACGACGACGGAGCAGGCGTTCGGTGGACACGCTGGCGCGCCATTCGAGCTGGGCATCAACTACTGGCCCCGGCGCAAGGCGATGTACATGTGGCGCGAGTACGACCTCGGCGCGATCCGGGAGGAGATGGCCCAGATTGCCGACATGGGATTCGATACCGTGCGCTGGTTCCCGCTGATGCAGGACTTTCTTCCGCGGCCGGACCATGTCGATCCGCGGATGGTCGGGCGCCTCGTGGAAGTCGCCGTCGCCGTCGCGGACGCAGGACTCCTCAGCGTCCCGACGCTGCTCACCATCAACATGAGCGGTGTCATCTGGTGGCCGGAGTGGATGATCGACGCCGGCGGCCGCCACGCGAACCTGTACTCCGATCCCTCGACCCTGCGGTCGCAGGCCATGCTCGCAGAGACGTGCGCGCGTGCGCTGGCGGGCGATGCGTCGATCCGTGCGTTCGATGTCTCGAACGAGATGGATGAAGCCCAGAAACCCGTCACATCGGATGCGGGTTGGCTGTGGTGCTCGACGATGACGAGCGCCATCCGGCGCGGCGCGCCGGGCGTCCCCGTGCAGATCGGCGCGCACCTGGCATCGCTCGACCGGGCGAACCAGATGCGCATCGACGACATCGCCAGCGTCGCCGACGAGGACATGATGCACGCCTATCCGCTGTACAGCAGCGCGGCGCGATCCTTCCTCGATCCCGAGCTCGTGCCCTTCTCCTGCGCGCTGACGGCGGGCCTTTCGGGCACCGGACGCGCGACGCTGATGCAGGAGTTCGGGCTCTGCACCGCACCACCGGGCGTCGCGGGACACTCCTTTCCCGACGACTTCCTCGGCCAGCAGAAGCTGCAGTACCTCGCCTCCGAGGAAGAAGGCGGTGAGTACTATCGGGCGGTGGTGGAGCGGCTCGTTGCGACCGGCGCTGCGGGCGCCTACGCGTGGTGCTATCCAGACTACGATGAGAGCCTGTTCGAGCATGCGCCCCTGAAGAAGACGGTGCGCGAGCGCACCTTTGGCATCGTGCGCGCCGATGGCACCGAGAAGCCGGCAGCCGACGTCTTCCGGAAGCTGCGCCGCCGCCGCGACGCGGGAACGCTCGCGCGCGGAAAGATTCCCGCCATCCTCGACGTCAGCGCGGACGAGTACTACCGCGCACCGACCGATCACTTCAATCGACTCTACGCCGCATGGACGGCGATGCACGCATGACGGCACCCCTTCAGCGCCTCCCCGGCAACCCGATCGTTCGTCCGTCCCAATTCACCTTCGCCCGGGCGAGCGGCACGTTCAACCCCGGCGTCTGCATCGATCACGCCTCCGGCCGCGTCGCGTTCCTGGTGCGCGTCTATGAGGAGGACACGAAGCGATCCTGCCTCGCGCTGGCCTTGTCGACCGATGGGCACACCGTCGACGAGATCCGCGACCGGCCGGCGGTCGGCCGCGAGGCGCCGTACGAGGAGTGGGGCGCCGAGGATGCACGCATCACGTATCTCGAGGACGAGGGCCGCTACGCAATCACCTACACCGGCTATTCGCCGATCGGGCCGCGTGTCTGCCTCATCACGACCGATGATCTCCTGGATCCGTCGCGCTACGTTCGGCACGGACCGCGGATCGAAGGGGAGAACAAGAACTGCGTCGTCCTTCCGCGGAAGGTCGATGGTCAGTACGTCATCCTCCACAGGCCCATGCCGCGCATCGTCTGCATCCGCGTCGATGCGCTGGAGGACGAATGGCCAACCGAGGGGGTCGAGCTGCTGGGACCGAAGCCGGGAACGTGGCGCAGCTCGCGCGTCGGCGCGGGCGCTCCGCCGATCGCCACCCGCCTCGGCTGGCTCTTCCCCTTCCACGGGGCAACCACCATCGAGGAAGGCAACGTCTACTCGATGGGGTGGTGCCTGCTCGACATCGATGAGCCCGAGCGCGTGCTCTTCGTGTCGGATGCCCCGGCGCTGACGCCGACGGCACCGTACGAGATCGACATGGGACCGATCCCGCAGGTGGACATGGCCAACTTCCGCACGGGAGTGCGCGTCGTCTTTCCGCAAGGACTCGTCGAGCGCGGCGACGACCTGATCGTGTATTACGGCGCCGCCGACGTCTCGATCGCCGCCGCGCGGGTGAACAAGGAGGCACTGCTCGCCTCCATCGAAAAGGAGATGTCACGGAAGCGGCCGGAACGCGCACACTCACCGGGGGCGCCACGGTGACCGCGCGCGCGATGCGGACGCATTGGCGCAGGCGTTCCCTGGTGCTCGCGCTGCCGCTCCTCGCGCTTGCCTGCGGCCGCGACTCGGTCGTTCCGCCGCGCAGCGTGCAGCCTCCGCCTCTGACGCTACGGTACGATCACCTGCGGCACCTCGGCCTCGACGTCACCGTCGCGGGACGCCCGGTGCGGGCCGTCGCCCTTTACGCGGATGCCCCGAGCTACCTCCCGACCGGGTCACCCGCTCGCGACGGATTCGAGGGAATCGCCTGCGTCGATGATGCGGCGCGCGCCGCGGTCGTCTACCTCCGTGCCTATGAGGAAACCAGCGATTCGACGATGCGAAACGAAGCCCTCGGGCTTCTCCGCTTCGTCGTGGCCATGGAGCAGGGCAATGGCGAGTTCGTCAACTTCATCGATACCGCGGGACGGCTGAATCGCGCTGCCCCCACCAGCCGCGAGAGCATGTCGTACTGGGCGGCGCGCGGCATCTGGGCGCTCGGCGAAGCGATCCGGGTGCTCGGTCGCGAACAGCCTGACGCCGTCGTCGAGCTGCGGACCGTCCTGAGTCGCGCCGAAGCGCGAATGGCGCGCGAGATCGACGCCGGGCGCCTCATCGGCGGCTCGACGACTGCGACCGCCGAGGCGCTGCTCGGCCTCCTCGCGATGCAGCGCGCCGAGCCTTCGGCGGCGCGCGCCGCGCTCGCCGCACGCACCGCGGAGCTTCTCGCCGGACATTCGCGCGGATCGGCGACAGCCGCGCCGTGGGGTGCGTACCTCGACGGCCCCGATGCGCCGTGGCACTCCTGGGGCGCGCGAACGACGGCGGCGCTCGCGAGCGCGGCGGTCGTCCTGAACCGGCCCGAGTTTCTCGTCGCCGCGCGTCGTGAAGCCGACGGACTGTGGTCGCGCTTCCTCCTCGCGGGCCAGCTCGCCTGGGAAGTCTCGCCTGACGGCACGGTCAAGTGGTATCCGCAGATCGCGTACGGCGTCAGCCCGATCGTCGAGGGCTATCTCGCGATCGCCGAGGCGACGGGCGAACGACGGTATGCCGTGCTCGCGGGGCTCGCCGGGGCGTGGCTCGTCGGCGGGAATGGCGCCGGCGTCGCGATGTACGACTCGCAGACGGGGCGGACCTTCGACGGGCTCGATGCGCCATCGGCAGCAAAGGTAAACCGGAACTCCGGTGCAGAATCCACGATCGAGTCGCTGCTGGCGCTCCAGCGCCTGACGCGCAACGCCGACGCCGCCGAGTACCTGCACTATCGCATTGCCACGGCGCCGAGCACGTCGCTCACGAACATTCCCGATTCCCGCGAGTTTACTGGTCCCGGCGGCGCTCGAGTGACGCTGCGCCGCGAGGCGGGGGTGCTCAATGTCGTCGAGGCGCGGAGTGCAGCACCGATCACGCTGACCTACTGGCCGGCGGCGAACCCACAGGAGACGAAGCTCGCCAACCGTCTCGCAGCGCAGTGGAACAGGGAGAATCCGGGCGTGCAGGTCGTGGTGCAGCCGCTGCCCGCGGGCCGCTCGACCGAGGAGGTGCTGCTCGCCGCCATTGTTGCTCGCGCCACCCCCGACGTTTCGTCGAACGTCTCATCGGCCCTGCTGTCGCGCCTCGTGCGGGCCGGCGGGGTCGTGCGGCTCGATGACATCGGCCCCACGGCGGCGCGGCTCGCCGAGCGGACGACGGGCGCGATGCTGGGCTCCCTGCGACTGCCGGACGGTGGCATCTACGCGATGCCGTGGAAGACGAATCCCGAGATGTTGATGTACAACGTCGACCTCCTGAAGGCGGCCGGGGTCGAGCCGCCGCGCAATCACACGGAGCTGATGGAAGCGTTCCGCAAGCTCGCACGCGATACGGACGGCGACGGACGGCTCGACAAGTGGGCGATGTGGGCGCCGCTCAAGGTGACGTGGTACGAGCGCTTCTTCGACTTCTATCCCCTGTATCTCGCGAGCTCCGGGGGAAAGACGCTCGTCGCCAATGGTGAGGTGCTCTTCGACAACGATGCCGCCCGATCAGCGATCGACCTCCTGCGGCGCGGATTCGCCGAAGGGCTGCTGCCGAAGGCCAACTTCCAGATGGGCCGCGACCCGTTCGTCGATGGGACCGTCGCGATGAAGATCATCGGCTGCTGGTTCATTCCGGAGCTGGAGCTGATGAAGACGCCCGATCTCCGCTACGCCGTGACGCCGATCCCCGCGGCCGACGGCTCGCCGGCATCGGCAAGCTATGCGTTCGCCGACATGCGCAGCATCGCGATCTTCTCGACGACGAAGCACGTCGATGCCGCAGCCCGGTTCGTCGCGTACCTGACGTCGCCCGAGGCAGACCGGCTCCTCATCGAGGAGGCGAGCCAGCTTCCGTTCCGGCGAGGCCTGGCGTCGGATCCGCGGTTCACTACCGCGCTCCAGCGCTGGCCGACGCTGACGAGCTACGCGGTGCACGTCGAGCGGACGCGCGATCTCGACATCGATCCGGACATCGTCGAGATCTTCGACCTCATCTCCGAGGCGTACGAGGCGTCCGGCATCTACGGCATCGTCCCCGTGCCGGTGGCGCTGACCCGGGCAGCGACCGAGGCGCGGAAGATCATCGATGCGCGCTGACGCGAAGCCGGGGGTCCTGATGGCGGCGCCCTACGCCGCCTTCCTCCTCGTGTTCGCCGCGTATCCGGTGTTGTTCGCGCTGGCGCTCGTGTTCATGCGCTGGGATCTCGTCACCGATCCGACCTTCGCCGGCCTCGACAACCTGCAGCTCCTCGCGGTCGATGCGCGCTTCTGGCGAGCGGTCGCGAACACCTTCGTCTTCCTCGCCATCCACCTGCCGCTCCAGGTCGCGACCGCGCTGACGCTCGCGCTCGCGCTCAACCGACCACTGGCCTTCCGAGCTTTCTGGCGAGCGTCGTTCTTCCTCCCCGTCGTCATCTCCGGCGCGGTCGTCGCCATCCTCTGGAACGCGCTGTATGCGACCGACGTCGGCCTCATCAACAAGGTCCTCGTGAAGCTCGGCGGGTCGCCCGTGCCGTGGCTCACCGATCCGTCGCTCGCGATGGCCTCGATCGCGGTGATGGTCACCTGGAAGAACGTCGGCTTCTACGTCGTGATCTATCTCGCGGGGCTCCAGTACATCCCGCGCAGTGTGCAGGAGGCGATCGAGCTCGACGGCGCCACCACCTGGCAGCGCTTCAGGCATCTCACGCTGCCGCTGCTGCTCCCGCAGACGATCCTCGTCGTGACGCTCTCGACGATCAACGGCTTCCAGCTCTTCATCGAGCCATACGTGATGACCGGGGGCGGCCCGCTCCGCCGGACGTTCTCGGTCGTGCTCTACATGTACACGAACGCTTTCTCATACCAGAAGATGGGATACGCGGCGACGATTGGCGTCGCGCTCGCGCTCATTATCGGTGCGGTAGTCGCGATCCAGCGACGCCTCATCGGCACGGCGGAGGCACAGTGAAGCCGCTTGCGCGGGTCGCGATCTACGTGGCGCTGGGCATCGCGGCGATCACGTTCATCTATCCCTTCCTGTGGATGGCGTCGAGTACCCTCAAGTCGTCGGCCGAGTTCGGGTCGCTGGCGCTCATCCCCGACCAGCCCACGCTCGAGAACTACCGAACGATGTGGAGTCGTGCGCCCTTCGGGCGCGCATTGCTCAACAGCATCGTCGTCGCCGGGACGATCACGGCGTCGGTGCTCGTCTTCGGCTCGATCACCGCGTATGCGCTCGCCCGGCTGAACTTCCCGGGCAAGCGCGCGCTGAACGCCGCCACGATCGGCGTCCTGCTCGTGCCCGGGCAGCTGACGCTGATCCCGCTCTATACGCTCATCGTGCAGGCCGGGCTGATCGACACCTACGCGGCGCTCATCACGCCCTACCTGTTCAACGCGACGGCGATCCTCATGCTGCGCCAGTTCTTCCTCCAGATTCCGCAGTCGCTCATCGACTCGGCGCGGATGGACGGCATGGGCGAGATGCGGATCCTGTTCACGATCTTCTGGCCCCTTTCCCGGCCGCCGCTGGCGATCGTGGCGATCTTCACCTTCATGGGATCGTGGAACGAGGTGCTCTGGCCCCTGCTCGTCGTTCGCGATCAGCACATCATGACCCTGCCGCAACTCCTGACGGTGTTCGCCCTCGGCGGTGGTGCCGGGACGCTTGGCGTGTCGCTCGCCGCGGCGATGGTCCTCGTCGTCCCGGTGGTGATCGCCTACATGTTCCTCCAGCGCTACTTCATCGAGAGCATGGCCGGCGCGGGGGTGAAGGGCTGATGCCGCCGGTCTCCTTCGAGCGTGTGTCCAAGCGGTTCGGTGACGTCAGCATCGTCGAGGACTTCAGCCTGCACGTCGAGGATGGGGAGCTGCTGGTGCTCGTCGGTGGGTCGGGCTCGGGCAAGTCCACGATCCTGCGGATGGTCGCGGGGCTCGAGACCCTGTCAACGGGCAGCATCCGGATCGGGGACCGCGAGATCACAGGGCTGCGTCCCCGCGAGCGCGACGTCGCGATGGTGTTCCAGGACTACGCACTCTATCCGCACCTCTCCGTTCGCGACAACCTCTCGCTCGGCCTGCGCATGCGGAAAGTCGCGCGCCCGGAGATCGAGCGCCGCGTGACGTGGGCGAGCGGTATCCTCGGCCTCGATGCACTGCTCGATCGCAAGCCGAAGCAGCTCTCCGGGGGCCAGCGCCAGCGCGTGGCGATGGGCCGCGCGATGGTGCGCGAGCCGATGGTGTTCCTCTTCGACGAGCCGCTGTCGAACCTCGATGCCGGCCTGCGCGGACAGATGCGCATCGAGATCGGTGTGCTACAGCGGCGGCTCCACACGACGACGATCTACGTCACCCACGACCAGGTCGA
>JANPKQ010000337.1:0-2741 GCA_031426115.1 Gemmatimonadaceae bacterium | reverse complement strand
ACGGGCACTGATGCTGTGAACGAGAAGCTTCAGAAGTGCCACGGCAACTGCGGCCGCGGAGTTCGCGGAAACGACGCGGATCGATCAACGGCCTGCTGCAAACTGCATGTATTGGCCGCGGACGAACGCGGACTCACGCGGACAACGGCAACGGCAAAGTGCAACCACGGAGGCCACGGAGACGGCAACTGCATTGGCGGCATCTCGGCGCCCAGTCTCTCGCACCACACCCACAAGCAATGCCGTCGCCCTTCTTCATGTCCTTGTTCACTTCATGCTCTTCCTTTCGGCTTTTGGAAAGCCAGCCGCCAAGCGGAGCCCTTAACCCGGCGCGTTTCCTGGCTCTTCGCCGGCCGCACCCGGAACGCCATTCGCGAGCGCGGCACGCTCGAGTGCCCGGATGCTCACTTCCTCCGCCTGCTCCAGCATTCGGGTGATGACGGCAAGCGCTTCGTCGAGTGCGTGCACGGGCTCGCCGGGGAATGCACACCGTAGCGACGTCGTGACTTCCTCGGTCAGCAGGGCGTAGTCGCAGGCGAGGGCGGAGCTCGTCCAGCCGAGGCGCGCGCGTTGCGCGCCGTGTCGCTCGGCGATGAAGCGCTGAATGTCGGTACTGTCGGCGACGACTGCTGACGGCTGGCCGGAGGATTGTTCGAGCGCGATGAGGCCGCTGCCGATGTCGGCGAGCAGGCAGGCCGCGTGGTCCGCGAGCTGGGCGAAGGGCATGGACTCGGCGCCCGGAAGTCCCGATTCCTCGCGCAGGCGCGCGACGTAGGCTTCGATCGCGCGCGGGGTCTGGGCGAGCAACGCATCGCCGACATCGGCGAGCCCCCGAACGAACGGCTCGCGGCCGGTGAGCGCGGGGCGGTCATCCGTGCCGACCCGCGCATCCGGCGCCGCCGCGGGAAGCCAGAGTGTGAAGGTCGAGCCTTCGCCGAGCCTGCTCTCGACGGTGACATCACCGCCCATGAGCCGCGCGAGCCGCCGGCTGATGGCCAGTCCGAGGCCGCTGCCATCGCGCGGCCGCGTCGGCCCGGAAACCGCCTGGACGAAGGGAGCGAAGACCGCCTGCTGCAGCGTCGGCGCAATGCCAATGCCCGTGTCCGCGATGTGGAACCGCACCCAGTCGCCGTTGCGCTCCCGCATCGCGGCGGGCCCGGGGCCGGTGTGGCGCTCCACGGCCAGCGAGATCTGCCCGCCCGGCTGGGTGAACTTTACCGCGTTGCCCAGAAGATTGATGAGGATCTGGCGAACCCGGTCCTCGTCGCCGATGTAGAGAGGCCAGACAGTGTCCGCGGAGGGGGATTGGAGGCTCAGTCCGCGGGCGTCCACATCCGGCTGCACGAGCATCACCGCGGCTTCGACGACATCGTCCGCCGCGGCAGCGCTATGCTGCACCGCCATGTGGCCGGTGTCGATCTTCGAAAGATCGAGGATCTCGGTGACCAATCCGAGCAGGTGGTGGCCGCTGGCGCGGATGCGGTTGATCTGCTGGCGCTGTGCGTCCGTGAGCGGACCCGTCAGGCCGAGGTCGAGCAGGTCGGAATAGCCGATGACGGCGTTCAGTGGTGTGCGCAGCTCGTGCGACATCACCGCGAGGAACTCGGATTTCGCCTGGCTCGCGGCCTCGGCTTCGCGACGCGCCGTCTGCTCCTCCGCGAGCTGCCGCTCGCGGCCTTCGGCTTCCTTGCGATGGGTGACATCGCGGAGCGACACGAGCGATGCCGCGTCGCCCTCCCACTCGATGCGGACGACGCGCAGCTCCGCGGTCAGCGGTGTGCCGTCTCGCCGCACGACATCGACTTCAGTGGTCTCTCCGGGGATGGCGGGGAAGCCGAATTCCGTGCCCGTGAGATCGACGGCGGGCCGCCCGAAGATCGCCTCCGCGGCGGGATTGACGAAACGAATCATTCCCCGCCGGCTGACGACGATCATCCCGTCGGGCATCCGCTCGACGATCGCGCGAAGTGCACGGGTGGCATCACCCTCCGGCCGATCCGCGTGCTGGTCGGCCGTGGCGGCACCGCTGCGGTCCACCTCCCGAATCACCGCTTTCGTGCTCCCCGCTTCGAGGTCGCCCCGCGCCCGCGGGATTTCCCGTCGGCACGCCCAACCTCCACATCGTCGGTCGAGACGTCGTCGTCCTGACCGCCATTGCGAACGGTCACCATCGGCTTCCCCGAGAGAATCCCGTTCACGTGTCGGAGCGGCTGGCCGATGTGCATGCCCCTGCCGTCGATCTCGTATTCCCGGATCGTGTGGTCGTGGACCGACCCGCGCATCTTGAGCACGGTGATCGTGCGCCGCATCTCGCCGAAGGTCTCGACGTAGCGCAGGAGAATGATCGAATCGGTCAGCGTCGAGATGTGCTTCTCGGTGATCGAGCCACCACCGAGCAGGGACGGCGTGGTCGACGTGAAGAGACCGGCGATAGCCTTCGTCTTCAGCGTGGCCGTGAGGCTAATGACGAATTCACGGAAGCTGCGCAGGGTGAATACCCGCTCGAGGGCCGAGAGGCTGTCCACGGCGACGCGGTCCGGCTTGTACTCCTCGATGATCGTCCGCATGCGGACGAGGTGATCCTCCATCGGCTGCGCGTGGGGGTACTGGGTGACGACCTTCAGCATCCCCTGCTTCTCCATCCGCGCAAAGTCCATCCCCCACGCGGCCGCGTTCCGGAAGAGCTGGTCGCGGCTCTCCTCGAAGGCGAAGAGGAGACATCGCTCGCCGTGCTCGAAGCC
>JANPKQ010000336.1:0-3783 GCA_031426115.1 Gemmatimonadaceae bacterium | reverse complement strand
TCCATCCGCTTTCCGTTTGCGCATTGAACACCTCCACCCCGAACTTAGGGTGAGTCAGGCGTCCACGAAATCGGGTCAATCCCACTTCGTACGAAGTGCGTGCGCAGTACGCAATGCAGGTCCGTACGTAGTCGCGGTCAGTAACGCTGACCGCTGACAGCTGGCAGCTGTTTCCGACGCCCGGCAAAGAAGGCTATCGCTGCCGTACCCACCGCATCACCTCTGGAAGTGTCGCCCGCTTGCCGTACATGAGGATGCCAACCCGATAGACTCGCGACGCCAGCCACATCACGACGATGCACGCCACCGCGTTCACGGCGATCGCGATCGCGACCTCGCTCGGCGGCACCGGGACGAGGCTCAGCCGCAGCGGCATCAACACCGGGGCAGCGAACGGAATCATGGATCCCACCTGCGCGAGCTTCGTCATGGGATTCAGCAGCACCGCCTGGAGCAGCAGGAGCGGCGAGAGCACGATGAGCATCAGTGGCTGCGACGCCTGCTGCGCCTCCTGCTCGCTGCTCACCATCGCCCCGACGATCGCATAGAGCGCGGCGAAGAGGAGGAAGCCGAGGAGGAAGAAGAGCACGAGGAGTGCGAGCACGCCGGGCGTCAGCGATGGCAGCGCGAACGGCACGGAGGGAAGCCCCATCGCCTCCATGATGGGACCGCGCGCGCGCATCAGCAGGGCGCTCGTCACGATCCAGGTCACGATTTGCGTCACCGCGACGCCGCCGACGCCGATGATCTTCCCCGCGAGCAGCGCCTCGGGCCGGATGCTCGCCACCACGACCTCGGCAACCCGCGTTGTCTTTTCCTCCAGGACGCTCCGCAGGATGTTCTGGCCGTGCACGAGGATCGACATGTAGAGCACGAATGCGACGGCCGCCGCGAAGATGAACTGGATGCGTCCCGAACCGCCTCGCCCGCGCTCGGTGATCTGCTCTGCCTCGACCGACATCGAGAGCCTCATCACGCGAAGCACAGCCTCGGAGTCGAGGCCCTGGTCCTCCAGCCGTAGCGAGATCAGCGCATCGCGCAACGCGCGCTCGACGCGCTCCACCTGCGTGATCGACGCTGCGTTTCGCCCGGCATAGCGGATGGTGGTGTCCCGCAGCGCCGAGGGGCCGAGCACGAGGAACCCCGTGAAGTCCTTGCGCATCACCGCCTGAGTGGCGGCCGATTCCGCCGCCGCGAGCTCCGCCGGGGCCACTCTGACCACACTGGCCGCGGCCGTGTCGCCGAACAGGCCGCCGCGCAGGCGTTCGGCGACGCGCTCACCGAGGGGCGTACCCGTCGCGTCGATGATCGTCACACGGGTTGCCTCCGTGGTTCGCATGCTCCGAATGCTCAGCCACGCCGGCACGATCATCAGCGCGCCGAAGAAGAGCGGCCCGAACACCGTCGCGATGACGAACCACTTCGACCGCACGCGCTCGAGGTACTCGCGCTTGATGACCGCCCAGACTCTAGCCATGGCCGCTCAATCCATCCTCGACGCCCGTGGCGCCGACACGTCGGAGAAAGATCTGGTGGAGCGAGGGCTGCACCCGCTCGAACCGCTGGATGCGCGCGCCAGCCGCGACGAGCCTCGTCAGCAGCAGGGCGGGGCCGGCATCGCTCGTGAGCTCGACCTCGAAGAAACGGTTCGACGCGTCCACCCGGGACACGAGCGACCGGTCCCCGAGCACGGCGGAGACGCCCGAGGTCATGTCGCCATCGAGCGCGAGGGCGACGTGGTTGCCGCCGTGGCTCGTCCGCACATTCGCGAGGTCGTCATCGAGCACCTTCTCGCCCCGCGCGATGATGCAAACCGCGTCGCACATTCGCTCGGCGCTGTCCATCACGTGCGTGCTGAACACCACGGTCCGCCCGCGTCGCTTCAACTCCACGACGGTGTCCTTCAGGGCCTGGGCGTTCACCGGATCGAGCCCGCTGAAGGGCTCATCGAGAATCACGAGCTCGGGATCGTGCAGCAGCGCGCCGATGAACTGCACCTTCTGCTGCATCCCGCGCGAAAGCTCGTCCACCCGGGCCGTCCCCCAGTCGCGCTCCGGCGTGCGCAGGGCGAGGCGGTCGAGCCACTCATCGATGCGCCGGCTGGCGTCCGCGCGGGGAATCCCTTTCAGCTCCGCGAGGAACTTGAGCAGCCGCCGCACCTGCATCTTGGGATACAGCCCGCGCTCCTCCGGCAGGTACCCCACGCGATCCATCACCGCACGCGTGCCGCTCGGCTGGCCAAGCACGGCGATGGTGCCCGCATCCGGCGCGATGATGTTGAGCACCATCCGGATTGTCGTTGTCTTCCCGGCGCCGTTGGGGCCGAGCAGGCCGTAGACCGACCCGCGTGGAATGACGAGCGAGAGGTCGCGCACCGCGACGTGATTCGCGTAGCGCTTGGCGACGTTTCGGATCTCGATCGCGGGCTCGGTCAATCGGGCAGCGCTCCTCTGAATCGCGGCGACATACCGCTGGCCGTGCACGCCCACGGGCGGGGGTCGGCGGAAGATACACTCCCGGTTGCCGACCGCCCACTCGCCCGCGATACTCCGCGCATGCGAATTCCGAGCGTTGTCACCATCGCTGCAGCCGTCGTCGCCGTCACCTTCCCTGTCACCGGCTGCCGGGGGAAGGACGGAGCGTCCGCGCCAGATGGTCCGCTCACCGTCTACAATGCCGGGAGTCTCGCGCGACCGCTGCGTGCCGCGCTCGACTCCTTCGCCCTGCGCACCGGGACCGAGGTAGAGCAGGAGAGCGCGGGAAGCCTCGAGACAGCGCGGAAGCTCACTGAGCTGAGGAAGATTCCCGACATCGTTGCGCTGGCTGACTACAAGGTCTTTCCGCAGCTCCTCATGCCGGGTCACGTGACGTGGTACGCGGCTTTCGCCCGGAACCGCATGGTGCTCGCGCACACGGACCGATCGCGTTTCGCGAACGAGATCACGGCGGACAACTGGTGGCAGATTCTTCAACGCCCGGGTGTCGAGACCGGGCGGTCCGACCCCAACCTCGATCCGAACGGCTACCGCACGCTGATCGTGTTCGAGCTCGCGGAACTGCATTACCGACAGCCGGGGCTCGCCGAACGGCTCCTGCAGGCTGTGCCGCGGCGCAACGTGCGAGCGAAGGAGGTGGATCTCGTCGCGCTGCTCCAGGCTGGAGAGCTGGATTACATCTGGTCGTACGAGTCTGTCGCGCAGGCGGCGTCGCTTCCCTACGTTCGCCTGGGCGACAAGGTGGATCTCGGAACGCCGGCGGATTCCGCGTTTTATCGGCAGGCCGATGTGCGCGTTGCAGGGTCGAGCGCGGTGGACTCCATCACCTTCCGCGGGGAGCCGATTGTCTATGCGCTGTCGATCCCTGCTGCGGCTCCGCACAGGGCGCTCGCCGAGCGCTTCGTCGCCTTCCTGCTGTCCGCGGATGGCGCACGCATTCTGCGCGGTGCGCGCCTCGATGCGCTGGACCAGCCGCTCGTGACCGGCACCGGCCTGCCCGCGGTCCTCGACTCGGTCCGCCAGCGACGTTGAGCGGGACAGAACCGGGGCGCGTCGGCCTGGCAACCGCGGGCCATCGCACCGCCAGCGTCGTCGCCGCGCTCCTCGGATCGCTGCTCCTGCTGTTTCTCTTCGCGCCCATTCTCGAGCTGGTCGTCGCCGGCGGGGGCCGCGGAGTCGCGAAGCTCTTCAGCGACGCGGAGCTTCGCTCGGCGCTCGTGCTGACCGCGGCCACCGCCACGGGCGCGACGCTCATCGGCGTCATCGCCGCGACTCCACTCGCGTATCT
>JANPKQ010000335.1:0-14391 GCA_031426115.1 Gemmatimonadaceae bacterium | reverse complement strand
ATGCCCGACCGCAGGTCGATCATGACGATGTTCGTGTCGGGCGCGACGACGCGCGCGCCGGCGACCCCATCCACCATCTCGGCAAGCCGACGCGCGAGCGCATGGTCCTGTGGCATCCGCTCGAGATGATGCTCGAGCCCGTGCAGTGCGCCGGCCGCGAGGATGCCGGACTGGCGCATCCCGCCGCCGAGGCGCTTGCGAATCTCCCAGCCGCGGCCGATCGCCTCGGCGGTGCCGGCCAGTGCAGCGCCGACCGGTGCGCCGAGACCCTTCGAGAACGAAACCATCACGGTGTCGGCGCAGGCCGCGAAGTCGTGGAGGGGAGTGCCGCTCGCGACCGACGCGTTCCAGAGACGTGCGCCGTCGAGATGCACGGGGAGCCCGAACTCGCGAGCGACCTCCTGCAATGCGCGCAGCTCGGCCAACGGCGTGATCTTGCCGCCCGCGCCATTGTGGGTGTTCTCGAGACACACGAGGCTCGCCGTCGGGGCATGGGGCGATGGTGGACGCATCGTCTGCCGAAGGGAAACTGCGTCCATGACCGCGCTGTGTGCCGGAACCAGCCGCACCTGCACCCCCGCGAGCGCGGCCGCACCGGCGAGCTCCCAGTGCACGATGTGCGCGTTCGCATCGACGAGGATCTCGGTGCCGGGCCGCGACAGCAGCCCAATGGCCGTCTGGTTCGCCATGGTGCCCGTCGGAAAGAAGAGCGCGCGCTCCTTGCCGAGCATTTGGGCAACGACATTCTCGAGTCGCCGGACGGTGGGGTCGCCGTCGAGCACATCATCGCCGACATCCGCCTCGGCAATCGCGCGGCGCATCTCGGGGGTCGGACGGGTGACGGTATCACTGCGAAGGTCGATCGGCATGCGGCTAAACATGCCTGGCTGTCATCGGTCGGGAAAGCCGGGCGTGCGAATCACGATCCCGTTTAGGGGCTGCCTTTCTAGAAGCCTGAACTGGAAGGAACTGAAGGACATGAAGAGCATGAAGGACTCCGACAGTGGTCGGGCTATCGCGTGCTCGTCGGGGGTTCCTGCACGAGGCGCTATTACAAGAGGCGTACTGAATGCAATTGAAAACGGCCAGAATGCTACTGATGCACGCGAGGCGGAGAGATACTCTCCGCCTCACGTGCAAAAAGTGCTGTTGCCGTTCTTCATGTCCTTCATGTTTCTTCATGCCCTTCCTGTTCAGGCTTCTGGAAAGCCAGTCGCTCCACGGGCTCCTGTCAGGCGCGCCGAACAGTGTTCCGCGAGTGCCTACGGCTGCGGCGGCGGCTTCACGACGGGGCGGTTGACGATCACCGTCTCCGGCTTCGTCCCGACCGTCGGCGTCTTCGGGGGCGTCAGGGTGTCCTTGCGGGAGCCGATATCGACGTCGATGGTCGGGGTCGTAGCTTCGATCTTTCCGTCCTCCGTCTTCCGGCAGGCCGCGGACGAGAGCAGAAGCAGCGCGACCGCTGCAGTGGCTGCACGCATGGGATTCTCCATGAAGGTGACGGGCTCGACAAGAGGCAACCTTCGCGCCACTTCAGGCCTCGAGAATCTCGCGCTGGTGCCGGCGAATCCGTCGCAGCTCCGCGACCTGGGCGACTTCCCCGCCGAGAATGAAGATCGTCGCGGCGTAGTATACCCAGCTCACGAGGATCACCGCGGCGAGGATCGTCCCTGTATAGATCGAGCCGGGGCTGAACCGCGACATCCAGAGCGTGAACAGGTTCTTCGCGAGCTCGAAGCAGACGCTGGTGAACATGGCGGCGATGAGCGCCGTTTGCCATCGGATGCGGCGCAGCGGGAGGTACTTGTAGAGCGCGAAGAACATCAGCACGATGAACGAGAAGGCGAGCAGGCGGCCGACCGAGTACTCCAGGCCTCCCATGATCTCCTGTCGCAGCCCGATGTCCGAGAGCACGGCGACGCCGCGCGTCGTCGCGGCGGCGAGGTAGGCGCTCAGCGTCGTGTAGGCGGCGACGAGCACCGTCGCGACGATGGTGATCTTCATGTCGAAGATCTTGCCGTCGATGATGCCGCGGTCGGCCTCGATGTCGAACACCTCGGCCAGCACCGAGCGGAGGGAGCCGAACAGCCGGGTGGAGAACCAGATGAAGGAGATCGCGCTGATGAGGCCGACCCGGTCACCTGATTTCGTCACGTCGGTGATGAGCCGCTTGATGATCGAATCAGGGCCCTGCGCAGTAGGCAGCAGCCGGTCGATGATCGCCCCGACCTCCGCCGTCGACGACTCCGACGACTGGTTCAGGATGTAGGCGAGGCCGGTGCCGAGGAGCAGGAAGAAGGGCACCGCGGCGAGGAGGATGTTGAACGCGATGCCCCCGGCGAGGAAGAAGATATTGTCCTCGCCGGAGTTGTCCCACACGCGCTTCGCGTAGTCCCGGAGGGACCACCAGAAGCGGAGGTAGAGAGGACGCTTGGGCATCCAGCGCGCGGTCAGCGTTCGCCGCGCGCGCGGTTACTCGGTCGAGCGGCCAGCGCGCGTGGACCGGCCAGCATCACCACGCGGGCGCGTGCGGGCGACGGGATCGGCGTCGTACGCGGCCTTCGTCTCCGCGATCCTCCGCTCGAGATCCTCGCGTGCCTGCGCGGCGGCCGCTCGACCAGCGTGCACCGCCTGGGTCACCTGCTGCCGCTTCACCTCGACGGCATGCCGCGCCGAGTCGATCCGCTCTTCGACCTGCTGGCGGGCCTCCTGGAACCGGTCCCGCACCGAATCGGTGAGGTCCTCGGCCATCCCGTGCGCCGCGTCCTTCACCCGGTGCGCGCGCCGGTTCAGGTCGCGCCGCGTGTCCTCTCCCGATCGCGGGGCGAAGAGGAGTGCGACCCCTGCTCCAATGGCAAGCCCGAGCAGGAACGAGCCGGTGCCCGCCTCGGACTTCTCGATCACCACGTACGGCTCGTCTTCATCGAAATGATACTCACGCATCGTCGTTACCTCGCTCCCCGATCACATGCCCCTGCTTCGCGGGACGGCCTGTCCGCTCACCGCGCTCGCCCGCTCTTCGCCTTCGCCTTCCCCTTCGCTGCGACCTTTGCCGGCGGCTTGACTGCCGCCGGGCGCGGCTGACTCCGTGGTGCAGATGCAGGGGGCGCGCCGCGGCGTCCGTCCTCGTCGCTCCCGCCGCGCACAATGGCAATGATCTCCCGCTGCACGTCAGCCGGCGTCACGCCGAGGAGCTTCGCCGTCCGCACCGGGTCGCCGTCGGTCGAGGCGAAGGTGCCGAGCAGCACCTTTCGCCGCGCATCGGCCATCGACGACCCGACCTGGATCGTGAGCGACCCTGGATTCTCGCCGCTGAGACGGATGTGCCTCGGAGTGATGTCCTGCGGCCCGATGCTCGTTCCGCGAGTCATGATGACGGCACGCTCGACGGCGTTCTTGAGCTCGCGGACGTTGCCCGGCCAGTGATACGCCAGGATCCAGTCCCACGCCGTGTCCTCGAATCCCGTGATCTTCTTGTTGTTCTCGCTGGCGTATCGCGCGAGAAACTCGTTGGCGAGCAGCTTGATGTCGCCCACACGCTCGCGAAGCGGCGGCAGGAAAAGCTCGACGACCGCGAGACGGTAGTAGAGATCCTCGCGCAGGTCCGCATCGGCGATCGCCTGCTGGAGATCGCGGTTGGTCGCCGCGACGATCCGGATGTCGACGTTGATCTCCTTCTTCCCGCCGAGGCGCCGGATGGTACGCGTCTCGATGGCGCGGAGGAGCTTGACCTGAATGTCGGGCGCCATCTCGGCGACCTCATCGAGGAAGAGCGTACCACCGTGCGCCATCTCGAAGTGGCCGGCCTTTTCGTTCGTGGATCCGGTGAACGCGCCCTTTTCGTGACCGAACAGCTCGTTCTCGAGGATGTCCTTCGGCAGGGCCGCGCAGTTCAACGCCATGAACGGGCCTTTCGACCGGTCGCTCTTCGAATGCATCGCTCGCGCGACGAGCTCCTTGCCGGTGCCCGACTCGCCGAGGATCAGGACGCTGGCCGTGGACGGCGCGACGGCCTCGATGACCTGATAGACGTGGCGCATCGCCTCGGAATGGCCGGTCAGCTCACCGTAGTGCGTCAGCCCCTCCAGCTTCGACGCGAGCTCGCGATTCTTCTGGTGCAGCGCGAATCGCTCGAGCGCCTTTGGGATCAGCGCCTTGAGTCGGTTGAGCTTCTCGGCGTTGAGCGGCTTCTCGATGTAGTCGTATGCACCCTGGCGCATCGACTGCACAGCCGAGTCCACGGTCGCCTGACCGGTGATGATGATGCACTCGGTCGGGATGTCACGCTGCTGCAGCTCCTTCAGCAGTGCGATGCCATCGAGCTTCGGCATCTTGAGATCGGCGAGGATGACTCCGTAGCTCTCGGCGACCAGCCGCTCGAGCGCGCGTTGTCCGTCGAGCGCGATCTCGACCGTATATCCCTCATCGGCCAGAATGGCGCTCAGCCCATCGGTGATCGAGCGCTCATCGTCCGCGATCAGAATCTTCGCCTGCGTCATGCTTTCAGAACCCATCAATCCCGGGAGCTGGAGGGAAAGGACAACGTGATGCCGTCCGGGGACGACCGGAGCTGAATGCCCGCGGCCGTCACCGTGTCGACGATGTCCTGCGCGACGACGAAGGACTCGCCCGCGCTGGACGAAATGTACACCGTTGGCGCCTCGTCCGTACCGAGCCGGCAGACGACCCCGCCCGGACGCTCGAGCGCGGCGAGGAATGCGCCCGACACAGCCAGCCGCGTCGCATCCCCCCCAGCGCTGCTCGTCACCGACCCGGAGTTCGCGGGCAGGTCGAGGGTGATGACATCCTTGCCCGTCGTATCCTGGACCAGCGCCGTGAGTCGCCCGAGCAGCACGCCGAGGTCCACCGGCACCGTGGCGGGACGGAGAAGCGCCACCAGCGCATCCACCTGCGCTGTGAGGATCTCGACCTGCGCGGCAGCGGCCGTCGCAAATGGGGCGATGGCCGAGCCCTCCGCCCCGCGGCCTGCCCTGCTTCGCACCACCTCGACGTTGACGGCGACGCCGTTCAGCGCATTGCGAACGTCATGCGCGGCGCGGTCCGCCAGCCGCTGAAGCGTCGCAAGCCAGAGCGCTGAAAGATGCTCGTTCCCGCCGCTCATTCTCCTGCGTCGGGATCATCCGGGGCTGCCACCACCCCGGGCTCCTGGCCCGGGAGCGGCATGTGACGCTCGGGTGCCTCGACGGAGCGCGCCACAGCGTCCGCGGTCCCGCCAATCGCGAGCTTCGAGAAGAGGAACTCGAACTTCTCGTCGTAGGCGCGCGAAATGGCCGTCTTGACGATCTCGGGGAGATCCCAGAGCGCACGCTTGAACGGTCCGAGCGCCTTCTTGCGGGTCTTGTAGAAGAACTGCTCGTCCGAATCCTTCGCCTTGCGTTCGTCCACCGCGTTCTTCCGGAGCCACTCGTAAATCTCCTCCCGCATAGGCGTCGGGAGATGGTTGTACAGCATGTTCTGGAAGTTTGTCGCCAGATGGATCTCCGCCGTCTCGACGCGCGGGAAGTTGTCGAACGCCGCGTCCGGCAGCGTTGACGCGCCGTGCTGCACGGCACCCGCGAGCCCGTACTCGGTGCGGGAGACCGCGGAGAGCTCATCGAGCGTATCGAAGTCGATGTTGACCTCCTGAATCGATCCGTCGGGCAGGACGACACCGCCGTGGGACGTCCCGGACTGCACGCTGATTTTCGAGAGACCGGGCATCCCTGGTGCCTGCTTCTCCAGGGTGCGGTTGAACCCGTCCATGAACGCGCGCAGCTCCTCGACGGTGCTGTTCTCCGTGCCAACCTCACCGATCTCGCCGCCAATGGAAATCGTCACTCCCTTCGGCTCGAGGCTGCGCACGTAGCGCACGATATCGACCGCGGTCTCATAGTTAGCGCGCTGCTGCTCCGCGTGGTTCGGCTTCGACAGGTCCACGAGCGTCGACGTATCGACGTCGATGTTGTAGAACCCGGCGCTGATCGCCTCGAGCGCGAGCTGCTTCACGGCGGCGACTTCGGCTTTCGGGTCCACGGCGAACTTCTTCGCGTTGACCTGGAAGTGATCACCCTGGATGAACACGGGCCCGCGGAACCCTTCGCGCAATGCAGCGGCGAGAAGCACGGCGACATACTCGGTCGGGCGCTGGTCGGTGTAGGCGATCTCCGACCGGGCGATCTCCAGGATGAACGCTCCGGCGTGCAGCCGCATGGCGGTGCGGAAGATGGCGCGTGCCGTGTCGTAAGTCGCGCCGCGGATGTTGATCGCCGGCACGGTGAAGCCGCGGATCTCGCCGCGGCCGCGCGCGCGATACAACTCGTCGATCGAGGCGGCGCGTACACCGACGGCCTGGCCGATCTCCCAGATCAGCCACCGGGCGCGGTCGCGCTCCTCGGCATCACCGAAAACCGCCGCACGCGCCAGCGCGTCCATCTTCGGGGACGCGAGCGCGGATTCCTTCTTCACGGTGACGCGGCCCTTCCCGACGACGACGTCGCCGCCGAACACGTTCGCCTGCATCTCGAGCTGCTGCTGCATTGCTGTTCCTCAGGGATTGGTTCCGAGTGGAAAGTCACCCGCCTTGCCGCGGAGGGCAAGTGGACATTCGAGTCACCTGCCGGGCTCCGGATCACGAGCCGCGGCTACCAGGTTCAGGCGCAAAGCCGGGTCGCCTGCAAACTGCAGCCGCGGACCGCGCGGACAACTGCAGGGGCGATTTCAACGACGACGGCACGGCCACGAGTCGCCTGATGCCGCAGCCGTTGAACTTGTCCGCGTTAGTCCGCGTTCGTCCGCGGCTGTAGTTGGACGTTGCCGTTGAACCTGTCCGTAATCGTCCGCGGTGCACGTCGTCCGCGGCCCGGCGACTGTTCAGATGATGTGCCGCGGGTCCGGCTTCGGGAGCGTGTCCCATTCCCGACGAGCCGCCTCGGAGCCGGGCCGTCCCATCATGGCGTACGTGAACTGCTTGCCGAGCTCGACACCGGGCTGGTTGAGCGGGTCCACGCCATACAGCGCGCCAGCGTAGATCGTCGCGATCTCGAGCAGCATGATGAGCTCGCCGACGTGAGCGGCATCGACGCGATCGAGGGTCATGGTCATGTTGGGGCGGCCGCGCTTCGCCAGTGCGCCCGCGGTAGCACGGCGCTCGACATCGAGCAGCGCGCCGAGGGACTTTCCGCCGAGGTAGCTCAGGTCGCGAACGTCGGGGTACGCATTGGGAATTTCGATGTCGCCCTGCGCGTCCGCGACGCCGATGAAAGTCACCGTCTTGTCCGGCGGGCCTTCCATGAAAAGCTGAACCTGGCTGTGCTGGTCGGTCGCTCCCAGCGCGGCGAGCGGTGTCGGGCCCACGGAGCCGCCGGCCGGGAGGATCTTGCCGAGGCTTTCCGCCCAGAGCTGCACGAACCACGAGGCGAAGTCCCGCAGGGCGTCGGCGTAGGGCATCATGACGTGGATGTGCGCGCCGGCGTGCGTATCCGCGAGCCATTGCAGGAGGGCGTAGGCGCCCGCGGGATTCCTCGACAGGTCAGACGTGGCGCATCGATCACCCATAGCGGCCGCGCCTTTCAGCAGCGCCGCGACGTCGATCCCGATGAGCGCCGCGGGAAGCATCCCCACCGGGCTGAGGACACTGAAGCGTCCGCCGACGTTCGACGGGATGTCGAGCGCGGGAATCCCCTCCCGCTCGGCGATGGGCCGAAGGGCGCCCTGACGCGGGTCGGTGACGAAGACGAGGTGGCGCGTGCGATCGAGGCCGGCGGCCCCAAGCCGCTCGTGCACGATGAGGTACTGCGCCATCGTCTCCGCGGTCCCACCGGACTTCGACGTGATGATGAACAGCGTGCGCGCGAGATCGACCTGCACGAGCAACGCCGCCATCGTGCGCGGATCGACGTTGTCGAGGACGTGCAGCCGCGGCGAGCCGCGGCGCCGCTTCGCATCGAGGAGGTTCCAATACGGAGGGCGCAGGGCCGTGCGCAGCGCGACCGGTCCGAGGGCCGAGCCGCCGATGCCGAGCACGACGATGTCGTCGTAGCTTCCGCTCCGCGATTCGGCGAAGCGCACGCTCTGGTCGCGGAGGGCCGCGTCGCCGGGCAGGTCGAGGAAGCCGAGGGCACCGCTCGTGCGCTGGGCGGCAGCGGCTTCGTGCACCCGCGTGAACTCGCGCGCGGCGGACTGCCACGCGTCGGCCGGGACGCCATGGGCGACCGCGGGGGCGAGCATGTTGGTGTAGTCGAGGCGGAGCGCCATGTCAGTCGATCCGAACGGTGAGGCCGTCGAAGGCCGGGGTGACGCCGCGAGGCAGCTCCGCCTCGAGATCGGCGTGGAAGTTGTCGTGCGTCAGGTGCGTGAGGTACGTGCGCTCGGCGCCGATCTCCGCTGCCACCCGGATCGCCTCGGGGAAGCTGAGATGCGTCGGATGCTCCGTGCGGAAAAGCGCGTTGATGACGAGGACCTTCACACCGCTGAACAGGGCGATGGCGTCAGGGGGCAGCGACTTCGCGTCGGTGACGTACGCGAGCGGGCCGATACGATAGGCGAAGACGCGCACCGAGCCGTGCGGCACGATCACCGGAGTGACGTCGATGTCGCCGATCGTGACGCTCTGCCCCGCCTCCAGCGGCCGGCCGTGGCCCTCCGGTTTCGTCGTGCCGGGCAACGGGCGGATGGTGTCGTCGAAGATGTACGGGAAGCGGTGGGCCAGACGCTCCAGGCTATCTGCGGGTCCATAGATCGGCAGTGCCGCCGCGCGCCGGAGGGAGATCGCGCGGATGTCGTCGATGCCGTGGGTGTGATCCGCGTGATCGTGCGTGAGGAGCACTGCATCGACACGGTCGATCCCGGCCTGAATGAGCTGCATCCGCAGCTCCGGCGGGGTGTCGATCAGCAGCCGCGTCCCTCCGTCGGTCTCGACGAGGGCGCCCACCCGGCTGCGGCGATCGCGCGGATCCGTCGAGCGGCAGACAGCGCAATGGCAGCCGATCTGCGGCACGCCAAAGCTCGTCCCCGTCCCGAGGAAGGTGAGCTTCACACCCGCTCGACCTTGAGCGTGTTGGTCGTGCCGGGCTCGTCGAACGGAACGCCAGCGGTGAGGATCACCCGGTCGCCCGGCTGGGCGAGATTGCGTGCACGCACCTCGCGAAGCCCGAGCTCGACCATCTCATCGTAGCTGTTGCAGTGCTTCACGAGCGCCGGGATGACCCCCCACACGAGCGCAAGCTGACGATAGGTGCGAACCTCGTCGGTCAGCGCGAGGATCGGCACGTCCGGGCGGTGCGACGCGACGATGCGCGCCGTGAACCCGCTTTTCGTGAAGACGACGACGGCGGGGACGCCGAGCATGCGCGATGCCGCGACGGTGGCGGCCGCGATCGCTTCCTCGGTCGAGACGACGCCGTCGCGGGGGCGAACCATCTCGTTCCCCTTCGGGGGCGCCGGGTGCGACTCCATCTGCGTGATGATCCGGGTCATCGCGCCCACCGCAAGCCGCGGAAACGCGCCCGCCGCCGTCTCCGCGGACAGCATCACCGCGTCGGTGCCGTCGAGGATCGCGTTGGCGACATCGCTGGCCTCGGCCCGCGTCGGGCGCGGGTTCTGGACCATCGACTCGAGCATCTGCGTCGCCGTGATGACCGGCCTGCCGAAGCGATTCGCGAGCGCGATGATGCGCTTCTGCGCCGTGGGGACTTCCTCGAACGGCAGCTCGACGCCAAGGTCGCCGCGCGCGACCATGACCGCGTCCGATGCGCGGAGGATGCTCTCGATGTTGGAGAGCGCGACATCCTTCTCGATCTTGGCGCAGATGAGCATCCACTTCGGGACGAGCTCGCGGAGCGACGAGATGTCCTCGGCGCGACGCACGAAGCTCAGCGCGACGTAATCAAGCTGATGCTCGACCGCGAAAACGACATCGGCGCGGTCCTTGTCGGTGATCGATGGCGCGGAGACCTGCACGCCGGGGAGGTTCATCCCCTTGTGGCTGCGCAGCTCACCGCCGTGAATCACCCGTGCGGCGACACGACTGCCCCGCACTTCGAGGACGAGGAAGTCGAGGAGGCCGTCGTCGACGAGGATGCGATCGCCGGTGCGGACATCGTCGGCGAGCGCCTCATAGGTGATCGGAATCTCGCCCGG
This sequence comes from Gemmatimonadaceae bacterium, assembly GCA_031426115.1. Classification (GTDB taxonomy): domain Bacteria; phylum Gemmatimonadota; class Gemmatimonadetes; order Gemmatimonadales; family Gemmatimonadaceae; genus JANPKQ01. The sequence continues at coordinate 4,254 of JANPKQ010000335.1, read as the reverse complement.
TGTCTCCGCCCCTTCCGGGACGAAGACGACGTCCTGGCCCTCGTGCACGAACATCGACTTCTCGAGGTGGCCGATGCGAATGCGCGGTCCCTGGAGGTCGGCCAGGATGGCGACCGGGCGCTCCATCTCATCGGCGAGCGTTCGCACCATCGCGATCGTCTGCTCGTGCTGCTCGTGCGTACCGTGCGAGAAGTTGACCCGGGCCACGTTCAGCCCCTCTTCCATCAGCCCCCGAATTGCCGCCGGCGTGGAGCTGGCAGGGCCGAGCGTGCAGACGATCTTGGTTCGTGCGTATCGGAAATTGTTCACGGAGTTGAGGTGCGCCTAGCGGCTGCGCACCAGCTCCCGGCCGAGCGTTTGCGCCTTGCGCTCGAGACCCGAGATCAGCGTGTCGAACGACTTCTGGAAGCTCGCGAGACCGTCGGCGAGCAACTTCTCCGTCACGTCCGGCAGCGGAATCCCACCAGCGGCGAGCGCAGCGATCGTCCGCTCGGCCTCGTCGAGATCGGTGTCCACAGTGCGGCGCACCTCGCCATGATCGCGGAACGCATCGATCAAGGCAGGGGGCATCGTGTTGACGGTGTCGGGTCCGGTGAGCTGTTCCACATAGATCACATCGCGATAGGCAGGATTCTTCGTACCCGTGCTCGCCCACAGCGGCCGCTGGACGCGAGCGCCCTGCGCGGCGAGGGCGTCCCAGCGCGGCCCGCTGAACATCGAGCGGAAGAGCCGGTATGCGAGGCGCGCGTTCGCGATGGCCGCCTTGCCCTTCAGCGCTTCGAGGGCAGGCCGGTCGGTCGGTGAGGCTGTCGCGATCTTCGCGTCGAGCCGCTTGTCCACTTCGGTGTCCACGCGACTCACGAAGAAGCTCGCGACGGAAGCAATCGCGTCGATGGGCTGTCCCCCCTCGACGCGCTGCTCGAGAGCGGCGAGGTACGCATCGATGACGCGCCGGTGTGCTTCGACCGAGAAGAGCAGCGTGATGTTGACGTTGATCCCATCGGCGATGAGCCGGCGCACGGCGCGGGCGCCGTCGGGTGTGCCCGGCACCTTGACCATCACGTTCGGGCGATCCACGGCGGCCCACAGCCGTCGCGCCTCCTCGACAGTCGCGTCGGCGTCGTGCGCGACGGCCGGCGACACCTCGATCGACACGTAGCCATCAGCACCGCGCGTGGACGTGAACACGCCCGCGAACAGGTCGCAGGCTGCGCGCACATCTTCGGTCTCGATCAACTCGAACAGCTGCCAGGTCGTGAGCTCCTTCTTCGCCTCGCCGAGCTGGTCGTCGTAGGCGGTGCCCTCGGCCAGCGCCTTCTCGAAAATCGTCGGGTTCGACGTCATCCCGGTCAACGAATCCTCACGGATTCGTCGGGCGAGATCGCCGTTGCGGAGGATCGTCCGGTCGATGTAGTCGAGCCAGATCGAGGTCCCGGCGTCGTGCAGCTGCTTGAGGCGGTTCATGGGGAAAGGCCTGGGAGGAGTCTTACGGCTGCGCGCTGAAATCGACGGAGAACTGCATCGTTCCCCAGGTCATCGTCAGGACGCCGGTTCCGGGCGCTGGCGGCGCGCCGAGCCCGGGGCGCGTCGCATTGGGGACGAGCGCGATCGTGAAGGTCTCCACGGCCTCGGTCAGCGTCCGCACGCGCATCGGAACGCGCGCAATCTCGCCGGTCGCGCTGTAGGGAATGCCCCACTGCCGCGTGCGCGAGTTGATGACGAGCCTCGGCTGCGTCTTCGACGCATAGAGCGCGAGCGTATAGCTCCCTGGAGCGAGCTTCGTCCCACCGATCGTCAGCGGGACATCCGTGGTGAGCTGCGTCGCGCGGTTGGCACCGGCGCGCCAGACGCTATCGAGCGGGACCAGCGTCCCGAAAACTTCACGGCCGCTGGCGTGCGGCTGGCCGTAGTCGATGGAGATCATCGGACCGCCGCCACCGGCGCCGCCGACGCTGATCGCCGTGCTGGCGCGACCGCTCGGTGCAAAGGTGACTGGCGGGCGCTGCGCTGGGGTCTGCGCGGCCGGGGGCGTCTGCACCTGCGCGAGCGCGGGCGCGGCGACGCCGCCGAGCGAAAGCAGCATGCCGGCGACGAGCGTCGAGGATCTGGTCATTGTGGCGGGGCGGCTGAGGGCGAGTAGGTGGGGGAGACCCCCTAATGTACTCACCCGGCACGCGCGTGGTACGGGCGGAGGCGAGTGCACTGACAGCCCGCCCCTCAGCCTCTGTCAGCTCGTCGCGCGTTCTTCGACTGTCGGGTGGGAGGATGCAGCTTTCGGCTTCAGGCTGTCGGCCTTGGGCTTCCAGCGGTCCTTGCGCGTGGTATGATGGGCGACCCGTGCAACGAGCTGTCAGAGGCGCAGTCGCCAGCCTACAGACCCTCCTCCTTACTCCACGAGGCGGGCGGCCAGGCGGCCCCCGAAGTAGATCCCCGCGCCCAACCCGATCATGCTGACGATGAAAGCGGTCGTCATGCCGATCTGGGCTCCGAGGTACCAGCCGAGGTAGCTCCCGATGAAGGAGCCAATGAAGGTCAGGGGTTTTCGCATGGTCTGGCTCCGGAGGACAGCGTGGATGCTTACCAAGGACGCCGTCAGCGAACTCGACGATACGCGGACGCCGTTCGAGCGTCCATGGAGAGAGGCGATCCTTACCGGTTTTCGGTGGCTTCGGGCGGTATTGTGACCTGCGTCCAACTAGGCAAAGATCACAAAAGAAATGTAAACAGACGCCTACGTCGCTGGCTCCAACCGGTTACATTAACTGACGGATCTCGGCGCCATCTCTGGTCAGCTCGAGCCCCATTTCGCGTCCCCCGCCGACGCATGCAAGTCAGCAAGTCCCGGTGACCGACGGAGAGCGCCTCTGGTGCTCCCCGCCCTCATTCCTTTGCCCCGACTCTGATGCGCTGCTTTCATAGATATGCCGTTGCTGCCGTCCTCACGATCCTGAGCGCGGCATCGCTCTCTGCTCAAGTCGAGCCGGCGCCCGATAGCGCGAAGATCGGCAGGCTCGCCACTGTCACGGTGACCGCCGAATCGGGGAACTGGTTCACACGCGCGGACGATGCGCGGCGCAGCATGATCGAGGGGATCGCCGAGAACCGGCGGCTCGTCGACGTGCTCCGGACATATGATGCGCAGGTCGCACAGCTCACCGTCCGGCTCGACTCGCTGAGACGTGAGGAGTTCGTGAAGACGGTCGCGGTCAATGCGCTCGGCGATTCGGTTGCTGCGACGCGCGCACGCCGACTCGCGCTCGAGGCACGGGTCATCGCGCTCGAGACCCGGGCGCCGCAGCCCTGACTCGGGAGATTGTTTGACGAAGCCCCGCCGGCCACTGCCGACGGGGCTTTTCATTTACTCTCCCGTCCCGCCGACGGGCTTCGGGACTACGTAGTAATCCGGCTTCACCCTGAAGACAGTCGGGTTCGAGAGCCGCAGCGGGGTGTGCTGCCAGCGTTCCGAGGGGCGAATCACGGCATAGCCGGAATCCGCGAGCGTCACCGCAAGCTGCATGTCGAAGCCGGGAACCACCGTCGTCCAGCGATACGACAGGGTGTCGCCCGAGATCCGGTACTCGAAAGTCGGGATCATCGTCGTGCGAAGGTACTGGTCGAACACCTTCCGCAGGTTCGTCCCTGCCGCCGTGCTGATGTACTCCTCGATCTGGCTCCCCATCACCGTCTGGTGGCGGAACGTCCGGTTCAACCCGATGAGGATCGAGCGCCATTTCTCATCGTTGTCCACGATCTGGCGGATCGTGTGCAGCATCTCCCCGCCCTTCGGGTACATGTCGCCGGAGCCCTGGTCGTTGACGCCGTACGCCGGGATGATGGGGCGGTCGTTCCGGATGCCGCGCCGATTGCCGATGATGTATCGCGACGCCGCATCCTTGCCGAGCAGACACTCCGCGTAGATCCCCTCGGCGTAGTTCGCGAAGCTCTCATGCACCCACATGTCGGCGTTGTCCTTCGCCGTGATGTTGTTGCCCCACCACTCGTGGGCACTCTCGTGGATGATGATGAAGTCGAACTCGAAGCCGATGCCCGTTCCCGAGCTCTCACGGCGGCGGTAGCCGTTCTCGTAGTAATTGCCGTACGACACTGCGCTCTGGTGCTCCATCCCGGAGTTCGGGACCTCGAGCAGCTTGTAGCCGTCCTCGTACCACGGGTACGGGCCGAACCAGTGCTCGAAGCACTTCATCATCGTGCGCGCCTGCGTCCATTGCTTTCGTGCCTTCTCGAGATTGTAGT
>JANPKQ010000334.1:0-10361 GCA_031426115.1 Gemmatimonadaceae bacterium | reverse complement strand
ACCATCCGCGACCTCCAGCGCTACAAGGGGATGCTCGAGCAGCTCACCGACCCCCGCCGCACCACGGAGGAGCAGGCGCGCCAGCTCATCCAGACCGCGAAGCCGCTCTACTGGATCACGAGCGGCATGCACTCCACCGAGACCGGCGGTCCGGAGATGCTGATGGAGCTCGCCTACCGGCTCGTCGTCGAGGAGACGCCGTTCATCAACCAGATCCGCAACAACGTCATCACCTTCATCACCCCGGTGATCGAAGTCGATGGCCGCGAGCGGATGGTGGATACCTGGAAATACAACGAGAAGAACGCCAGTGCCCAGGGTGCGGCGCAGCTTCCCCTGATGTACTGGGGCAAGTACGTCCAGCATGACAACAACCGCGACGGCATGGGGCAGTTCCTCGCCCTGACGAAGAACACGACGAAGACGTTCATCGAGTGGAAGCCGACGGTGCTGCACGACCTGCACGAGCAGTCCACTTACCTCTACTCATCGACGGGCACCGGCCCGTACAACGACCAGATCGACCCGATCACCGTCAACGAGTGGTGGATGCTGGCGCAGGCCGATGTCATGGAGATGACGAAGCGTGGGGTGCCGGGCGTCTGGACCTACGGCTTCTACGATGGCTGGGTCCCGAACTACATGTTCTTCATCGCCCACAGCCACAACGCGATCGGTCGATTCTACGAAGTGATGGGCTACGGCCCGCAGAACCGTGTCGTCCAGGGCGGGGGCGCGACCAGCAAGGAGTGGTTCAGGCCGAACCCGGCGCTCCCGAGCATCAACTGGGGCCCTCGTAACAACACCAACATCCAGCAGTCCGGCGTCCTCATCTCGCTGAACCACATCGCGCGGAACAAGGACATCTACCTCGAGAACTACTGGATCAAGAACAAGAACGCGGTGAACAAGGGGAAGAACGGCCCGACCTACGGCTGGGTCATCCCCTCCACCCAGCATCGCAAGTCCGACGCGGCGACCGCGGTCAACGACCTGCGCCGTCAGGGCCTCGAGTTCCACGTCGCGAGCTCGGCCTTCAAGGTCGGCAGCATGGACGTGAAGGCGGGCGACTGGATCGTCCGCGGCGACCAGCCATACCGCACGCTCGCCGACATGTACTTCTCGGTGCAGAACTACCCGACGACCAACCCGTCGCCGTACGATGACACGGGCTGGACCTTCCCGATGATGCGCAACCTGGTCATCACGCCGGTGACCGACAAGTCGCTGCTGGCGGCGAGCATGGCTCCGGTCACCGCCGATGTGAAAGCGCCCGGCGGTATCACCGGCAGCGGCAACACCGTCGTCGTCGCGCACACGAGCGACAACAACATGGTGACGCTGCGCTTCCGCTTCCCGAACGTGAAGATGGCGGCGGCCGAGGATGCGTTCGACGCGGGCGGCCAGCGCTTCATGGCGGGCTCCTTCATCATCCCAAACGCACCGCGCGCGCAGCTCGAGGCCGCCCTCCGCGACCTCGGCCTCAGCGGCTATGCGATGGGCAGCGCGCCGGCCGTGAAGACGCACGACCTCGATATCCCGCGCATCGGCTATGTGCACAACTGGCAGCGCACCCAGGATGAAGGCTGGGTCCGCGCCGCGCTCGAAACGTACGGCGTGCCTTTCCAGTACTTCTCCGACCAGAAGCTCCGCGAGCCGAATCTTCGCGCGAAGTACGACGTCATCGTCTTCCCCCACGGCCAGACCGGCGTCGGCGCAGAGAAGCCGACGAGCGGCAATCCGGTTCCATACCGGAAGTCGGCCGAGACGCCGAACCTGGGCTACCCCGATTCGACGGCAGACGTGCGCTACGGGATGGGCATGGAAGGCCTTCGGAACCTGTATGAGTTCGTGCAGCAGGGTGGGACGCTGATCACCGAGGGCGGGACCGCGACGCTCTTCCCGCAGTTCAGCCTCACCCCCGGCGTCAGCGTCGAGGAGAACGCCCCGGGGCTCGTTGCCCGCGGCTCGATCCTCCGCGGCATCATTACCGACATGCGGAGCCCGATCGCGTACGGCTTCGTCAACAACCAGATCCCGGTGTACTTCAACCAGAGCCCGCTGTTCGATGCGGGACAAACCGCGGCCGCGCAGGTAAGCACCGCCGGGGGTCGTGGTGCCGCAGGTGCAGCGGGTGGGGCCGGCGGTGGTGGCCGCGGGGCCAGCACCTGGCAGAACACGAACCCGATGTCCACCCAGCTTCGCCTCTCGACGTGGGAGCCGAACACGATGTGGACCCCGGCAGCTCCGTCCACCGGCGCCACCGCCGCGCAGGGAGCTGCCGGTGGTCGCGGCGGCCGCGGCGGCGGGTTCGGGGCCGGCGCACCGGCGGGACCGCGGATGCTCGACAACATGCGTCCGCGGATCGTGATGCAGTTCCCGGCGCAGGCGGATGACATGCTCCTCTCCGGCACACTAGCCGGCGGTGAAGCGCTGTCCAACCGCCCGACGATCATCGATTCGCCGATCGGCAGCGGCCACGTCGTGATGTTCGCGATCCGGCCATTCTGGCGCTGGCAGACCCAGGGCACCTACATCATGGGCTTCAACGCGATCATGAACTGGAACGATCTCGACGCGGGGAAGAACGCCGCTCCGACGCCCGCAGTTGCCGCGCCTGTGCCAACTCGATAGCGCTCGAGAGAGCCGGCAAAACGTCAGGCGGCCCGCATCGAGTGATGCGGGCCGCTCGTTTTTCCGGCCGTCGCGCCACCGACTGTGCGCTATCGCAGCAGCGACAATGGGCGCCGATCGGTGACATCCGCGGCGGGCAGGGTCAGGACGAAGTGCGAGCCCTCCCCCGGCGCGCTTGCCACGGTGAGGTCTCCCTGCATCGCACGCGCGAGCTCCCGGCTGATGGCGAGGCCGAGGCCGATCCCCTCGGGAGACGGGGTGGTCAACCCGCGGTTCACCTGGACGAACGGCTCGAAGATCGACTCGAGTTGATCGCGCGCAATGCCGATCCCCGTATCCCAGACATCGATGCGGGCGTTCCCGTTCGCGGTCGAGCACTCGATGCCGATCGTGCCGCCCGCATTGGTATACTTGATCGCGTTGGTGAGAAGGTTGATGAGGATCTGCCGAAGCTTCTCGCGGTCGGCACGTGCAACCGCATCGGAGACGCAGGGCCCGAACTGCATACCCTTGCGCTGTAGCTGGGACGAGAACAGGTCTTCCAGCTCGGCCACCATCGTCGCGATCGGCACATTCTCGATCTCGAACTGCAGCGTCCCCGACTCCAGCTTGGCGAAGTTCAGGATGTCGTTGATCATCGACAGGAGGTGCCTGGAGCTGCGCTTGATCCGCGACAGGTCCGCGAGCTGCGTGTCGGTCACCGGTCCGCGAAGACCCATCTCCATCAGTTCCGTGTACCCGGCGATTGCGTTCAGTGGTGTCCGAAGGTCGTGGCTGATGCTCGCAAGGAAGGTCCCCTTGGCCGCGTTCGCCTGCTCCGCGAGCTGCCGTGCGCTGTCGGCGAGCGCGCGCCCCTCCTCGGCGACCATCAGGAGGCGCCCGCGCGCATCCGCCGCCTCCTGAGCGAGCGCGACGAGGCGCTTGGTCGCATCGATGTCCGTGAACACGAGCACCGCACCATCGATGTGTCGATCGATCGTCCGGTAGGGTCGGACCGTCAACGCCCACCAGCAGTCATCGACATCCTGGAACTCCGTCGTGCCAACTGTCAGAGTGTCGATCGAGGCCTGGATCATCCCGTCGAGGTCGGGCAGCACGAAGCGGAGCCTTACATCACTGAGCGACCGCCCCGCATCCGTCGGGAGAACCTTCATAATCCTGTCCGCCGCCGGCGTGAAGCGCCGAAGCTTCAAATCGCGCCCGACGATGACGATCGGGATTGTCGTGCTCGTGAGAACATTCGAAAGGTCACTGGAGAGCGCGGCGAGCTCACGATTGCGGTGGCTCAGCTCTTCGTTCAGCGTCGAGAGCTCTTCGTTCGTTGACTGGATCTCCTCCTTCGTCGTCTCCAGCTCCTCGTTCGTGCTCTGGAGCTCCTCGTTGCTCGATTGGATCTCCTCGTTTGCCGCTCGCAGCTCCTCGGTGGCCGCCTCGTGCTGCTCGACGAGATCCTGGAGGTAGCGCCTCGTCGTGGCGACTTCCTGGCGCAACTTTGCGCTCTCCTTCCGCTCTCCACGCGGTCGGGCAGCGCGCGACGTCGCAGGGCTCGCCCCTTCGCCAGCGGGGGGAACCGGGTGCACCTCCTCCTCGCGGAAGAGGACCACGAAGTAGCGGGCGCCGGCAACCGCCGAGCGGAACGGAAGCACATCGATTGCCACCCGCCGAATGACGTCGGCATCCTGAAGCACGATGCCGCCCTCATGCACGAGGTGTCCCTTCAGCCCGCTCTCGCGCAACGCAGCCCGGAGCGGCGGACCGAGCTCGCTCCGCGCGAGCCGAAGCAGCTGAAGGCTCGCAAGGCCCGGCGAATGGGTGAGAAAGCGGCTCGTATCCCCACGGAAATGCACGACGTCCATGTGCTCGTTCACGACCACGCCAGGAGGCGCGAATCGGGCGATGACGAGCCGATCAGCCTCCGCTTCGATCTCCTCGGGGCTGATGAACAGCGGCGTGGACCGCGATACGCGACGCCGCGGTGGTGTGCGCACTGCGGGGGTGCTGTCGGACGGCATGTCGAGCGACCGCGTGGAACTCGAGCGAACCGCGTAGATCCGATGACGCTTCGAGAGCGGCGTGAACAGCTCCGACGCGGCCGCGACGGATTCAGCCGTCCCGAGCACGAGCAGGCCATGCGGCTCGAGCGCATAATGAAATACCGGCAGGACACGCCGCTGGAGCGGCGGAGACAGGTAGATCATCACGTTCCGGCAACTTACCACATCGAGGTGCGAGAACGGCGGGTCGCGAACGAGGTTATGCCGCGCGAATACGCAGAGATCGCGAACGGATTTGCGGATACGGTAGCCCGATGCCTCAGCAATGAAGAATCGGGCAAGCCGCTCGGCGGAGACCTGCGTTGCGATCGTGGCCGGGTAGAGTCCCGCCCTCGCCGTGGCGATCGACGCTTCGCTGAGGTCCGTCCCGAAGATCTGGATCGGAACACTCGACGCTGCGTCGCCGAGGAACTCGAGCAGGGCGATGGCGAGCGAGTAGGCCTCCTCGCCCCCGGCACAGCCGGCTACCCACATGCGAATCGGTGCGTCGGGCGCTCGTGCCTGCATCAGCTCGGGGAAGCCCGTTGACCGGAGCGCCTCGAAGACCTCGGGATCGCGGAAGAAGCTGGTCACTCCGATGAGCAGGTCCTCGTACAGCGCATCGAGCTCCGACGGATCGAGCCGGACGTGCGCGAGGTACTCCGTCCGCGTATCCTGCCTGTGCACCAGCATGCGCCGCAGCACCCGGCGGTTCACGGTGCCGCGGCGATAGTGCTGAAAGTCCACGCCGGTCCGCTTGTGGAGGAGCGCGAGGATGCGCCGCATCTCCTCCTCCTCGCTCGCGGGCAACTGCACCTCACCCTCTGCGGCCTCGGCCGGATGTCGTGCGAGGTGCCCGGCGAGCCGCACCAGCTGCCGGGCGATGTCTTCCGGCGGAAGGATGAAGTCCACTGCGCCGGTATCGATCGCGTGCTGAGGCATGCTCGCATACTGCGCCGATCCGCTGTCCTGCACCATCGTGATCCCGCCCGCTTCCTTGATAGCGGCGATGCCCTTCGTGCCGTCGGATCCGGAGCCGGAGAGAATCACGCCGACCGCTGCGCTGCCGTGCACGTCGGCGAGCGATTTGAGGAAGGTGTCCACCGGGAGATGCGGCCCGCGGCCCTTGGCCCTGGGAATCAGCCGGAGATGACCGTCGGTGACGGTCATCGTCGTGTTCGAGGGGATGACGTAGGCGTGATCGACCTCCACCCGCCCGCCGTCGGTCGCATGCACGATCGGAATGCTCGTCGAGCGGGCGAGCAGCTCGGGGAGGATGCTGGGGTGCTCCGGATCGAGATGCTGCACGAAGACGTACGCCAGGCCAGTCTTCTCCGGCAGGTTGTGCAGCAGCCGGACGAATGCGTCGAGCCCGCCGGCGGAGGCCCCGATGCCGACGGTGGCGAGCGGAGTCAGCGGCCGCGGCGTGTCGCTCGCCTCCGGTCGTTGACCGGCGTTGCGACCGGTCGAGCTCCGCTTCTTCGTCATCGCGCCACCGCGCCTCCCCGTCCTCGGGGCTACTCGCCATGCTGACCACGGCAAGCGCTCGCCTTTTTCCTGTGATCCCCGGCACCCATCGTACGTCCCGGAGCCCGCCGAAGCAAACTACCGGTCGTGGCGGTTCGGTCAGTAAGACCGGGATGGAGCCGCGAGCCGACTGCGGGCGGAGCGGCGGTGCAACCGTGCGCAGTAGCGAGTACGCAATGCGTGCGCAGTAAGCAGTGCCCATCCGTACGAAGTCGCGGTCAGTGCGTACGCAATACCCCAGTACGCAGTTCGTCGGGCCCTTGCCGCGCCTCCATCCGTGGTCTAACCTCGCTCATCCCTCGCCCCGTGAAGGTCCGAATGTTCCGACGTCTCATCATCTCCCTGCTCGCGTGTATCGCCCTCTCGCCGAGCGCGCGTGCCCAGGACGCGAAGACCCAGCTTGCCGCGTCGATCGATGCGCGGCGGGCAGAGTATGTGGCGATCGCCGACCGGATCTGGTCGCTGGCGGAGGTCGGCTACCAGGAGCACGCGAGCTCGAAGCTGCTCCAGGCAGAGCTGACGAAGGCCGGGTTCAAGGTGGATGCGGGCGTCGCCGGCATCCCGACGGCGTTCGTCGCGAGCTACGGGAGCGGCAAGCCGGTGATCGCGGTGCTGGCCGAGTTCGATGCGCTGCCCGGGTTGTCCCAGGCGGCCGAGCCGTCGCGCAAGCCGCTCGTCGAGCACGGCGCTGGTCATGCCTGTGGCCACCACCTCTTTGGCACGGCCTCGGTGGCGGCGGGCATCGCGGTGAAGGACTGGCTCGCGCGAACCGGCGGCAAGGGCACCATCCGCGTCTACGGGACGCCGGCCGAAGAGGGCGGCGGCGGCAAGATCTACATGGTGCGTGCGGGTCTCTTCACCGACGTGGACGTCGCCCTCGACTGGCATCCGGGCTCGGTCAACGACGCAGGCCCGGGATCATCGCTGGCGAACATCTCCGGCAAGTTCCGCTTTCGCGGAGTCTCCGCGCACGCCGCGGCCTCGCCGTGGAGCGGCCGGTCCGCACTCGATGCGGTCGAGGCGATGGATCACATGGTGAACATGATGCGCGAGCACGTGCCGGACGGCACGCGCATTCACTACGTCATCACCAGCGGCGGCAGCGCTCCGAACGTCGTGCCGGATTTTGCCGAGGTCTACTACTACGCTCGCCATGCGGACGCGAAGATCGTGAAGGAGGTGTGGCAGCGGTTCGAGTCCGCGGCCCAGGGCGCCGCACTCGGCACCGGCACGAAGGTCGAAGTCGAGGTCGTCAACGGCGTCTACGCGCTGCTTCCCAACGAGACGCTCGCGCGTGCGATCGACGCGAACCTGCGACGCGTGGGCGGGCTGACCTACACCCCCGAGGAGCGCGCCTTCGCGGAGCGCCTCGCGGCGACGCTGTCCGGCGATCGCGTGGACATCGCGGACGCATCGCGCGTGCGTCCCTTCGCGCGATCCGACGCCGGCGGATCGACCGATGTCGGCGATGTGAGCTGGGTCGTGCCGAACTCGGGTCTCAGCACGGCGACGTGGGTCCCCGGAACGCCGGCGCACTCATGGCAGGCCGTTGCGGCCGGCGGCATGAGTATCGGACACAAGGGGATGATCAACGCCGCGAAGACACTCGCGATGAGCGTGCACGACCTCATGACGACGCCGGCGCTCGTCGCCGCCGCACGCGCCGAATTCGACCGCAAGCGCGGCGCAGGGTTTGTATACGCGCCGCTCATCGGAGATCGGAAGCCGCCGCTCGATTACCGCGGGGCTGCGAAGTAGCGACGCTGCCGACGCGTGAGATGCGAGGCGTCAGCAACCGAGAAGGGCAAGTCTCAAGTCGACAGTGATGAAAGTGAATAGTCTGCGAGTTGACACCTCGGGACCCCCACGGCGCGCAGCGGGCCGACCGGCACCATCGTCCGGACGCCCGACACAAAGGGGTCCCGTGTTCTGAGACTCGCAACTGCCGACCTGAGTTACTGGCGACTTGAGACTTGCCCTTCTCAGTTGCTCAGTACTATCGCACCCCGCCGCCGTTCGCCCCGCTCCCGGCTACGGCACGATCGTCTCCGGCAGCAGCACGAATCGCGCGTAATTCTTCGTATCGAAGTACAGCCGTGCCGCCGCCTGGATCTGCGCCGGCGTGAGGCCGCGGATCAACCGGTCGTACGGCTCGAGCAGGCCCGCAATGTCCTCGCCCGACTGGTCGCGACCGGCGATGTTGCCGACCCAGTACGCGTTGGTCTTGATGTCCGTCTCCCGCGTCCGGATGAGCTGCTCGCGCACTTTCTCGACGTCGCCCGCGCTCGGCCCGCGCGCCTTGATCGAGTCCACGAGACTCAACACGCTTCGCGTCAACGCCTCGACGTTCTCCGGCGACGACTGGAAGTCCACGCGGATCATGTACTCCGGGTTCGGGATCCGCGACGGAATGACGCCGACGCTCGGACTGTAAGTGCCGCCAAGCTGCTCGCGGAGCGTCTCGTTGAGCTTGATCTGGAAGACATCCGTGAGCGCACGCAGGATGAACCGGTTCTCCGGCGTGTAGACCAGCGGGCCCGTGAACGCCATGATCGTCGTCGCCTTCTGCTCCGTGCCCTTGCGCACGGTCTTCTGGATGACGCCCTTCGGCAGCGGCGGCGAGACGGGCTTCCACGTCTCCTTACGTCCCTTCGTTGGCAGCGTCGCGAGGTACCGTTCAACGAGCGGCTTCAGCGAATCCGGCGAGACGTTGCCGACGAACACGAAGGTGAAGTCACCCGCGTCGGCGAAGCGGTCCCGGAAGAACGCATACGACTTCGCGATGTCCACTTCATTGAAAACGGCGGGCGTGATCGGGCGCGCCCGCACGCTCCGCTGTGCGAGCGTCACCTGTACGGTGTCACCGAATACCATCTCGGGTGACGAGCTGCGGTTCTCGAGCTGCGGCATCACCTGATTCCGGAACGCGCGGAATGCGGCGGAATCGAGTCGCGGCGCGGTGAACTGGAGATGGATCAGCTGGAACATCGTCTCCATGTCCTTCGGCGACGCACGTCCCGTCAGCCCCTCGCTGGTCTCGCCAATGCTCGCCGAAACGCTGGCCGCTTTGCCCGTGAGCTTCTTTCCGAGGTCGGTCCGGTTGAAGCTCCCGAGCCCGCCGAGTCCGACGATCTGCGATGCGAGCGCCGCCGACATGTAGTCCGCGTTGGAGGCGAGCGATGTGCCGCCCTGGCTATACGCGTTGAGCAGCACTTCATCGGCCTTGAAGTCCGTCGGCTTCACGAGCACACGCGCGCCGTTCGAGAGTCTCCACTCCGTAATCCCGACCGAGGGCATCGTCCGGGTGCTGACGATGCGCCCCGGCGCCGGCACCGTGCCGAGCAACGGCGCCTCGGACAGTGTCTCCGCCCACGCAACGATCGTCGTCTTCGCGGCCCGGTCGAAGACCGCCAGCAGGTCTGCCTCGGTCGGGACCTTCACGCCGTCCTTCAGCGGCGCCTCGGCGATGATCACCCGGTTCTCGTCGGTGATCCACCCGCGCGCGAGCTGGTTCACATCCTGGAGGGACACCGTCGGCATCAGCTGCTGGGTGAGCTGGTACTCGTAATCAATCCCGGGAATCGCTTCGCCATTGACGAAGTTGCCGATGTACTCCTCGACGAACGCACCGGAGACGGTCTTGTCGCGTTCGGCCCACGCCCGCTCGTACGCGCGGAGCACCGCCTGTTTCTGGCGCGCGAGCTCCGACTCGAGGAATCCGAACTGGTCCACACGGCGCGCCTCGGTGAGCAGCGCCTCGGCCCCGCGCTCGATCCCGCCGTCCTTCACGGTTGCCGCCATGCTGAACGCATCCTTCGATTGGGCGAAGAAATTGCCCCGCGAGGCACCAGCACTGAGGAAGGGCGCATCCGGATTCCGCGAGATCTCTGCAAACCGGTTGTTGAGCATGCCGAGGTACAGCCCCTCGATGAGGTCACGCCGATAGTCAGCGACCGTCGTCGTCGCCTGCCGCGGGATCTTGAAGATGACGTCGACGCTCGAGCCCGTCGCTTCGCGGTCGGTCGCGATCGCAATGAGCGGAGCGCGGTTGTCCGGCACTTCAACCACCGGCCGCGGGCGGGCACCTGCCTTCGCCGCGATGCCGCCGAAGCGCTGCTTGATCAGCGTCTCGATCCTCGCCGGATCGAAGTCCCCGACGGCGATCAC
>JANPKQ010000333.1:0-19696 GCA_031426115.1 Gemmatimonadaceae bacterium | reverse complement strand
GCAGCGCGAAGTGATCTACTCGCTGCGGTCCTTTGCGCTGGAAGGCGCCGAGGAACTCAAGGGAGAAGCGCTGGGCATGGTGGAGCGCGCGATCGCAAAGCGCGTGGAGACCGCACTCAGCGCCTACGACGAGCAGTCCGAGTGGGACTACGAACTACTGCATCAGGACCTCCTGATGCACTACCTCCTCGTGATCTCGGACCTCGAGTCACCGGAGCGGCGTCCGACAACCCTCGAGGGAGTGAAGGCGCTTGCGGTCGAAACCGGCCAGACAGCGTTCGCCACGAAGATCACCTCCCTCGGCGAGCACGCGAATGCCGTACTGTCCCTCGTGATGCTCAACGTCCTGGACGAGAAGTGGAAGGACCATCTGTACGACCTGGACCAGCTCCGCGGAGCCATCCACTACCGCTCGTGGGGGCAGAAGGACCCGCTCATCGAGTACAAGCACGAGGCGTACAACATGTTCGTCGATCTCATGGCGGACATCGCGACGACCTTCACCGAGCGGTTCCTGCGCGTCCAGCTCATGCCGCCCGGCGAGGCGTTCGGTCAGGGCGGAGAGTCGCGGGGACCGACCGGTCCTGCCAGGCCGACGAGGCGTTTCAATGCCCTCGGTGTCGCCGAGGACGTCCCTCAGCAGGCGCCCGACGCGGGATCCGAAACCGCGATGGACATCGGCCCGGACGAAGCACCGAAACGTGGTGCTGTTGCCAAGACGGACCCCGTCATCACCGGGCCGCGTGGTGCGCTCAAGCCGCCAGCGCGTGGTGGTTCACCTGCTTCCCCGGCAGACTGGTCGGCCGTGGGCAGAAACGATCCGTGTCCGTGCGGGTCGGGAAAGAAGTTCAAGAAGTGCCACGGAGCGACTGCGTAGCGAAAACCGATGAGCGTCGCACCCGCCCGATGACGGGTGCGGGCTGGTGATGGGGACCTCGCGGGGATGGGCAGTACGATGCCACGATCCTTCTCCGCGAGGTCCCGTGCATACCAGGTCTGGCCGCCGCTCTCAAAGAACGTTAAGTATTCGGGAGCTTCCCCGATCCGAGCGGCCGCGCGAGCGCCTCAAGGACCTCGGACCGCACGCGCTGAGTGCCGCGGAATTGCTCGCGATCGTCGTTGGTACGGGGGGCCAGGGGAGGTCCGCGCTCGACGTGGGGCATGCGATCCTCGCCGGCGCAGACGGCTCCCTCAGGCGCCTTGCCACCCAGCCGGTTGCGTCATTGACGGCCCTCGGGGGCGTGGGAACGGCCCGTGCGGTGTCTGTCCATGCAGCGCTCGAGCTTGGCCGGAGGATGGCGGCGGAGGAACGCGACGATGGCGCGCCACTCCGCTCTCCCCGCGATGTCTATCGCGTCTTCTCCCCGCGGCTCGAGGATCTTCCTGTAGAGGAGTTTCACGTGGCGGTACTGGACTCACAGCACCGCCTGGAACGCGATGTCACCGTGACCCGAGGCATTCTGAATTCATCACTCGTGCATCCGCGCGAAGTTTTCCGGGAGGCGATCGCCGAGCGGGCAGCGGCCGTGATCCTCGTGCACAATCATCCGAGTGGCGACCCGACACCATCGGCCGATGACCGTTCGGTGACCGACCAGCTCGTCGCAGCCGGTCGGCTGCTCGACATCCCCGTTCACGACCACATCATCATCGGGCGCGGACGATACGTGAGCTTCGCAGAGGCCGGGCTGCTGTGACCGCGACCGCACCGCTCATCGCGATCCCCGGGTGGGGATCGGGACCCGATGCGTTCCCGGAGCGGCTGGATCGGGATCTCCTCGTGCGGGCGTATCAGTTCAGCGAACGCGCTCACGCGGGGCAGAAACGCCTGTCGGGCGAGCCGTACGTGTCGCACTGCGTCGAAGTCGCGAAGATCCTCGCCGACCTGCAACTCGATTCGATCACGGTGGCGAGCGGGCTGATTCACGATGTGGTGGAGGACACCTCCGTCACGGTCGAGGACATCGAGCGCGAGTTCGGAAAGGAAGTCGCGCAGATCGTGGACGGCCTGACGAAGATCGGAAACCTGCCGCTCAATTCGATGCAGGAGCGGCAGGTCGAAAACTATCGGAAGCTGCTGCTGTCGATCGCGAAGGACCTCCGCGTCATTCTCATCAAGCTCGCCGACCGGCTGCACAATATGCGGACGCTCGAGTTCCTCGGGGAAGAGAAGCGCAGGCGGATCGCTCAGGAGACGCGCGACCTCTACGCGCCGCTCTCATACCGGTTCGGAATGGCCCGGATGCGTTGGGAGCTCGAGGATCTCGCGTTCAAGCACATCGAGACCGAGGAGTACAAGCAGCTCGCGAAGCTCGTGGCGCAACGGCGCGGGGAGCGGGAAGACCTCATCAGTCGGCTGCGGGATCCCCTCGAGAGCGAGTTGAGCGGCGCCGGAATCACGGACGTCGAGGTCACGGGCCGCCCAAAGCATCTCTGGTCCATCTACAAGAAGATGCGCCAGCGCGAGAAACCGTACGAGGAGATCTACGACCTCCTCGCAATCCGAGTCCTCGTGAACACCGTGCCGGACTGCTACCACGCGCTCGGTGTCATCCACGATGGGTGGACGCCGGTGCAGGAACGCATCAAGGACTACATCGCCCAGCCCAAGTCGAACGGCTACCAGTCGCTGCACACCACCATCTTCGGTCCTGGCCGACAGCTCTTCGAGATCCAGATCCGGACCCGCGCGATGCACCGGACGGCGGAGTACGGTATCGCTGCCCATTGGCTATACAAGACCGACGCGAAGCGCACCGACGCGCTGGACGAGCGCCTCAGCTGGTTCAGGCAGGTCCTCGAAGGGCAGCTCGACGCGAAAAACCCGGAGGAGTTCCTCGAGCTGCTGAAGCTCGACCTCTATCCCGAAGAGATCTTCGTGTTCACCCCGACCGGCGATGTGCACCAGCTGCCGAAGGGGGCGACGCCGATCGACTTCGCGTTCGCCGTCCATACCGAAGTCGGCGTCCACTGCCAGGGAGCGAAGGTCAACGGCCGGATCTCCCCGCTGTCTCGCGAGCTGAAGAACTCAGAGACGGTCGAGATCCTGACGTCGCCCAGCGCGCGCCCCAGCCGCGACTGGCTCGCGCACGTGCGAACCGGTCGGGCCCGCCACAAGATCCGCCAATGGCTGCGTCATGAGGAGCACGCCTCCTCCGCCAAGATCGGGCGGGAGATGCTCGACCGCGAGATCCGGCGGCGGCGGCTCGAGAAGCCGGCCGACGACGAGCTCCTTCGGGTCGCGGCGGTGTTCAATCTCACCGACGTCAGTCACCTCATCGCATCGCTGGCGCAGGGGGACATCAACGTCGTTCAGGTGCTGAAGGCCCTGTACCCGGACGACGAGACGGCGACCGAGGTCCCCGCAAAGCAAAGCGCGTTCGAGCGTCTGGTGGACCGAATGCGCGGGGGGACGAAGGGGGTTCGCATCCAGGGTGTCGATGGACTGATGGTGCGGTACGCCCAGTGCTGCCAGCCGGTCCCGGGGGACCCGGTGGTCGGCTACGTCACGCGCGGTCGGGGCGTCAGCATCCACCGCGCCGACTGCCCCAACCTCCTCATGCTCGGCCACGAACCGGAGCGGCGGCTCGACATCGATTGGCAAGAGATGGAGGGCGAGCGCTTCGTCGTTCGGCTCACCCTTGAGGGCACCGACCGGCGCGGGCTCTATGCGGACGTCGCCGCGGCGGTCAGCGCGACAGGAACCGACATGCGGAGTATGGAGTTGCGGACGGTGGACGGACGGGCGACCGGCTCGGTGCTCGTCGAGGTCGAGAACCTCTCGCACCTCCAGAAGATCGTGAAGGCTGCGCGTCGCGTGAAAGGCATCACCGAGGTGGCCCGGCGGGAGCATTTGACGGGGGAGTAGGACCCCCGTCCATCCCCGCCCAAAGAGACGCCGAAGGATGCTATATTCCGGCATGTCACGCGCGTCGTTCGACCTTCAGGCTCCGTTCATTCCCGCTGGCGATCAGCCTCGGGCCATCGCCGAGCTCTCGGCCGGCCTCGACCGCGGGGACCGATTCCAGACCCTGCTGGGGGTCACCGGCTCGGGGAAGACGATGACCGTGGCCAACGTCATCAGGCATTTCAGTCGCCCAACGCTTGTGATGTCGCACAACAAGACGCTCGCCGCTCAGCTGTACGGAGAGCTCAAGAGCTTCTTCCCGAACAACGCGGTCGAGTACTTCATCTCGTACTACGACTACTACCAGCCCGAAGCGTACGTGCCGACGACCGACACGTACATCGAAAAGGATGCGTCGATCAACGAGGACATCGATCGTCTTCGACTTCGCGCGACGTCGAGCCTGATGGAACGCTCGGACGTCATCATCATCGCGACGGTGTCGGCCATCTACGGCCTTGGCGACCCGGTGACCTACCGCGAGACGATGGTGACCGTCGCCAAAGGCGAGAGAGTCTCGCGCGATGACATCCTTCGAGCGCTCGTCCGCATCCAGTACAATCGAAACGATGTCAGCTTCGAGCGCGGAACCTTCCGCGTCCGCGGCGACACGGTCGAGATCTTCCCGGCATACGAGGAGCAGGGCGTTCGCATCGAGCTCTGGGGCGATGAGGTCGAGCGGATCTCGAAGATCAACGTCGTTTCCGGAGAGACGATCGCCGTGCTCGAGAAGGCGGCCGTTTACCCCGCGAAGCACTTCGTGACGTCCCGACCGACGCTGGAGCGTGCGGTGGGAGCGATTCGCTCGGAGCTCAACCAGCGGCTCGAGGAGCTGCGACGGTCCGGGAAACTCCTCGAGGCGCAGCGACTGGAGAGCCGCACCAACTTCGACATGGAGATGATGCTCGAGATCGGGACGTGCGCGGGCATCGAGAACTACTCGCGGCACCTCTCCGGGCGAAAGGTCGGCGAGCGGCCGGCGTGCCTCTTCGACTATTTCCCCGAGGACTTCCTCGTGGTGGTGGACGAGTCCCATGTCAGCCTGCCGCAGATCGGCGGCATGTTCAACGGCGACCGCGCCCGGAAGTTGACGCTCGTGGACTACGGCTTCCGTCTCCCGAGCGCGCTCGACAACCGGCCGCTCATGTTCGACGAATTCCTCTCGCTGACCCCGCGCGCGATCCTCGTTTCGGCGACGCCGAGCGAGCTGGAGCTCCAGCTGTCCGAAGGCGTCGTGGTTGAGCAGATCATTCGGCCGACGGGACTCATCGATCCGGAGATCGACATCCGTCCGGTGCGCGGTCAGGTGGATGACCTGCTTCACGAGATCCGTGTCCGGGAACGCAAGGGCGAGCGCGTCCTCGTCACCACGTTGACCAAGCGGATGTCGGAGGACCTGACGGACTATCTCCAGCAGGTCGGGGTCCGCGTTCGGTACATGCACTCCGACATCGACGCGATCGAACGAATGGAGATCATTCGTGGACTTCGGCTCGGCGAGTTCGATGTGCTCGTCGGGATCAATCTCCTACGGGAAGGGCTTGACCTGCCGGAGGTCTCCCTCGTGGCGATCCTCGATGCGGATCAGGAAGGCTTTCTCCGCAGCGAGCGATCGCTTATCCAGACCATTGGACGTGCCGCGCGACATGTCGAAGGGCGGGCGATCTTCTATGCGGACCGCATCACCGGTTCCATGCAGCGCGCGATGGAGGAGACGGAGCGCCGGCGCGCGATCCAGCGGGAGCACAACCTCGCCCACGGCATCCGCCCCCAAAGCGTCGTGAAGAGCATCGACCAGGTGCGGTTCATCACCCGCGTGGCTGATGCGCGGGCGGAGCGCGACGCGCGCGTTGCGGAGGAAAAGTCTACTTACGGGGCCGGCCTCGAGGCGAAGGAGATGATCGCGATGCTCGAGGGCCAGATGCGAGAGGCTGCTGCGGCGCTCGACTTCGAGACCGCTGCCCGACTGCGCGATCAGCTGTTCGAGCTGAAGGCGCGCGAGAGTGGCCCGGTGAGCCGGCCGGCCATCGCGGACCTGCGCGCGCGGCGGTAAGTGCCAGCCCCGATCATCCCGCCGCGCGCCGCGCGCGGTCACCTCGCGCTCACGCGTGCGGAGCTCGAGCACTGGGGGCACGAGTTCGGCACCGCGGCCCATCCGCCGCTGTGCGTTGCGATCCGGGGCGATCTCGGTGCGGGAAAGACGACGCTCGTTCGCTCCATCTGTCGGGGGTATGGAGTGGCGGCCGAGGTGACGAGTCCAACCTTTGCGCTCGTTCACGAGTACGAGTCGAAGCGGTCGCGGGTCTACCATCTCGACCTCTATAGGCTCGAGCGCGAGAGTGAGCTGACAAACATCGGCTGGTTCGACATCCTCAGTGCCGGGGGGCTGGTGCTCGTCGAGTGGCCGGAGCGCGCGGGATCGCTGCTCCCCCGGGATCACGTCCCGATCGACCTCGAGCACCTCCTGGAGGATCCCACCCGCCGGCTCCTCCTCGCAGGATGAGCGCACCGCTGCTCGTCGTCGACGCGTCCACCTATCGAGGCACTGCGGCCATCGTCGACGCCGGTCGCGTCATCGCCGAGACGGAAGTGAGGATGCGCGGAGCCGAGGAGGAGCGATTGATGCCGGCCGTCGCGTCGGTGCTGCGCGACGCAGGGCTCGAGCCCGGTGCGATCGCCGGAGTCGTGTGCGGAGAGGGCCCGGGAAGCTTCACGAGCCTCCGGATCGCCGCCTCGATTGCAAAAGGCATCGTCACGGCAACCGGTCGGCCGCTGTTGGCCGTCTCGTCGCTCCTGCTCCTCGGCGCGGCGACGCCTTCGCCGTTGTCGCCGGGCGGCTATCTCGCGCTTCTCGATGCAATGCGCGGCGAGTGGTTCGGCGCGCGAGTGACCGTCGATGCGCTCGGCCGTGTGCTCCTGGAGG
This sequence comes from Gemmatimonadaceae bacterium, assembly GCA_031426115.1. Classification (GTDB taxonomy): domain Bacteria; phylum Gemmatimonadota; class Gemmatimonadetes; order Gemmatimonadales; family Gemmatimonadaceae; genus JANPKQ01. The sequence goes on along the minus strand of JANPKQ010000333.1, from coordinate 12,866 downwards.
GCGCGTGGCACATGATGAACGCGGAAGAAGTCCGGCGGGTCGTAGGCGCCGAGGACCGGCGGGCGATCGGACCGGGCCAGCCGATCGACGCGTCGCCACATGCGAGGGGCTTCGTCCGAATCGCGTCGAGTGACGGTCTCGTACGCGAGGTCGACGCAGCACACTGGGAGCCGTCGTACGGACGACTCCCCGAGGCGCAGGCGCGTTGGGAGCAGAGCCATGGTCGCCCGCTCATGGCATGAGTGAACGCGACCCGATCACCGTTCGGCGCGCTCGTGCGGAGGACCTTCCCGCCATCCTCGCGATCGAGCGGGTGTCGTTCACCGACCCGTGGTCGCACAGCTCGTTCGCTGCCCTGCTCGAACAGCCCCGGGTTTACTTTTCCGTTGCGCTGGACCTGGCGACCGAGGCGCTGATCGGGTATACGGTCGCGTGGTTCGTGCTCGATGAGGCTGAGCTCGCGAACCTGGCGGTCGCCCCGGAGGCTCGTGGGGAAGGTGTCGGGGCCCTGCTGCTCGCCGGCGCGCTCTCAGCGTCGGATGCGCGGGGCAGCGCGACGATGTTCCTGGAAGTTCGCGCATCCAACGGTCCCGCCATCGCGCTGTATGCATCGCACGGTTTCACGGAGGTCGGTCGGCGGCGCGCGTACTACAGGAAGCCAGTCGAAGATGCACTGATCCTCCGGCGCGTCGCTGCTCCGCCGGGCGATGGACACTTCGACATGCAACAGAAATGACCGGAGCGCACGCGATCGTTTGCGGTGACCGGACGTGATTCCTATACTCTATTCCGCGAGGCACCAGCTCTCTCGCCAGGAGGCACCGTGAGCCGCAGCTTGAACAAGGTCACACTCATTGGGAACCTCGGGAACGATCCCGAAGTCCGCTCGACGAACGGCGGCAACCGCGTGGCGAGCTTCTCGCTCGCGACCAGCCGCTCGTGGAACAACCCGCAGGGCGAAAAGCAGGAAAAGACCGAGTGGCACAAGTGCATCGTGTGGAACACGAAGGGCTCGCAGCTGGCCGACATCGTCGAGCGCTACGTGAAGAAAGGCGACAAGATCTATGTGGAAGGCCGTATCGAGTACCGGCAGTGGACCGACAAGGAAGGACAGACCCGGTACACGACCGAGATCAACGTTCGCGAGCTCCTCATGCTCGGCGGCGGTCGCGGCGGCGCACCTGACGCGGAGGGCGAGGCACCGGCTCAACGCAACCGCGCGCCAGTCGGGGAGCGGGCGAAAGCCGCGGGCGGCGGTGGTGCCGGGGCAGGGGCGGGGGAGTTCGAGGATTTTCCGGGCGCACTCGCCGACGAAGACGACGACCTTCCGTTCTAGATGAAGTGTCCAAAGCCGGCCCCTGGAGCGCGACGCTCCGGGGGCCGGTTGGGCTATCCGGCCCGATACGGTGCCCCCGGGGAGGAAACCCCCGGGGAATGCGATCGTCTGATGAGAGGCATGAAGGGCGAAGCTCGGGGCAGGAGGGTCCTGTCGCCGGGTCGCCACGCATCTCGGTTCACCGATCGGATCGCCGTCGCCACTGATCCGTCGCGACCGTTCATCGCGGGAAAGGGAGACAGGATGACATACCGTTCCAAGTGGGCGCGCACCGTTTTCGTGGGTCTTTTGCTGTGCCCGGCGGTCAGCAGCGCCCAGGAACCGGTCGCCGCAGCGACGAGCCACACGGTCAAGACGGGCGACACGCTGTGGGACATCGCGCGCCGGTACCTCTCCGATCCCTTTCTGTGGCCCGAGGTCTATCGGCTGAACACCGCCATCGTGGAGGATCCCCACTGGATCTTCCCCGGCGAAGTGCTCGCCCTGCCAGACCCGGCATCGCTCGGGGCGCCGATCATCCCGGTCGCCACCGACGAGGTCGCGCCAGGCTCGATGGAAGGTCCAACCGTTTTCACGGCCACAGGGAGTGGACCGCGCACCGCTGTCTCGACCGGGCGGGGACGCTTCCGCCAGCCGGCACCTCCGATTCGCGAATGGGAGTACTATGCCGCACCGTGGGTGGACCGTGAAGGCGGTCCGCGCGGGTTCGGCAAGATCATCCAGGCGGTGGACATGCCCGGCATTGCCCCCGACGTCGATCGAAACTACGTCCAGTTCCAGGATCGCATCTACGTCACGCCGCCAACCGACGTCATGCCGCAGCGTGGTGACCGCTACCTCACGTACACGCTCGGCCCGGTCCTGCCAAACCTCGGGCAGGTCGTGATTCCGACCGGGATCGTCGAAGTCGAGCGCGCCGGCGACGGCGTGGCGACGACGGTGCGCATCGTGCGCCAGTTTGACGTCATCGGCGTCGACCAGTTCCTCACGCCGATGGACACGCTGCGGATGCCGGTGGGCGGAGAGCTGTCCCCGATCGAGCTGGGCGTCACCGCGCGGATCCAGTGGATGCGGAACGACCCGATCCTCGCGTCGATCCAGCAGTACGTCGTTCTGAACGCTACCGCACGGGACGGCATTCGCCTCGGGGACCGGTTCACGTTTCTCCGGGCTCGTGTCAAGGTCAGTGATGACGTGACGCTTCCCGAGGAAGAGATTGCAGTTGGTCAGGTGATACGTGTCACTGATCGTGCGGTGACCGCGATCGTGATCGCCCAGACGCACCCCGCCATCCGCGAAGGCACGCTCGCCCGCCTCACCGGCAGAATGCCTTGAGCGAAAGTAGTAGCGCGCCCCCGCTTCGGGCGGCGCGCCGATTGTACTCCCGGGGTCAGGAACGGGCGGCGGCGCGGTGACGCGCCGGCCGCCCGTTGGGCATTGATCGCGCTACCACCCGCACCGAATGCATCCGCGGTAGCGCGGCAGGCGTTAGATTGACGCCAGCCCCATGATCGCGATCGCTCATCTCGTCGCCATAACCAGTTACGTTGGCGCGGCGGCCCTTGCCGCAGCGCCTCTCGCGCGTCCCGTCCGTGCGCCGGTGCGGCTGGTCATCGCGGCTCTCGCCATCGGCGTAGTCGCCCACATGGCCGCACTCGTCATCGCGGCTCGGCAACTGGGCCAGCTGCCCGTGTCCGGCCTCGGGCCGGCCCTGTCGCTCGCCGGGCTCATGCTCGCCGCCACACTGTTGGCCGCCGAGATCGTCACCCTCGATGTCACCCTGACCCTGGTCGGAGGGCCGCTGGCCGCGATTGTTACCGCGATCGCCAGCATCAGCGGCATTCCTGCGGCAGCGCCGGCAGCGGCAGGCGCATGGCTCATTTCACACATCGCCCTGAGCTTTTTCGGCATCGCCGCATTCGCGACGTCTGCGGCCGCCGGTGCGATGTACCTGCTGGAACATCGGGAGCTGCGCTCACGGCGCATTGCAGCGGTGCTTCGCTTTTTTCCGCCCCTGCAAACGCTCGATCGGGTCAATCAGGTGGGGATTCTCGTTGCGTCCCTGTCGCTGACGCTTGGCATCGCGCTGGCTGCGACGTACGCGATCGCGCACAACGCGTTGAACATTCCGGAGATCATCTGGGGCGTGGCGGTCTGGCTCGCCGCCACGGGGCTTGCCTTCGGCCGCATCCTGGGCGGTTGGCAGGCCCGTCGCGCCGCGATGGGTGCAAGCGTCATGTTCGTCGTCATCGTCGTGCTTTACGTCGCGGTGCGCCTCAACGTCTCGGTGGGCCAGGCGTTCCTGTGAGTCTGTACCCACTGATGCTCGATGGCAGGTCACTGCGCGCCCTCGTCGTCGGCGGCGGACGTGTGGCGGTGCGAAAGACTCGCGGATTGCTCGACGCGGGTGCGTCGGTTCGTCTCATCGCGCCGCAAATCGACGCAGAGCTCGCCGCGGCGACGGACGCGAACCTGAGCATTACGCGGAGGCCGTACGCGCCCGGCGACATCGGGGACGCCATGCTCGTGGTCGCGGCGACATCATCGCGAGACGCGAACGCGCGCATCGGAAGCGATGCCAAAGCGCTCGGTCGCCTCGTCAACGTGGCCGACGCACCCGACGAGGGAAACTGTACTTCTGCCGCCACTCACCGGGCCGGCGACGTGGTGATTGCAGTGGCGGCGGGAGGAGTCCCCTCCATTGCCGCGCGTATCCGCGACTCGCTGGCGAGCCGGTACGCGGCGCCCTACGCCGATGCGGTCGCTGAGCTCGCCGCCCTCCGTGCGCGGCTGTTGGGGCTCGGCGAACGGGACCAATGGGCACGTGTGGTTGAAGACGTGATCGACGAGCGGTTCTGTGAATCGGTTGAACGTGGTGAGCTTGGCGCGAGGCTGTCGTCATGGCGTTGATCGCCGTTGGCGCCAGCTTCCGGACGGCCCCGGTCGAGGTGCGCGAGAAATTCGCCTATGCCGATTCCGAAGTCATCGCTGTGTTGGCCCGCCTCCGCGCCGCGGGTGCACGCGAAGCGGCCCTGCTCTCCACCTGCAACCGGACCGAGTTCTATCTCATCGACTCCGAGACGGAAGCGATCGCTGCGATCTGGCGCGAGCTTTCGGCGCGCCTCGGGGAAGACGCCCAACAGTTCGGCTATGTGCGGCGTGACCGCGAGGCGGCAGCGCATCTCTTTCGCGTCGCGTCGGGTCTGGACTCAATGATCCTTGGCGAGGCCCAGATCCAGGGGCAGGTGCGCGACGCGTGGGAGTCCAGTCGCTCGCAATCCGGCGCCGCGCTGAATCGCCTGTTTCAGAGTGCACTGTCCGTCGCATCGCGCGTGCGGACGGAGACGGCGGTCGGGCGAGGTGCCGCTTCGATCAGCTCGGCAGCGGTGCAGCTGGCCAAGCAGATCTTTGGCTCCCTGCGCGGGCGACGCGTCATGGTGCTCGGCGCGGGAGACATGGCGGAGCTCGCGCTCCAGTGCCTCATGGCCGAGGGGGTCCGCGCCGCCATCGTCGCGAATCGCACGTACGAGCGTGCAGCGGAATTGGCGCGTCTGCATGGCGCGACCGCGCTGCACTACGACGCCTGCTGGGCGCAGCTCGCCGATGTGGACGTCGTCATCACGTCCACTGCCGCCCCGCACCCGGTCGTTCGCGTCGAGCACATCTCGCCGACGCTCGAGGCGCGGGGAGATCGTCCGCTGTGCATCCTGGACATTGCCCTGCCGCGGGACGTCGACCCCGAAGTCCGAAAGCTCGGGAACGTCTTTCTCTATGACCTCGACGACTTGCGAAACGTCGTTGCCGCGAACATTGGGCGCCGGCACGACGAGCTGCCCACGGCGGAAGCGCTCCTGTCGGAGGAAGTGGAACGCTACTGGGCCTGGCTCGCGGGGCTCGCTTCGGTACCGGTGCTGACGACGCTGCGCGGCGAAATGGAGCGTGTCCGCGAACAGGAGCTCGCCAGTACCCTGCGACGCCTCGGTCACCTGACACCGACCGACCGGGACGCCGTCGAGCATCTCTCGCGCGCGCTCATGAACAAGTTCCTCCACTCGCCATCGGTGCGGCTGCGGGCCGCGGCAGCGAACGGCCGAGGTCTTGGCGTCGTGGATGCCGCGCGCTACCTATTCGCGCTCGATGACGGCGCGACGCACGCGCCCTCCGACGACGAGCCGGTGCACGCACCCCCAACCGAAGGAGAGACGACATGACGCAACGCGTGCCGACGTTGCTGGGTCGCGCCACCACATGAGACGTGTCCTCGTCACCGGTGGCGCGGGATTCATCGGATCGCACGTCGCCGAACGATTCCTGGAGGACGGCTGGACCGTCGAGCTTCTCGACAACCTGTCATCGGGTCGACGCGAGAACGTCCCATCGGGTGCGACGCTCCATGAAGCGGACGTCGGTAGTGCCGACGCGCGGATGCTGATTCGCGACGGCGGCTTCGATGTCATCTGCCACCTCGCCGCGCAGATCGATGTGCGGCGGAGCGTCATGGACCCGGCAGCCGACGCGACGACGAACATCCTCGGAACGCTGAACCTGCTCGGCGGGATGCGAGAGGGCCCACGCCCGGCTCGCTTCATCGCCTCATCCACGGGCGGCGCGATCTACGGCGCGTTCGTCGAACCGCCAAGCGCGGAGGAGGCGCCCAAGGAGCCGGAGGCGCCCTATGGGGTGTCGAAGCTCAGCATGGAGTATTATCTGGCGTCGCAGGCCCGCCTTCACGGCCTCGACATCGTTGCGCTGAGGTACAGCAATGTGTACGGGCCGCGACAGGACCCGCATGGAGAAGCCGGTGTCGTTGCGATCTTCTGTGGCCGCCTGCTGGAGGGACGGGCGCTGACGGTGTACGGCGACGGCCGGCAGACCCGCGACTATGTGTACGTCGGCGATGTTGCGCGCGCTAACCTGGCCGCGGCGACGGCGACACTTCCGCCGGTTGGCGGGGTCGATGCGCGCGCGTTCAACGTTGGGACTGCCCGGCTGACCTCGGTGCTCGAGCTGGGATCGGTCCTGAGCGAGGTCGCGTCGTCATCCGTCGCGGTCGAGCACGCCCCGGCGCGGGCGGGGGAGCTGCAGCGCTCCGCGGTTCGCGTCGATAAGGCGGCGAAGTGGCTCGGCTGGAAGCCGGTTGTCAGCCTGCACGAGGGTTTGTCCAGCACCTACGACTGGTTCGCCGAACGCCACGCCCAGAGAGCATAGCCAATGCGCCTGCTGCAGGTCACCGACGCCATTCCGTCCTCGCCGTGGGAGATGGTGACGCACGCCACTCCGGTGACGAAGCTCATCCTGGTTCTGCTTGCCGTCCTTTCGCTGGTGAGCTGGGCGATCATGTTCGCGAAGTGGCGCGAGTTCCGAGGCGTCAAGGACGTCTCGCGCTCATTCATGTCGGAGTTCGAGCACCAGACAAGCCTCGAGGCGGCTCAGGGTCTCGCACAGCGATCACCAGCGAGCCCCTTCACGAGGGTGTTCGACCGTGCGATCCGATTTCTCCCCGAGTCCGCGGCCACGACCGGATACGCCAACAGCGCATCCACGGTGGTAATGTCGGGATCGCGCGTCGAGGCCCTTCGATTCCTCCTCGACTCGGTGACCTCGGAGGAGCGTGACCGCCTCGGAAGATTCATTCCCTGGCTCGCGACGATCGGTTCGGTGAGTCCGCTCATCGGATTGCTCGGGACAGTGCTCGGCGTCATCGACGCGTTCATCGGCATCGCGACGAAGGGCTCCGGTAATATCGCGGCGGTGGCCCCCGGCGTCGCTGAAGCGCTCATCGCGACGGCAGCTGCACTCTCGGTCGCGATTCCGGCCGTGTTCGGATACAACCTCTTCGCCAACCGCCTCAACCGTCTCGAGGGCGAGCTCGAGGGATTCGGTTCCGAGGTCATCGCGCTCCTCGTGCGAGAGGGCCGTATCTAGATGGGTCGGCGGACGAGAGGGGATCGGATGGCGCTGAATGCCGAGATCAACGTCGTCAGCCTCATCGATGTGATGCTGCTCCTCATGGTGATCTTCATGATCACGGCTCCGATGATGCAGGGGGGAGTGGATGTCGCGCTGCCGCGGGCGGACGTGCGGCCGATGGAGGCGAAGAGCGGCCTCGTCGTGACGATCATGCGGGATGGGCGTATGGCGATCGACCAGACGCGGCTGACGTACGACGAGTTCCGCGTGAGCTTCGCCTCGCTGGCGTCGGGTCGAACGCAGCAGGGCGTCTATCTCAGCGCCGACCAGAACGTTCCCTATGGCACGGTCGTCCGCGTCCTCGCGGTCATGCGTGCGGCAGGGGTCGGCGACATCGGACTGGTGGCTGAGCCCGAGTCGGAACGGCGATGAGGGCCGACGTCGCGCCCCGCCTGACCGGGCCGCTCGGCCTGTCCGCCGCGCTGCACGTTGCGATCATCGCCGTGTTGGTTCTCTCGCGGGGGGAAGGGCCTCCGCCGAGGCCCCCGGTGTACCGCGTGAACCTTGTCGCCGCTCCCCCGGGCCCACGTGCAATCGGTGCCGTTACGCCCCCCTCGAGCACACCGGTGCCGCCAACTGCGACCCCTCCCCCGCGTTCGCAGACATCACCGCGTGACATGCCTTCCCCGAAGGCCGTGCCGCCGAGTCGTGCGGCGCCCGTCCCGGCGACGCCATCGGCCGCGCCGACGAAGCAGGCCCCGAATACGCCGGCACCCCGCGCTGGCGGTGGACCGGAGGGTGGCCGCGGCACCGATGTCGCCAACGTGCGCATCGATGGGATCGAGTTCCCGTACAGCGGGTACCTAGCGAACATCGTTCGCCAGATCGCGGTTCGCTTCGAGCCGCCAAACCGTAATGCCCCGCTAAGAGCTGAAGTCAGCTTCCTCATCCACCGTGACGGAAGCGTCACGGGGCAGCGGATCGTGGTGCGATCGGGAGTGTACGCCTTCGACCTGGAGGCGATGGGATCGATCGAGGCGGCGGCCGCGGCCCGCGCGTTCGGCCCGCTGCCCGCAGGATATCCCGAAGACGTGCTTCCCGTCGTGTTCAGTTTCGACCCGTCCCTCATTCGATGATGCCAAGACTTCTCACGATTCTGGTGGTCGGCGCGTTCGTGGCCGGATACCGCGTCGAAGCGCAGGACACGACGTCGCGCGGCGTTCGCATCGGCCTCAGCTATCAACCCGGGATGAAGCCGGGGGTCATGGTCCTGCCGGCGAGCTGGCTCAATGGAGATTCGGTTCGCGCAATCATTCAGCGCGACCTGGATTACGGCGATCGCGTGACGGTGATCCCCTCCGCGGACAGCGGCGCGGCGCTCGGTCGGACACCGCTGAACTATCCCTTGTTCGGACGACTCGGAGCCGCTGCGCTGGTACAGCTCGCCCCGACGGCATCCGGGATCCGGGCGACGGTCCACGATGTCGCGAAGGGCCGTGTCCTCGAGCAAGCGGAGTTTCGCCTGCCGCTCGTGCTGGCGACGCCGGAATGGCGGCTGGCAGTGCATGGGGTGTCCGACGAGATCGAGCGGTGGATCACCGGAGTGCGAGGCATTGCATCGACGCGGATTCTGTATGTGCGCGACAAGCAGATCCGCATCGTTGACAGTGATGGTGCGAGCGACCGCACGCTCGCCGGCGGGGCGGCTGCGTGCTTCTTCACGTGCGCGAGTCCCGCCTGGCATCCCGGGGGTCGGGCGGTGGCGTACAGCGTGATGACCGAGTCGGGCACCCGGCTCGCCGTGCGCGACCTCGAGACCAACGCCGTCCGATGGGCGAGCTCGACTCCCTACTCGATTGCCATCACGCCTGCCTTCTCCCGCGACGGCTCGGTGCTGGCGTACGCGTACGGAACGGAGAACGGGACGGACATCCACACTGTGCCGGGGCTCACAGCCGGCCAGCCTCGCCGTGTCACCATTGGTCGCGGGAGCGAGAACATCAACCCGTCGTTCAGCCCCGACGGGCGGAAAATCGCCTTCGTGTCGGGTCGTCTCGGGCATCCGGAGGTTTATATTACGGACGCGGACGGGACCAATGTCGAGCTGCTGACGCAAGCCAACGTCGGGGAGCAGGCGTATCGCACCAGTCCCGACTGGTCGCCGGACGGGCGTTCCATCGCATATCACGCCCAGATCGGTGGAGTGTTCCAGATCTTCACGATCGGTCTTCGTGAGCGTGTCCCGCGACAGCTCACGAGCGACGCGTCGAACGAGGATCCGTGGTGGGCACCGGACAGTCGGCACATCGTCTTCACGTCGACGCGGTCCGGGGTTCCCCAGCTGGTCATTATGGATGTCGAATCGGGCCGGGTCAGGCAGCTCTCTCGCGGGGGAGGCAGCCGACTTGGCTCATGGTCTCCGTATCTGGGCACGACGCCCCCAACGGAGTGATCGCCAATATTTCCCGGGAGAACGTCATGATCCGTCCTTCGCGCTTTGCGCTTGTCCTCCTTTTCGCCTCGGCCGGTCTCGGCGCGTGCCGCCGCAAGCCCGAGGTGGCGCCGGTGCCGCCAGCACCGCCGCCAGTCAATCAGGACAGCATCGACGCGGCCGCCCGCGCACGTGATGCCGCGGCTGCTGCAGCGCGTGCTCGCCAGGACTCGATCAACGCCGCGAACGCCCGAAGCGCGGAGGAGGAGCGGATGCGTCGAGAGGCCGAAGCGGCTGCCCGCGCCGAGGCGATGCGCGCGATCACGGCGCCCATCTACTTCGAGTACGACCAGGCCGACATCACGCCGGAGTCACGTGCCGTGCTCGATGCAAAGCTGCCCCTTCTCACGGCCAACGCCGGCCTGCGGATCCGGATCAGCGGCCACACCGACGCCCGTGGTTCGGACGAATACAATGTCGCACTCGGTCAGCGTCGCGCTGCCGCGGCGAAGCGGTACCTGGCGGGTCGGGGTATCGCCGATAGCCGGATCGACATTGTCAGCTTCGGCGAGGAGCGTCCCGTGGCGGCTGGCACCGATGACGGGTCCTACTCGCAGAACCGCCGCGGCGAGTTCGAAGTGACCGCGGGCGGCGACAACATCGTGATTCCGCGGTGAGACGCCCGTTCGCACGGCTGATGCCGGTCGTCGCCCTGGCGACCGGCGCCTGCTTCGCCACGCGGAGTGACGTTCAGGTGCTGCAGAACGACCTCCGCGTGCTTCAGTCCGAGGGAGCGATGGCCCGCGCGGCCGCGGACTCCGCGCGGCGCGCGTCGGCGCAGCGGGATTCAGCGACGGCCGCGCACTTGGACCAGATTCTCGGAGCGCTGCGGGGAATGCGCGATTCCGCTACGGCCACGAATGTGCGCCTCCAGCGATTTCAGGGGGAGGTCCGCGAGGACCTGTATGGACTCGGGCAGCAGTTGATCCAGATCCAGACGCTCACGGGAGCAAGTGAGCAGCGGCTGCGGCAGTTCCGTCTCGACATGGAGCAGCGCAGCCGCGAGATCCAGGAGGCCAATGCGGCGGACACGGCGGCCCGCACCGCCGCTGCTGCCCCGGGCCCGGAGCAACTGTACGACGTCGGCCTCCAGCAGGCGCGCCGCTCGGCGTGGACGTCCGCGCGCAGTGCCTTCGACGACCTGCTGCGCCAGTATCCGCAGTCCGCCGTCGCCTCCGATGCCCAGCTCCAGGTCGCGTACACCTACGAGGCCGAGAAGAATCAGGCCGCGGCGGATTCGGTGTATCGGGTCGTCGTCGCGAACCACGCGAAGTCGACAGCCGCGCCGACCGCGCTCTACAAGCACGCCCAGAGCCTCATTGCCGCGAAAAAGGTAGCCGAAGCGCGGGTGCTGATCGACCGCCTGCGTCGCGACTACGCCGGCTCGGATGCGGAGCGTCTCTCGCGCGATCTGCTCCCACCGCCCGAGGCCTGACGGAGCGAAGCGATGGCGCGCCAGCAGCCGGACCAGATGCCGTTCCTCGATCACCTCGAGGAGCTGCGATTCAGGCTCTTTTGGGTCATCGGCGCGCTGCTGGTCGGCGTCATGGTGTCGTTCTGGCTCGTCCTGAAGTTCAATCTGCTTCTCGTGCTGCAGCGGCCGATCCTGCCGTATCTCGGCGGGGCGCCGCTCGTCGTGACCAATCCGGGCGACGGGTTCGGTGTCCTCATATCGACGTCGCTGATCTTCGGAGTCATTCTCGCGTTGCCGGTGGTCCTGTACCACCTCTGGGCGTTTCTGTCCCCCGGCCTCTATTCGCACGAGAAGAAGCTGGTGATCCCGGTGCTGATGGGCGCGACTGCGCTGTTCATCGCCGGAGTGTGCCTCAGCTTCTTCGTCGTGCTGCCGCTGACGCTGAGGTTTCTCATGCAGGTCACGGCCGAGGCGTTTCAGCCGATGATCACGGCCGCGGGCTACTTCAATTTCGCGATCACGATGTCGCTCGCATTCGGAGCGGTGTTCGAGCTCCCGATTCTCATCGTGGCACTGACGGTGCTCGGCATCGTCACTCCCGCGATGCTCATCAAGTTCCGGCGCTTCGCATTCGTCGGATGCCTCCTGACGTCGGCGTTCATCACGCCGGGATCGGACATCCTGTCGCTATGCGCGATGGCTGTCCCTTTGTATCTGTTGTATGAGCTCAGCGTAATCCTCTCCTCGGTCATCTATCGTCGCCAGCAACGCCGCCGCGCCGCGGCCGAGGCGGAGAACACGATCGGGGTACCGGCGTGAGAGGATCGGTCGGACTGATCATCGCGCTCGCCGCGCCGCTGGCAATGGCGGCGGCGCAGCCGCCCACGCGTCCGCCACAGCCGCCCACGCGTCCGCCACAGCCACCCGGCGTCAACGTGCGGCAGCTCGACTCGGTGCGAGCCGGGCGTGACACCACGGGCGGCGACACGACCGCGGTGAAAGAAATCGTCCGCTGGACCGAGCCGGACTCGGTGATGCAGGCCCTGATGTCGCGCGCCGGGTATACGGTCACGCGCTACCAGGGCCGCACCGTCGTCTTCGATGCGGCAGGGCGCGCGCTGAATCTCGTCGGAGATCCCGCCGCTGTCGCGCGGGAGCAGAGCATCCTCGTTGGCGACACGATCCGGTACAACGACTCGACGCGCCTCGTCGCTGTGCGGGGTGACACGTCGATCCTGCGCGACCCGGCACGCAATACCGCCGATGTCGTCGCGATTGGTGGGCTGGACTACGATCTCAGGACTGGCCGCGCCAGCGTCAGGGAAGTATCCACGGCTCTCACGAGCGGCGAAACGTGGTACATCAAGGCGAGCCCGGCCGTGCTGCTCAACGACACGCTGCGAGACCGCCGAACGCTGTACGCCGGCCACAGCATCCTGACGAGCTGCAACCTCCTGATTCCGCATTACCATTTCGAGTCAGGCGAGATCAAGTTCATCACGAAGGGCGTACTCGTCGCGCGGCCAGCCGTGCTGTACATCTCGGACATCCCCGTGATGTGGCTTCCGTTCATTTTCCAGGACCTGCGCTCGGGACGGCGGAGCGGTATCACGACGCCGCGCTTCGGGATCGCCGAGCTGTTGCGCAACAGCCCTACCTATCGGCGCACGGTTGACAACCTCGGCTATTACTTCGCGGTGAACGACTACATGGAC
>JANPKQ010000332.1:0-4300 GCA_031426115.1 Gemmatimonadaceae bacterium | reverse complement strand
AGGAGGTCGACAATGAAGGAGAAGAACAGACAGGCAATCAACGCACTGAGGGGCATAGGGCTCATCGGAGCGCGACGGCGGGCCGGCGCGTCACATCGTGCCCGCGAGAGCCGATCACCATCCCTGTCGGAGAGACGCCTGTGAGAATCGGCCACCGTACTCCCATCTGGCGCGACGTTCGTCTACTCGCGCCGCAGGATCGATGGACACGCTTCCACGTGATGGCACTGATAGTCGCGTGCCGTATACGACCGCCACGGCAACGGGCACGTACCGAGTCGCGACGGATCGCGACCCGCGCTCCCCAGTGGGGACATAAGAGCGGCGGAGTCAGTCCGATGCGCCGTAATAGCGCTTCACGTCGCGCAAACGCCGCGTTGGTCGTAACGCTGCTATGGGTATCGCTGCCGGTATCGGCGAGGAGCCAGACGACAGTCGCGTCACTCTATCGAGCGCCGACCATCGCTCTGGTGCAGCCTGCTGCTGGAGGCAGCGTACCCCGCGACAAGCCGGTGGTCGTCTTTCGATTTGCCCCCGGAGAGGCTGACGACCCAGTCGATGTGCGGACGTTCGCGGTGACAATGGATGGCATCGACCGAACCGGCCGGTTCCAAGTCACAGCCGACGAAGCATGGGGGGCACTCACGCAGACCGCGAATACAGATTCGGCGATCGCGCTCGGCACGCACGCGGTGACAGCCCGGATCTGCTCCATCCGAGGCGCGTGTACGGAGACGACCAACACTATCACCGCGGTCGAGCCCTCTACCGCATCCAGTGCTCCGGGGACGCCGCCACAGAAATCCACGCGTAAGCGGGTCGTCGAGCTCGTGCTCGATGCAGTCCGCAAGCTGATCACCCCGTGACGCCGGCAACCGGTCTTGCGCTGCGAGCTCGTCGTCGGCCGTAGCTCCGCTTTCCTACATCAACTCGTCGAGCCCACAAATGCACACATATCGATCGACCCAATGCGCGATCCGGACCTTGGTCAGGACCGCCTACCTGCTCCTCGCGCTTGCGGCCAGCGCGCGCCTGGCATCCGGCCAGGACTACGACCCCCCCTATATCACCTTCACACCTGCGGGAGGCCTCAGTGCTACGGCGTCTCTTTCGGTGACGATCGGGTGGTGCGACGATACCAATCTTCAGAGCATCACACGAACCATACGGCTGAATGGAGTGAATGTAAGAAGCAGCTTCAATTACGTCACCGGTTCACACCCGAACTGCGGTGCGTACGCGACCTCCACCGGATCGGTAACGCTGAGTCCGGGCAGCAACACGCTCACCGCGACGATCCAGGACATCTCGCAGAACCTGGGCAGCGACAGCACGTTCTACACCTTCGGGGTGTCAGTGACACCTGATGGTGGGTCGGCCGGGACCGTGGCCCCCTACAGCGCTCAGACCTATGGGTTCACAGTAAAGAACACCAGCAGTACGAGCACAACGTTCAATCTGACTGCTACATGCTCCGTCTCGATGACGGGCTGTTGGGCACCATCAACTGTCACGCTGAGCGGCGGCGCACAGACGACGGTGACAGTGCAATACAGTACGGGCGCGAGCGGCACACCAGGCTCCGTGTCACTCAACGCCACGGCGAGCAGCAATTCTGCCATTACTGATGACGGCTCCGTCAACGTCACCGCCGCAACCGCGACGACGTATCTGACCGTCGATGCGAGCGTGAACAACTTCGACAATCACCGCACCGACCTGTGCGAAGCATCGTGCTTCGCCGCGACGCACGCGATGTCGACTGTGCCGTACTTCTCACTGGACCGGCCCCGCAGCGTCACTCTGGTCTACAACGGAGATGCCATTGCGGCTCGCCCGATCGTCGCTACCGACGTCCAGCTCGCGGGTGGCGCGGCGACCCTCGAGGAATACTGGCTCGAGGCAAAGGACAGTACAGGCACGTTGATTACGTTCGCGAACGGCGATACCAAGCTACGCTTCCCGGCCCCGAGCCCGCAGACAGCCAAAGTGCGGCTCACCGGGCAGTTCGACGCCGGCGCTTACACCACCGGTGTCTACCCGGTGACGCTCATCGTGACAGCCAAGTACTCCGGGAGCGCGGAATCGAATGCCATCGTCTCGCGCTTTCTGGTCGTCAATGAGCGGAAGTCGCCGATCGCGCGCGGCTGGAGCGTGGCCGGGGTCTCTCGCCTCTACCGACAGGGCGGCGGCGCCCTCATCACCGACGGGACGGGCTCGGGGGTGTTTTTCGCCGCCGCGTGCGGAACCGACTGCTTTACTAACCCACCCAGCGAGTTCAGCCAGCTATTGTCGAGCGGGACCGGCACAGGGCTGACCTACACGCGGATCTTCAACGACCTCTCCAAGGTCGTGTACGACTACCAGGGCCGTCTAGTTCGATCAATCTCACGCTCGCTCGACACTACGTCCTTCCGGTACGACGGTTCGGGACGTCTGACCCAGATCGACGATCCGTTCCGGACAAATGGCGCTGGGGTGCATCTGTACACCACGCTCACGTACGGCACATATGGTCTCAGCTCAATTCAGGAGCCCGGGCTCAACAACACGCAGAGCGGAGGTCGAACAACGAGCATTACGGTTGCCTCCGATTCAACCCTGACGACGTGGACTGATCCCGACGCCGTCGCGTCGAGATTCGGGTACGATGCGTCGAGGCGACTGTCGAAGATCGTCAATCGGCATGGCGATACAACGACGGTTACCTACAACGCGAGTAGCTGGAAGCTCGCATCGACAGTGTCGCCGAACTTCGCCGTCGACCCGCGACTCTACGGTGCGGGCCAGACCCGGCAACTCACAACAACCTACTCGTCGTGGCAGACAGTGAGCCTGCCGACGACATCAACCGTCTCGACGCTTGCTCCAGCCGTCCTCGCCGACACGATCCGGGGATCAGTTGTTGATCCCGGGGGGCACGTGACGGCTTTCACGGTCGACCGGTGGGGACAGTCACTTGTCACCACCGTAGCGCCAGGCACAGCGCTCGCCCGGGTGACGACTGTGTATCGTCGCTCGCTCAAAACGTTCGCCGATAGCGTCCGACACCACGAAGGTGCCGTTGACAGGTTCACCTACGACGAGTCGCGCGGCCTGCCGGTGTCGCTGCAGATGGCGGGGCAGAACGCCGTGAATATGCGTTACGGCGCGAACGCCCAGGTCGACAGCATCTGGGGTACTGGAACTCAGGCGCAACGGATCTTCCTCGGACTCCGCGGCCGCGCGGATTCGGTGCGCATTGCCGGGGCCTACACCACCCGGTACACGTACGACAGCCGCGATCGTGTCGTGTCCGCGCAAGACCCGTCGCTGCACACGACCTACCTGTACTATGAGTCCATTTTCGGGAACCGCGACAGCACCAAGGCGCCCGGCAACCGCGCGACCAAGGCAAAGTTCGACGGCCTGGGCCGCGACACCGCGGCGAGGGCGGGCACCCTTCCGTGGCAGGTAACCACATACGATCAGATGAACCGCGCGCAGAAGAAGATCCTGGCGACGACATCCCTGCCCGATACAACGATATTTACGTACGACAACCTGTACCTGACGCAGGTGCGGGATGCGGCAGGGAACATCTACGGATTTGCCCACAATCCGCTCGGATTGGTGACGCAGAAGACGGACCCCGCTTCGAACGCCGACAAGTACTTCTACGATGCCGAGGCACTCGCGACGACGTGGGTGAATCGCCGCAGCGACACGCTTAAGACAAGCTACGATGCGCTCCACCGGCGCCTCTCGAAGAACGGAAATGGCGCGATGGCCGATTCGTTCTTCTATGCAACTGATGGTCGGTGGTCCGCGGCGCACAATAAGTACTCACGGGATACCGTGTTCAGGGCGACGACAGGATGGACCGACTCCGTTGTCACGCGCCTGGCAACCGACTGGTCCAAGCGGCTCCGCGTCTCCTACACCCCGAGCAGCGCGTGGCAGCTCGACTCCATCGGCGTCTCGAGCAACACGGGAATTGGTTTCGTTGCCCGGCGGTACTTCTGGAACACACTAAAGGGTTCCCTCGATAGCATCGCCTTCAATGGACAGAAAGTCTCGATTGGGTACGACGGGGAGCTCATGCCGTCCACGGTGACGCAGCCCGGTGGCGTCACGCGGAGCCTTTCGGTGACCTCGATCCACGATCTCTTTCAAGCGGGGTACAACACGATCGGGATCGACACGCTTCTCTGGCGAAGTGCGAAGTATGATGCACTGGGGCGGATGTCGGAGCAATATGCGCTCGCCCAGAGCAATGCGAACAAGACGCAGTACATGTACAAGTATGACGAGCGCGGCC
>JANPKQ010000331.1:0-16405 GCA_031426115.1 Gemmatimonadaceae bacterium | reverse complement strand
TGATGAGGTTGCCGAGCGCCGCGCCGGCGATGAGGCCGAGGATCCGCGGGGCCCACGGATCGACCGCCGCGAGGTCACGGCAGACGCGCATGATGAGGATGATCGTCGCAAGGGTCACGACGACGTTGATCTCCCACGTGTACGTCCCGAGCCCGATGCCGAACGCAGCCTGATCGTTGAGCACGGGCAGCAGGCGGAGGCGCTCGGGCAACACCCCGAGGGTCGTTCCGCTCGCGGGAACGAGGGTCATCGCGATCTGCTTGGTGAGCGTGTCGCCGAGGGCAACGAGGAGCGCAACGCCACCGAACGCGGTGGTCGCGGCATCCCTGGGGGCGATGACAAGCGTCTGGAGCGACCGGCGCCACCGGGGAATCGCCGGTGCAAGTGCCGTCATCATGCTCATTCGCGCGCGGTCCTCAGGCAGCCCTCGTGAACCCCGGCGCGACGCGCGCCCCTCCTTCCGCTCCTACACCGCTGGCAACGCAGAGGTCATGCCCCGCGTTCCCCGCCCCGAGTCCAGGGCCGCACTGATGATTCCCTTCGACAATCCGGGTTGCCCCAACCCGCGCGCAATACTGACGTCCGGCGGACGAACGCGCTAGGGGGTCTCTTCCTCGTCGCTCATTGCCTCGCGGCGCACGCTGGCCATGATGCGCTCGAGATCCGCCTCGGCCCGGTCACGCTCTTCCTGCGTCCAACCCTCCTGGCGGCTGGCTGCGCGGATCTGCTGCATCATCTCGTCGATCAATGCGCGAAAGCCCGGGCGCGCTCGACGATCCTCGGCTCGCAACTTCGCTGACGGCTCCGACATACGCTGCTCCGATAAAGGGCTGCGAGAACATTTCGCATGGACGGATACAACGCAAGAAGGACGGCATCATTCCGAGCGAAGCGCCACCAGGGGGCTCACCTGGGTCGCGCGGCGGGCGGGGAGGTAGCTCGCGAGACCCGCGACCCCGATCAGCACGATCGCCACGACGCCGTAGGTGAGCGGGTCGGTCGTGCGGACACCGTAGACCATCGTCGCCATGAGCCGTGTCACCGCCAGGGCCCCGCCAATCCCGATGACGACGCCGATGGCGGCGAGCCCCATCCCCTGGGCAAGGACCATGAGCCGCAGCGCGCGGGGCGCGGCGCCAAGCGCGGTGCGGATGCCGAGCTCGCGAGTGCGCTGCGCGACAGTGAACGAGAGCACGCCGAAGATCCCGACACCTGCGAGCAACAGGGCCATCCCCGCGAACAGCCCAAGCAGCGTCATCGACCACCGCGCGGGCCCGACGGCATCAGTGAGGATCTGGTCCATCGTCCGCATGTCGCGGATCGGCATTGCCGCATCGAGCGCGCGGATGCTCGCCCGCACTGGCGCGGCGAGGGACAGCGGGTCCACCTCGGTGCGAATGACGTACGAGAAGAAGGGCCAGCTCGGCATCATCCCCGAGGGGATGAACACTGTCGGCAGCGCGTCCGAGTTGAGCCCGCCATCCTTCGTGTCGCCGACGATCCCGACGATCGTCGCCCGGGGGAATATTCGATTGTCCGGCGCACCGAGATAGATGTCCCGCCCGATGGGATCGCCGGTGGGCCAGTACGCCCGCGCGAGCGCTTCGTTGATGAGCACTGATGGATGGTTGTCGAGACGATCCTCGGCGGTGGTGAGCCGACCCCGCCGCAGGGGGATACCGGTCGTCGTGAAGTAGCCTGGGCTCGCGACGCGGTAGGCGACCCCCGGCGGTGTCTCGTTCGGGCCAACCGGGCGATCGAACATGTTGAACCACGCGCCGATCCCGCGGCCGGTGATCGGGAGCTGGCTGATGATTGCCGCGTCGCGCACGCCGGGGAGCGCCCTGATGCGGTCGAGGCTCGTCTCGATGAATGTCGGGGGTGCATTCCGCGCGGTCACGGTGAAGGTCAGCAACTGTTGTGTCGGCAAACCAGGATCGACGCGCTGGAGCAGCGCGAAGCTCCGGAGCAGTAGCCCGGCACCCGCGAGGAGCACGACGGCGAGCGCGAGCTCGGAGACGACGAGAGCGCTTCGCGTCCACCGATCCCCGCCCGCGCTGCGATTGCCGGCGCGAAGTGCATCGGTCGCTCGCGCGCTCGACAGGCGCATCGCCGGGACCATACCGAACGCGATCCCGGCCAGCACCGAGATGACGAGTGTGAAGATGAGCACGCGCCCGTCGAGGCCAATCTCCTCCATGCGCGGAAGGCCGATGGTATCCGACCCGATGAGGACGGATAGCAGCCAGCGCCCCATGACCACTCCCGCGGCACCGCCCAGCAATGCGAGCATGACGCTTTCGGTGAGCATCTGCCGCGCAATGCGCCCGCGCCCGGCGCCGAGCGCCTGACGCACCGCGATCTCGCGCCGGCGGCCGGTGGCCCGTGCGAGGAGGAGGTTCCCGATGTTCGCGCATGCGATGAGCAGCACGAGCCCGACGGCTCCCATCAGGAGGTAGAGCGGACGCTGCGCATTGCCGACGATCGCGTCCCTTAGCGGAATGACATCGAGGCGAAGCCCGGTGTTGTACTGCGCCCAGTCGGTGCGCAGGCGCGATGCGACCACTGCGAGCTCCGCGGTCGCGGTCTCGATCGTCGCGTCGGGGCGAAGCCGCGCGACGATGCCGAACTGGTACTGGTCGCGGTTGGCGCGGAACTCGGGCTGCATCCGCGATGCCGTCCAGTACTGAGACGTTCCATCCGGGAACCGGAACGACTCGGGCATCACGCCGATGACCGTACGGGTTATCCCGCCGAGGTTGACGGACTTGCCGACGACGCTGCGATCGCCGCCGAAGAAGCGCATCCACGTCGCATGGCTGAGGATGACGATCGCTTCCGCATCCGGCGCCTCGTCGGCGATGGTCGACGTGCGGCCGAACAGCGGACGCACGCCGAGGACGTCGAACAGTCCACCCACGGTTGCGGTGCCGCGGAGCATCTCCGGCTCGCCATGGCCGACGAGCGCTCCCTGGCTTCCGGTGTACGCGCCCATCCCGCTGAACGCCTTTGTCTGCGCCTTGATGTCGAAGAAGCTCCCGGGCGAGGTCGCACCCTGCTGTCCCGGAGGTGCACCATCGTTCCCCTCTCCGATCGAGACGAGGCGACGGGGGTCGGCGAAGGCGAGCGGCTCGAGCAGGACGGCGTTCACGACGCTGAAGATCGCGGTGTTGGCGCCGATGCCGAGTGCGAGCGAGAGCACCGCAATGACGGTAAAGCCGGGAGTGCGACGCAGCGCGCGCGCGGCGTAGCGAAGGTCGTGGCGCAGGGTGTCGATCATGTCGGGAGACCCGGGGACGAGGGAGTCGTGGGCAATGAGGTGCTGGATGCCGCGCATGCGCCGCGCATCGCGCCAGCTATCGGCAGCGAGGGGGAGCAGGCCGGGAAGCTCGGCGAGCAGCACCGCGAATGGCCCGCGCCATCCGGTTCGCAGCCGCGCGTCGTTCGCGAGCTCGGTGAACACGTGCAACATCTCCTCGCCGTACTCCTCGCGGAAACCGCGCGGGAGCGCCGCAACCGCTGCAGCGTAAAGTCGAACGGCGAGTGGACGATGCGCCCTCATGTCACCGCTCTTTCGCTGCGGCGGTGCGCAGCGCCGGCAGCAGCTTCTTCTCGCGCGCCATGAGCGTGAGCCGCTCGAGGCGTGCGGCTTCGGCGCGAAGCGTCGCTCGGCCGGCCGGACTGATGGCGTAGTAGCGGCGGCGCGGGTCATCCTTCTCTCCGCGCGGCCTCGTCGTCTCGCTGATGAGCCCCACCGTGACGAGGCGCTTCACTGCGGCGTAGAGGGTGCTCGCGGTGAGGCTGACCTCGCCGTCGGTGCGCTGGCGGATGTCCTGAATGAGCGCATAGCCGTGCAGGTCGTCATCGACGAGTGACAGGAGGATCTGGAAGACCGGAGCGGTCAGGGGACCGCGATCGAGCGTCGCCATCTGCATTCCTCGGAATTGTAGCGCGGGACGATATACCGTTATGCGATATAGTGCCTCGCGGTTTCAGGGGCAAGGCTACACGCGTCAGCACAGCGACGGGATTGCGAACGAAGCCGACCACTTCGACATTGTCGCGGGAAGCGGGAGTCGAAGTGGTCGGCTGTCGTCACGTTCAGCGGTCAACCGTCAGGTGACGGCGGATCGTCTACATCGTTGAACCGTCTCCGTCCGGCGGAGGCGCGGCGCTCACCGGTGGAGGAGGTGTACCCAGCTCGTCGGTGCCCGGAACGATCTCGGGTTGACCCGCGGCGCGGAGGGCCGCGTTCACCCTCGGTAGCCCTGCATCCATCGCCCGCTTGAGCCGCGCCATCTGCCGGTCGAGCTGCGGGATGAGGGTGTTGTACACTTCGGTCGCCTGCGCTGGGGGACGCCGGTCGCCGCCGGCGACGAATCCGGAGAGCGCAGCGATCTGGTTGTTCAACTTGATCGGATAGTTCAGCGGATCCTGGCCGCTGCGGTTCTTCACCTGGTAGATCTCGCCTTCCACGGCGCTGAGACTGTCGGCGAACGCAGAGGCAATGGTCGCGAAGCTCGCGGCCGCATCGCCGGTGAGCTTTCCGCGGCGCTCGTTCATCTGGTACTTCACGTTGCGGATGGTGCGCACCGCATCGTTGGCGCGGGTGACCTGGTCGCGAATGCGTATGAGGAATGCGTGCTGCGCGACGAGATCGGCGTCGGTCGCAGGAGAGCGTGGATCCTTCTTCACGACGAAGGTCTGCGTCCGCGGTGCGCGGCTGCCGACCGTCATCTTGACGGTGTACGTCCCCGGCGCGGCCAGCGGGCCACCGACGCCGCCGCCCCAGAGCACCATCCCCTGGAAGCTGCTCGCGTCAGGGTAGCGGAGATTCCATGCGTATGTGTTGAGGCCGGCGTTGCTGGTGACGCGTCCCGCGCCTCCCGCTCCGCCGCGCCCACCGCCACCGCCACCGCCACCGCCACCGCCGCCGCCGCCGCCGCCGCCCACCGCCTGCACACTCGCGGCGATGACTCGCGTCGCGCTATCGCGGCTGAGCCCACCGGCGATGAGGCTGTCGAGCCGTGCCTGCATCGCGGCCGGCACCGGACCTCCGGCACCGGGTGTCGCTGCGGCGGGGGCGCCACCGCCGCCCGGCGCGCCACCGCGGCCACCGCCGCCACCGGCCGGTCGGTCGGTGCTCGACACCTTCCGAATGCTCTTGCCGGCCGCGTCGAAGAACTCGAACGTCACCGGCTCGCCACCTCGGGCGAGGCGGTACTTCAACTCGACGCCCGGATACCCGCCACCGCGATACGCTTCGCGCGGCTTGTAGAGGTGCGCATCGGCGGCGAGGATCTTCGGATCCGCCTGGCGCAGCGGCTCGAGGTCGTCGAGCACCCAGAAGGACCGGCCATGCGTCGCCGCGACGAGATCATCATCCTTGATGGCGAGATCGTGCACCGGGACGGGAGGCAGGTTGAGCTGGAGGCGTTGCCAGCTCTTCCCGTCGTTGCTCGAGACCCACACGCCGCGCTCGGTTCCGGCGTACAGCAGTCCCGGCTTCTCGGGATCCTCGCGAATGACACGGGTGAACTCGCGCGGCGCGATCCCGTCGTCGATGCGCGTCCAGCTCACACCATAATTCGTCGTCTTGTAGAGATACGGCGCGAAGTCATCCATCTGGAAGCGGTTCGCCGCGAAGTACATCGTGCCCGGAGCATGGTGCGACGGTTCGACGATCGAGATGCGCGTCCACTTCGGGAGATCCTTCGGCGTCACGTTCGTCCATGTCGTCCCGCCGTTCCGCGAAACGTGAAGCAGGCCATCATCCGACCCGGTCCAGAGAAGTCCCGGCGTCAGCGGGGATTCCTGCATTGCGAAGATCGTCCCGTAATACTCGACGCTCGTCTGATCCTTGGTGATCGGCCCGCCCGATGCGCCCTGCGTCGTCGAGTCGTTCACGGTGAGATCCGGCGAGATGATCCGCCAGTTGCGTCCCTCGTCGGTCGACTTGAACAGCACGTTCGCCGCGGCATACAGCGCCTTCGGGTCGTGCGGCGAGTTCATGATCGGGAAGGTCCACTGGAACCGGTACTTCGAATCCTTGGCATCGTGGCCCATCGGATTGAGCGGCCACGGATCGAGCGCCATCGACTGCCCCGTGCGGCGATTGCGCATCGAGAGATCGCCGCCGTAGTTGCCGCCGTAGGTGATGTCGGGATCGAGCGGGTTGGAGGCGATGTACCCGGACTCGCCGCCGGCGACGCCGTAGAATCCATCATCCGCGTTCCCGCCACCACCGCCGCCGCGGCCACCGCCCCCCGCCCCGCGGCTCGGACCGCACTGCGAGCTGCCATCCTGCTCGGCGCCGCAGACGTGATAGGGAAAGTGATTCGTGAGGTGCACATGATAGAACTGCGACGTCGGAAGGCTCGGCGCGACGCGCGTTGCACCGCCGTCGGTGGTGATGACGACGCCGTTGTCGTGGCTCACCGCCGTCCGCCGCGGATCGTTCGACGCGATGTACATGTCGTGGTTGTCGCCGCCGCCGAAGCCGCGGCCAAAGGTCTTGCCGCCATCGCGGGAGGTGAACGGGCTGACGTTGAGCACGTGCACGACGTTCGCGTCCTTCGGGTCCGCGAAGATGCGCGTGTAGTACCAGGCCCGCTGGCGCATGTTGCGATCGTCGTTCATGAACTGCCACGTTGCGCCCGCGTCGTCAGATCGCAGCACGCCGCCCGAGTCGGCCTCGATGATCGCATAGAGGCGGTTCGGGTTTGCCGCCGAGACCGCGAGCCCGATGTTGCCGATGACGCCCTTTGGCAGGCCGGGATTGCGGGTGATCTCGGTCCAGTTGTCGCCGCCGTCGGTGGACTTGAAGATGCCGCTGCCGGCGCCGCCGCTGATGAGCTGCCACGGCTTGCGGCCTGCCTGCCAGAACGCGGCATACAGCACGTTCGGATTCGTCGGGTCCATCACGAGATCGGTGATACCCGTCGAATCGTTCCGGAACAGGATCTTCGTCCAGGTGCGTCCGCCGTCCTTCGAGCGGAAGACCCCGCGCTCGGGATTCGGGCCCCAGACATGTCCGAGCGCGCCGACATAGACGAGATCGGGGTTGGTCGGGTGGATCTTCACGCGGGCGATGTGCTGGGTTTCGCCGAGTCCCATGTAGGTCCAGGTCTTTCCCGCGTCGGTGGTCTTCCAGACGCCGTCGCCGTGGGAGAGGTTGCCCCGGATGGGCGTCTCGCCGCCGCCGACGAAGACGATGTCGGGGTTCGACTCGGAGACCGCGATGGCGCCGATCGTCCCGCCGAAATACCGGTCGGTCACCGGGTTCCAGGCGCGCCCGCCATCCGTCGTCTTCCAGACGCCGCCGCCGGTGGTGCCGATGTAGTACTCGTTCGGGCGGGCGACCGAGCCGGCGACGGCGACGGACCGCCCCGAACTCGCGGGTCCGATAGAGCGCCACTGGATGCCGGCGAGGAGCGCTGTATCGACCGGGCCGGTGGTTGTCGCGGTCGTCGTTGCGCGCTGCTGGGCGACGATCCCCCCGGCCGGTGCGGCGACGATGATGGCGACCGCAAGGGCGCTGGCGATACGGGACGTGACTGGCAGAAAAACCTCCGGGTCGACCCTGGTGCCGCGGACGGAAAGGCCTCGGCTGTGAGGCGAGGTGGGTACACGCTATACGATGTCCCGACGGAGGGCGTTGAGGAACCAAGTGGCTTGACGGCGCGCATCCTGCCGGGGAACACGAGGCACTGTCCAGACGGTTGATAGCCGGCAGCAACGGATAAGGGCAGGGACAAGTCGCCAGTAACGCAAGCGCGACAGCGCGCCAGGCTCAGAACTCGGGACCCTCTCTGCCTCGGGCATCCGGAGCATGCCGCCGTACCGTCCGCGCGCGACATGAGGGTCCCGAGTTCTGAGCCTTGTAGACTACAGCGCTTGAGTTACTGGCAACTTGTCCCTTGGTGTTATCACTTGCTGTCGACTGGCATCGGACGCGGATTTCTGCTGACATAACCGACCGACCCCTTTTCCACAGGACCAACATGCACGCCCAAACGCTCCCTGCCCTGATCGCGCTCGCATTCATCATCCCAGCCGCTGCCTGCACGAAGGATGCGGGCGACAGCGGGGTCGTGTCCGACTCGGCGGATCGGCGTGACTCGGCGGCAGCCGCTGGCGGCGCGGCAGGCGGGGACACCGTCGCTGCGCGCGTGTCCGACATCGCGAACTTCAAGACGCCGGAGTCGGTGATGTACGACAGTGACCGAGACCTGTACTACGTGTCGAACATCAACGGCAACCCGTCCGCCAAGGATGGGAACGGCTACATCGCGACGGTAAGGCCGGACAGCGCCGGGATGACAATGTTCATCGAGGGCGGGAAGAACGGCGTGACGCTGCATGCGCCGAAGGGAATGGCAATCGTCGGCGACACGCTCTGGGTCTCCGACATCGATGCGGTGCGCGCATTCAACCGGCAGACCGGCGCCCCCATTCGCACGGTGGAGCTCGGACGGCTCGGCGTCATCTTCGCCAACGACATCGCGCCAGGACCGGACAGCGCCATCTATCTGACAGATACGGGCATTCGTTTCGGACCGACGGGCGAGATGTCCGCGCCGGGCAAGCATCAGATCATCCGGATCGCCGGCACCACGGCGACGGTCGCCCTCGCGGGTGAAGGACTCGCCCGCCCGAACGGCATCGCCTGGGACAAGGCGAATTCGCGGTTCGTCATCGCACCCTTCGGCAGCACCTCGGTGATGACGTGGGCAAAGGGCGATCCGACGCCGGCGCCGCTCGCGACGGGACCCGGACAGTACGACGGCATCGAGGTGCTCGGCGATGGCCGCGTGCTGGTGTCGAGCTGGGCGGATTCCAGCGTGCACGTCATCTCGAACGGCCAGATGACGCGGCTCGTCTCCGGTGTCGAAGCGCCGGCGGACATCGGCTATGACACGAAGCGGCACCGCGTGCTGATCCCGCTGTTCAACGGCAACCGCGTGGAAATCTGGACGAGCGGGCGGCGGTGATCGAGCCGCTGGACGAACGCCGCATGCTGGGAGGGCGCCGTTTCGCGGCGCTCTCCCTGTGCGCGCTGCTGCTGCTCGGAATCGCGGGTTGCCTGCCGCGCATTCGGCGGCAGCTGGCGACCGACGTCACCACTGTCTTCACGTGCAGCGGTGACTACCGGTTTAGCGCGCGCGAGCTCGGCGAGGTCGCCACGGTGCGCGCGGAGATGCAGACGATCGCGATTCCACGTATTCGCTCGGCGTCCGGTACGCGCTATCGGAAGGACGAGATGGAGTTCTGGAACCGGGGGCAGACGGGAACACTGCGGCTCGGCGGGGCGACGCATGCCGATTGCGCGGGTCAGGTCGTCTCCACGCCGTGGGAGGAGTCGCGGCTGCTCGGCATCGAATACCGGGCGGCTGGGAGCGAGCCCGTCTGGTCACTCGAGATCGACGACGGCAAGTACATGCGCTTCATGGTCGCGGGCGGGAGTCCGGTGTACACGCCGGCGCCTCAGGCGATGTCCGAAGGGGGTCGGAGAGTGTTTCGCACGAGCGCTGATTCGACGGGGCTCGAGGTCGTCATCGAAGAGATTGCGTGTCGGAACGCGACGAGCGTTGATCCGTTTCCGCAGACGGTGACGGTGACAGCCAACGGGTTCCCACATCGCGGGTGTGGGCGGTCGTTGGGCCGATAAATCGGGAACAGGGACTCGGGCGATCGCGCTGCCGGGAAAACCGCAAACTGCCACGGCGAACATGAGGGCTCAGGGGCGCGCTGAGCGCCGATCGCTGAATAACGCCGATCGCTGGTCGCCTGACGGCGGAACTACGACACCATGTACTCGCGGACCGAGCCTCTCCGCCGCGAGGCTAGCCGTGCCCCTGCCGTTTCCGTGGCTTCCGTGACTTCCGTGGTCGTCCTTGCCTTGCAGTGGTCAGCGTCGGAGCTCAGCACCGTGTCACCGCCACGTCATCGGCGGCACTGCTGCCTTCCGCTTGAACACCGTCAGCGGCAACTGATCGAACAATCCCGCCGAGGCCGCGGAGCTGTACGAGTACACCGAAAAGCCATCGACCGACTTCGTTCGCCCGAGATTGATCTGGGCGATGACCTCGGCCGCACCCTTGTTCGCCGGGATGCCGATGTAGAGGTGGCGCCCGGCGGCTCGATACGCGGCGAGATGATCGTCGAGCAGGCATGCCCAGTCCGCGAAGGCGCAGCGTTGCGGCGTGATGGTGTAGTAGGTCATCGGGGCGGCGACATCGAGGTAGCCGCCCGCGGCCCACGCATGCGGATCCTGATAGTACTGCGCGAAGCCGCGCGAGGACCGCCAGTTCCATCGGTCTTCGTAGATTCCCCACGCCGCCACTGACAGGGGCACGTCCGCGCGAACCGCGCGGATGCTGTCGAAGGTCTCGCGCACGGTGAGCGACACGAGGTCGCGCCGGAACTGCGCCCATGCAGCGGGATCGTCGGCGGGCGATCGTCCAAATGCCGCCAGCGAGGCCGGATCGTACGACCACTGCGTGCCGGGATACCGAATCCGGTCGAGGTGAATGCCGTCGACTCCATAGCGACGAGTGATGTCCGCGGCGACACGGGCGAGCGCCGTACGCACTCCGGGAATTCCCGGCGAGAGCCAGACGTACTCCTCGGCGTTGGGACAGGGCTGCCGCACACCGCCCTCGTTCATCATCGCCCACTCGGGATGCTCGAGGAGCACGTGCCGGGGATTGCCCGGCGCAGACTCGACGAGCGTGTTGCACGCAGCGGCGCCTCCCGACCCGAGCCCGGTGAGCGCGTTGAGCCACGCGTGCAGCTCGAGCCCGTGCTCGTGCGCCGAGCGGACGGCGACCTCGAGCGGATCGTACGTCGGTGTCCCGCCGAGTCGGCCGCAGAGCACCGTGGCGCACGGCTCGAGCGACGACCGGTAGATCGCATCGGCCGCACCGCGCGCCTGGAAGTAGATGACGTTGAAATTCGCCGCCGCCGCGCGCTGCATGATGAGCTCGATCTTCTGCGGCGAGTTGAACTCGAAGCGGCTCACCCAGAGCGCGCGCGCCTCGACCGCCGGCTCCAGCGGCGCCGTGGGTGGAGCGGGCTCGGGCTGGACCGGGCCGCCCGCGCGCCCCCCTCCTGAGCAGGCCATGGCGGTGAGAACGCCGAGCGTCGCGAGACTTCGTGTCAGTCGATGCATTGTGATCCCAAGGTCGCCGGTGATGGCGAGCGGGGCAATGGCAGGTATGGCGATGTCGTCGGTGGCACACGAGGTGCCTTCACGACTGGAATGTCACGCTCCCCGGCGCTCGAGGTCACCGCCTGCCCCGTCTGCGGCAGCAGCGACAGCACCGAGATCGCCGATGCCGATGCGGTGCGCGTCGAGCTCGAAGCGCTGTGGCTGTTTCACACGCGCCGCCTCCAGCCGGGAACGCCCCCCGAGCGCCTCACCGACCGGGTCGCGTTCTCGCAGCGCCCGCCACTACGAGTCGTCCAGTGTCGCGGCTGCGACCTCGTGTACCGCAACCCGCGCGAGCGCGCGCACGAGCTCTCGGGTGCCTACGAGGGAGAAACACCGACGGACGATGTGCTCGCCGCCCTGTTCGAGACCCAGCTCGATGCCTATCGGGCTCAGGCACGACGCCTCTTCGAGGTCCTCGGCAAGCGCGGCTCGGGAATCGAGGTCGGCAGCTACGTCGGCGGCTTCCTCGCCGCAGCGCGGGAGATGCGACTCGACATCGAAGGACTCGATGTCAACGAGAGCGCGAGCGTCTTCGCGCGGAAGAAGGGATTCCGCGTGGCCATCGGCGATCTCGAGTCATGGAGCGAGAAGCGGGCGGTGGATGCGGTCGCCATCTGGAACTGCTTCGACCAGCTCCCCGACCCGCGTCGCGCCGCGATCGTCGCGCACTCGCTGCTGGGTGCCGGCGGCGTCATCGCGATTCGTGTCCCGAACGGCGGGTTCTACGCGGCGCTCCGCAGCCGCATGTCGGGATCGACGGGTGCACTCGCGACGGCGATGCTCGCGCACAACAACCTCCTGGGCTTTCCATATCGCCACGGATTCACCGTCGGCGCGCTGACGCGGCTGCTCGAACGCGTCGGCTTCGACGTCGTGAGGACGTACGGCGATACGCTCGTGCCGATCGCCGATCAGTGGACGCGCCGGTGGGGAGCGGCGGAAGAGCGCGTCGTGAAGGGCGCGTTGAAGATCGTGACGCGACTCGGCGGGGCGGAGCGGGCGCCGTGGTTCGAGGTCTATGCGCGGAAGGGGTGAACTTGCCGTGCGCTCGCCGGCGTCGAGCTCCGCATTCAACTCCGATGCAGTTTCAAAGACGGCCGTCGCTCCCAGGCTTGCAGCTCGTCGCTCGTGCCCCTGGTTCAAGCGCCCAGCGCGCTGTTCCCACGAACGTTCTTCAGCAACGCCCTTGCTCAACGCCTTCAACCCGCTGGGTTGAAATACCGGTAGACTTCCGCCGACACCTTCCGGATGAGCACGAAACCAGGGTTGTCGGAAGCGTAGCTCGTGTCGGTCTGGTTCTTCGTGATGATGCACAGCACGTAGTCGCCGGAGCGCGCATTCACGAGCATGACCTCGGAGCGGGAGCGGTCCACCTCGCCCTGTTTCGACGCGACGTTGACGTGCATCGGGATGGCAGACAACCCCTCGTTCATCCAGAAACTCCCCGACAGTATCCGGTACATCCGGTTGGAGGCCGACGGGCTCACGGCGCGGCCCTCGCGGATCATCACGAGGAGCTCGGCCATCTCGCGTGGGGTCGTCTGTCCCCAGCCGAATTCCTTGTAGCCCGCCTCACGCCCCGGTGTCTTCGAGTTCACGCGCGTGAACTTGAAGCCCTGCCCCTCGAGCCACCGGTTCGCGGCGAGCCCGCCGCCCATCCGCTGCTGAAGCCACACGCTGGCAGTGTTGTCGCTCATCACCACCATGTGCCACGCGAGCTTCTCCACGGTGACAGTGTCGCCGGCGCGAATCTGGGCGATGACGTCGCCATCGCTGCGTCTGAGGGAGTCGGCAAAGACGAGCGGCTGGTCCCACGCGAGCTCCCCGGCCGCGATCCGGTCGGCGAGAGTCACGAGGAGCGGAACCTTGATCATGCTCGCCGTCGGAAAGGTCTCGTCTGCGCGGATCGCGACGGTCGCCCCAGTGCGGAGGTTTCGGACGTAGACGCCGACATCGCCGGGGAAGCCGGCGAGGAGCACCGCCAGTCGTTGCGACAGCGGCTCATCGGCATGCGGCGCCGGCCCCGTCGGTGACAGGTAGATCGCCTGCTGCGGAGCGACAGCCACGCTGGTTGCAGGCGGGGGTGAGCCACCGTAGGGGTGCTGCACGCAGCCATTCGCGAGTACACACGCGGCGGATACCGCGGCAAGGTACTGCATCACCCGACGACGATCCATCATACGGACCCCCTCGCGATTGAAGGCGGTGAGATCGAAGCGCGCGGCGAATACCGCCGACAGTGTCTCCAACCTTGTGGCTTGTTTCGCAGGGGCGCCAGCCCCGGAGTTGACACTCCCCGTCCGACCGTTGAACGTACGAATGCTTCCGTCGGTCCGTCTTTCTTCCCCCCGTGGTCCATGCGAACCTCACTGCTCCCCGGCATCGCCATCCTCGGCCTCGCCGCCGGGCTCGGCTGCCGATCCGCTCAGCCCGTCCCCGCCCCAGCGAACTCAGGCACTCGGCCGGCCACCGCTGACAACCCGCGCCCGAACGCACCCGGCGAGCTTCCCGGTGTTGCCGGCATCGGCGGAGACAGCGGGACCGCACCGACGGGCCGCGGCGGTGGCGCCGGAGCCAATGCCACTCCCCGCCTCTACAATCGCGTCATCACCGCCCAGGCGAAGACGAAGACCGGTGTCTTCAAGACGCACCGCGTCGGCAACCAGCTCATGTACGAGATTCCGCGCACGGCGCTGGGCACGGACTTCCTCCTCGCGACGCGTATCGCGCAGACGACCCTCGGCGCGGGCTACGGCGGCACTCAGGTGGATGACATGGTCGTGCGCTGGGAGCGGCGCGACAACCGCGTGCTTTTGCGCGGCGTATCCTACGCCATCGTCGCCGACACATCGCTGCCGATCTCACAGGCGGTTGCGGCTTCAAACTACAATCCGATCATCGCGGCGTTCAACGTCGAAGCCTACGGGCCGGACAGCGCGCCGGTCATCGACGTGACGCGACTGTTCACGACGAACATTCCCGAGTTCGGTCCGGGCAGCGCGATCCGCGGCAGCCTCGATGCGACGCGCACCTTCCTCGAGAGCGTCGCGACGTTCCCCGAGAACATCGAAGTCGAGGCAGCGCAGACGTACATGGTGAGCGCGCCTGCCGGGCGCGGCGGTGGCGGCGAGGCCGGTGGTGCCGCCCCACCCCCGCGCGCCGCGACGATCGTCATGCACTGGAGCATGGTGAAGCTCCCCGAGCGCCCGATGATGCCGCGCCTTTACGACGATCGCGTCGGTTACTTCACGGTCCAGCAGACGGATTATGGCCGCGATGAGCATCGCGCGCTGAACCGTCGCTTCATCACGCGCTACCGGCTCGAGAAGAAGGATCCGGCCGCGGCGGTGTCGGAGCCGGTGAAGCCGATCGTCTATTACGTCGATCCCGCGACGCCGAAGAAGTGGGTGCCCTGGGTGAAGGCGGGCATCGAAGCGTGGCAGGAAGCGTTCGAGGCCGCGGGGTTCCGAAACGGGATCGTCGCGAAGGAAGCCCCATCGAGGGCACAGGATCCGGACTGGTCCGCGGAGGATGTCCGGTACTCGGTCATCAAGTGGCTGCCGTCCACGACGGAGAACGCCTCGGGCCCGCACGTCAGCGATCCGCGGACGGGCGAGATTCTCGAGGCCGATGTCCAGTTCTATCACAACGTCCAGAACCTCTCGAAGTCCTGGTACTTCTCGCAGGTCGGTGCGCTCGATCCGCGCGCCGCGAAGCTTCCGCTGCCCGACTCGCTGATGGGCCGCCTCATCGAGTACGTCGTCGCACACGAAGTTGGCCACACGCTCGGCTTCCAGCACAACATGAAGGCGAGCTCGGCGTATCCGATCGACAGCATTCGCAACGCGTCGTTCGTGAAGCGGATGGGCCACACGCCGACGCTGATGGACTACGCGCGCTTCAACTACGTCGCGCAGCCGGAGGACAAGATCCCGCTCGAGGATCTCGTCCCGAAGATCGGACCGTACGACAAGTGGGCGACGATGTGGGGATATGCCCCGATCCCGAACGTACGCACCCCGGACGAGGAGAAACCGATCCTCAACAAGTGGGCGCGCGAGCAGGACACGAAGCCGTGGCTGCGCTTCTCGACTTCGGGCTCGGCAGGCTCGGATCCGGGCGAGAACACCGAAGCCGTCGGCGACATCGACGCGACCACGGCGGCAAGGCTTGGTCAGGAGAACATCAAGCGCCTCATCCCGATGCTCGTCCCGGCGGCGACCGCCGAGGGTGAGAGCAACGCAGAGCTCATCGCGCTCTACGGAACGGTGCTCGGACAGTGGGCGACGGAGATGTCGCACGTCGCGCGCGTCGTCGGCGCGGCCGAGTCGCAGGAGAAGTACGGCGGGCAGTCAGGGCCGCGGTTCGTACCGGTGAGCAAGGCGCGGCAGAAGGACGCCGTGCGCTTCCTTGCGGACAACGTCTTCGAGACTCCGGACTTCTTCCTCGATGAGAGCATTCTTCGACGGATGGAGCCGGGCGGTGCAGTGGACCGCATCGGGGCGCGGCAGCGCAGTGTCCTCAACGCACTCGTCGCGAACGACAAGATGCACCGGATGATTGAGTACGAGGCATTCGCGCGGCCGAAGTCCACCGTCTACACCGCCGCGGAGCTTCTCGCCGATGTGCGGCAGGGCGTGTGGGCGGAGCTCGCTGATGGGAGCTGCGACATCGATGTGTACCGTCGCAATCTCCAGCGTGCCTATCTCGACATCATGAACACGAAGCTCAATCCCCCGACGCCAGCGCCAGCGGCTCCGGCCGCGGGCGGGGGCGGACGCGCCGGCGGTGCCGGTCCGGTTGGCACGCCGCCGGATGCGCGGGCGCTGATTCGCGGAGAGCTCCGGGACCTCGACGGGCAGATCCGTGCCGCGATGCCGAAAGCCGCCAACCGGATGACGCGCCTGCATCTCGAGGACATGCGGAACGAGATCGCGAGGATCCTCGATCCCCGGCCCTAGTCGCGGGCGCGACACACGGGACGAAACGGACGCGTACAGTTACGCGTCCGTTTTCATCAGTCCCCCTCACGGAGTCGCATGAGCTGGAAGCGTTGGCTCATCACCATCCTCTCGTTCGCCGCGGCGATCGGGGTGTCGGTGTACCTGGTCCTCGACAGCTGGGCGGACGCCGGCGACCTGGCGGCGCTGCCAACCACCGGGCAACTCCTCGCGATCGGGGTGATGACGG
>JANPKQ010000330.1:0-3191 GCA_031426115.1 Gemmatimonadaceae bacterium | reverse complement strand
CCTTGATCGCCTTGATGCCGTTGGCGCGCGGGTTCGAGTACTCCGAGAGCTTCGTCTTCTTCACCGTCCCGTTCTTCGTGCAGAACAGGAGCGACTGGGTATCGGTGAACTCGCGCACCGGCACCATCGCCTTCACCTGGGTATCCGGCGTGACGTTGATGAGGTTCACGATCGGCTTGCCCTTCGATGCACGCCCTGCCTGCGGGATCTCGTGCACCTTGAGCCAGAAGCAGCGGCCGTCACCGGTGAAGATGAGGATGTAGTCGTGGGTGGACCCGACGAAGAAGTGCTCGATGAAGTCCTCATCCTTCAGCCCCTGCCCGCTGAGCCCCCGGCCGCCGCGGCGCTGCTTGCGATAGGTCGAGACCGCCGTGCGCTTGATGTAGCCCGAGTGGGAGATGGTGACGACCATGTCCTCCTGGGCGATGAGGTCCTCGATCGTGAACTCGCCTTCGTCGTTCAGGATCTCGGTGCGGCGCCGGTCGCCGAATGTCTCGAGGATCTTCGTCAGCTCATCCTTGAGGAGCTGCATGCGCCGGGACTTCGACTCGAGCAGCGAGCGCAGATCCTTGATCGTCGCGCGGACCTCCTTGAGCTCCTCTTCCAGCTTCTCGATCTCGAGGCCGGTGAGCTTGGCGAGGCGCATGTTGAGGATCGCTTCGGTCTGCCGCTCGCTGAGCTTGAACCGCGCTTGGAGGCGCTGGCTTGCCTGCGGCGTGTCCTTCGCCTTGCGGATGATCTGGACGACCTCGTCGATGTTGTCGACGGCGATCTTGAGACCCTCGAGGATGTGCTCGCGCTCGAGTGCCTTGTCGAGCTCGAACTGCGCCCGCCGGACGATGACATCGTGCCGGTGGGTGATGTAGTGATCGATCGTCTCGCGCAGCGCCATGACCTTCGGCACGAGCCGGCCCGTCTGCGGGTCGGGCACGAGCGCGAGCATGATGACGCCGAACGTCGTCTGCATCGTCGTGTGCTTGTAGAGCTGGTTCAGCACGACGCGCGGGATGGCGTCCCGCTTCAGCTCGATGACGACGCGCATGCCATCGCGGTCCGACTCGTCGCGGAGGTCGCTGATCCCCTCGAGCTTCTTGTCGCGCACGAGGTCGGCGATCTGCTCGACGAGCCGCGCCTTGTTCACCTGGTACGGCAGCTCGTTGATGACGATCTGGGATTTGCCCGAGGATTCCTTCTCCTCGATGACGGCCCGCGCGCGCATGACGATCCGGCCGCGGCCCGTCTCCTGGTAGTCCTTGATCCCCGCGCGGCCGTAGATGTAGCCGCCGGTCGGGAAGTCGGGACCCTTCACGATCTTGCGCAGGCCCGCGAGGGGAAGCTCGGGATCATCGACGATGGCGATGACCGCGTTGATGATCTCCTTGAGGTTGTGCGGCGGGATGTTCGTCGCCATGCCGACCGCGATCCCCGAGGACCCGTTGACGAGCAGGTTCGGGAAGCCGGACGGAAGAACCTTCGGCTCCTGGAGCCGGTCGTCGAAGTTCGGCGCGAAATCGACGGTGTTCTTGTCGATATCGGCAAGGAGCTCCATCGACATGCGCGTCAACCGCGCTTCGGTGTAGCGGTAGGCCGCTGCGGCGTCACCGTCTACCGAGCCGAAGTTGCCCTGCCCATCGACCAGCGGATAGCGCAGCGAGAAATCCTGCACCATGCGCACGAGCGCGTCGTACACCGAACTGTCGCCGTGCGGGTGATACTTGC
Organism: Gemmatimonadaceae bacterium; assembly: GCA_031426115.1. Classification (GTDB taxonomy): domain Bacteria; phylum Gemmatimonadota; class Gemmatimonadetes; order Gemmatimonadales; family Gemmatimonadaceae; genus JANPKQ01. Next base: position 1,472 of record JANPKQ010000330.1, on the reverse strand, counting down.
CGAGCACGTCGCCGACGACGGTCGCCGACTTCTTGTACGGACGACCCGGGACGAGACCCAGCTCGTTCATCGCGTACAGCACCCGGCGATGCACGGGCTTGAGTCCATCGCGCACATCAGGCAGCGCGCGCGACACGATGACGCTCATCGAATAGTTGATGAACGATGCGTTCATCTCCTCGTCGATGAGACGCGGGAGGATTCTCTCTCGATTGTTTGGAGCGGTCATTACGCCTGTTGCGGGTAGGGCGTTTGGGTGGTTCCGGGCGACCGCGAAATATAACCCCGAAACGGTGCCGAAAGCAACCGGTGCGGAGTTCTATAACTCGTTACACTACAAGTATTTACAACGCGAGCTTTCGTGTGGTCTCGCGGCTTCGGCGCAAAGCGGAAGCCGAGCCTCCACTATGGCATTGCCACGATCTTCCCCACGAAGAGGATCGTTCCCGAGAACCGCTCGCGGATCGCGAACACGAACGGACGGTCGATGCGCATCACCGACACCTGCGGCATGGACGTCACCGCCACCGCGACGACCGTCGCCGCCGCCGCCTCCGTCCCCTCCTCGTAGATGTCGACGAAGGTCTTCTGCTTCACATACGCGATGAACAGCTCGCGGCCGCGCGGCGACATCGGAGTGAAGTCGGCCGCGCCGAACGCGAGCCGCATGCCGAGCGCCTGCAGGTCATCGTTCAGCTTCCGCTCGTACTCGAGCTTGAGCTTCGGCAGCGACAGATCCACCTCACCCTCACGGAAACGTCCCGCGAGCTCCGTCCACACGGCGTCGGTCAGCCCCGCGACGAGCGCGTTGACGTCCTTGCCCGGCTTCGGCAGGAGGACAGTCATCGTGAACGCGCTGTTGCCGTACTGAAGATCGACCGCCTGATAGTCGGCGGTCTCGAAGTACGGAAGCTTCGACCGTTGATGCATGAGCCGCATCGGTTGATCCCGCCCACCGAGCGCGTGGAAGATGGCGTCGACGGTCTGCTTCGGGTCGAACCGCGACCGCCATGTGCCCTTGAAGTACACGGCGTTGATGAGGAACATCACATCGTTCCCGTTGATTGCATCGATGATGGTCGGGATCTTCGCGTTCGTCGCGGCGCTCACCCAGTCGTTGATGGTTGTCACCGATCCGGGCGCGCCAAAGTCGAGCGGTCGAATCTCGGCGCCGAAGTACTGCTTCCCGGTCGCGAGAAACGCGGGCTCGAACGGAAAGTCGCGACGCGGGAAGATCGCGTTCGCGATTCGGATCTCCGTGCGCGGGTCGAGGCCCCTCAGCAACCCGATCAGCCCCTTGTACCCCTCGTTGATCGTTTCCTGGGACGCGGCGCCGAAGCCAAGCGTTCGTCGCATCTCGGCCGCCGTCTCACCCGCTGCCCCGTTCAGCGTCATGCCAAGAGCCATCGATGCACTCAGCGGTGACAGAAAGACGTTCGACCCGGCCTGGTCCCGGTTGACCTGGCGGAGCA
>JANPKQ010000329.1:0-2959 GCA_031426115.1 Gemmatimonadaceae bacterium | reverse complement strand
GGGTTTCGAAGACGCCATCGCCGGTGACCGCCACTGCCTCGAAATATGTCGCGCGTTCCACCCATTCGCCTGTCGGAGCCTGATCGACGAGGTTCTCGCCGGCGTGGTATGGATCGGGAGCGGTGCGCTGCCGTGCCGCCTCGGCCAGCTCCCAGCCCGGGTTGAGCGCCGCCTGAAGCTCCCGGACCGGGGCGGCATTTGGCAGGTCGCGCTTGTTGTACTGGATGATGAACGGCATCCGCGTCAGGTCATAGCCATACTCGGCCATGTTGTCGTACAGGTTCTGCATCGCTTCCTGGTTCGCCTCCATCCGCTCGATCTGCGAGTCGGCGACGAAGACGATGCCATCCACACCCTTCAGGATCAGCTTCCGGCTGGCGTTGTAGTAGACCTGCCCGGGGACGGTGTAGAGATGAAAGCGCGTCTTGAAGCCGCGAATCGTCCCGAGATCGACCGGCAGGAAGTCGAAGAACAGGGTGCGCTCGGTCTCGGTGGCGAGCGAGATGAGCTTGCCCCGCGTGTTCGGCGTCACCTTGCCGTAGACGTGCTCCAGGTTGGTGGTCTTGCCACCGAGGCCCGGGCCGTAGTACACGATCTTGCAGTTGATCTCGCGTGACGCGTAGTTGATCATCGACATGGCTGGTCTCCTCGATTACTGGAACAGCTTGTCGATCTCGTCGTCGGCGCCGGCGAGAATGTTCTGCTGGGGCGTTCCCTGCTGGGCCTGGGCACGCGCGAAGACCTGCTCGAACAACCGCGTCAACTCGTCAACGGTCTGTTTCATCTTGAGACGTACCAGCCCCAGCGTTGTGCGGTTGTCGAACAGCACGACGAGAATGACCCGGCGCGCGATGTCGGCGAGGTACATCGACTCCTTCTCGCCCTGGTGGAAGAGCGAATTGAAGTCGTTCTCGCCGATGAGCCGGGCCAGCTGGTCGTTCGCGCTGAAGTCGGCGGCGGTGAGGGTCGCGAAGGCCGTGGGATCGAACGTGGGCTGCTCGCCGACGGTCGCGACGAGCTGCCCCGTGCGGTCCACGAGCAGCGCGCAGCGGGCGTTGCTGTCGTACAGGAAGCGCTGAAGCAGGGTCGTGATGGCGCCGAAGTCATCCTCGGTGAACGACCAGCTACCTGAACCAACGGCCATGAGATCCCTTGCTAGTGAAGATGCGCTTCGATCCGGCGGAGCACCCGCTCGCCCCGGCGGCGAAGAACGGTTCGATTTTCCCAACTCACGTAGTCCCGCAGCACCCGCGCCGTGTCGAAGCTCGGCTGCCCGCTGAGATAGCCGAGCGCGGCGAGACGCCGCATCGGGCGGGCGCTGAACAGGTCGCGCCGCGAGCGCTGCATCTGCATGCTCCAGACGAGCGCCCCTACCGCCGCGCCACCGAGAAACCCCAACGCCGCAAGATTCGTCATTCGCCCCATGTCACCGCATCTCCCGCCGGGCCGAGAGGGCCTGCGCGATCGTCACGCCATCCGCGTACTCGAGATCCCCACCCACCGGAAGCCCTCGCGCGATGCGCGAGACCATCACCGGCGATGACGATGCGAGCTGCCGCTGGACGTACAGCGCCGTCGCTTCGCCCTCGAGGCTGGGATTGGTCGCGATGATGACTTCGCGGACACCGGAGCCCTCGACGCGCTCCACGAGCCGCCGGATCGTGAGATCCTCCGGCCCGACCCCGTCGAGCGGAGACAGGCGACCGCCGAGGACATGGTATACGCCCCGGAACTCACCCGCTCGCTCGATTGCCCCGATATCCGATGCTTCCTCCACCGCACAGATGACGCTCGAGTCCCGCCGCGCGTCTCGACAGATCGCGCAGAGGTCGTCTTCGGTGAGGTTGAAGCACTGGGTGCAGGGGTGCACGCGCTCGGCGAGCACCACCAGCGCGTCGGCGAGGCGCCGGCTCTGCTCCGGCGGCTGTTTCACGAGGTGATAGGTGAGGCGCATCGCCGTCTTCCGGCCGATGCCCGGCAGCCTCGCGAGCTCCGTCGCGAGATCGTCGATGACCGACACGTCAGAAGGGCAGTTTGAACGGGAGCTGCATTCCCCCCGCGAGCTTGCCCATCTCATCCTGCGCGAGCGTCGCCGCCTTCTTCTGAGCCTCGGTCACCGCAACGAGAATGAGGTCCTCCAGCATCTCGACGTCCTTCGGATCCACGACACTCGGGTCGATGTGGATCTTCCGAAGCTGACCGCGGCCGTCGGCCTCCACGGTCACCATCCCGCCGCCGGCCGCCGCGGAGACGGTCTTCAGCGCGAGCTCGTCCTGCATGGTCTGGAGGCGACCCTGCATCTCCTGCGCTTGCTGCAGGATCTTCATGAAATCAGTCATTGCAATCCCGGAACGGGGGGTCCGAAAGTTCGGGTGTTGCAGAGCGCGCCGCAAGCGCGCTCAATCGATCAGCTCCAGATCGAGCACATCGATCGCACGTCCCAGCAGCGCATCCCGCTTGCGGAGCTTGGCCATCTTGTCGGCGCGCAGCGCGTCCTCCGTGAGCCGGCGACCACCAGTCGGGGCAGCAAGCTGCTCCCCGCGACGAAGCGCAACCTTCGTCACCCCGTCAAACTGCTTCCGCAGGATCGCGAGCAGCTCCGCGGCTCCGCCTTCAAGCGCCCGCTCCACGACCTCCAGGTCGCCATCATGGGAGGCGTCGAGCTGGAGGGTGATGACACCTGTTCGGGAGACGGCGGTCGGCAGCGCATTGGCGAGGGCGCTCGCGAGCATCCCGCGACCACTCGCGCGCACCTGCTCCACGATGTCGTCCCACCGCTCGACGACGTGATTCAGGTCCAGCGGGGCAGGAGCGGCGATGACCGCGACGTCAGCGGGGGTCGGTGCGACCTGCGCCCCGACAACTGGCCGCGGGCGGGGCGGAGGCGGGGGCGAGAGTGACGGTGCCGGAGGAGGAGGCGGTGCCGTCTGCACGGCAACCGCGGCCGTTGACCCGCGCG
>JANPKQ010000328.1:0-6594 GCA_031426115.1 Gemmatimonadaceae bacterium | reverse complement strand
GGATGCCGCGGTCCACCGCCGGGATGAACTTTCCGGGGATTGAGCCGCCGACGATCTCATCCTGGAATGCATAGCCCGCCCCGCGCACTGCCGGAGCGAACCGCACCCAGCAGTCACCGAACTGGCCACGTCCGCCACTCTGCTTCTTGTGGCGACCCTGGCCGTCACCACGCGCCGTGATCGTCTCGCGATAGGCGATCTTCGGTTTCGAGAGCTCCGCCTGGACGTTATACTTCCGGTGCAACCGCGCGAGGATGACCTCGAGGTGCCGCTCGCCCATCCCCGAGATGATCGTCTCGTGCGTCTCGGCGTTGTAGTGCATCTGGAACGTCGGATCCTCGTCGTGCAGGCGGTGCAGCCCCTGCTGGAGCTTTTCCTCATCGCCGCGCGCGATGGGGTGGACGGCGAAGGTGACGAGCGGCTCGGGAAACCGGATCTGCGGCAGCCGAACAGGGTGCTCGCGGGTGGACAGCGTGTCGTTGGTGTGGGTGTTCTTCAACTTTGCGACACAACCGATGTCACCGGGGTGCAGTTTGGGCACCTCGATGCGCTCGCGGCCCTGGGGGACCGCCAGGTGTCCCAGCTTCTCGCCGCTGCCGCGCGTCGCGTTGTAGACGTCGCCGCCGCTCGTCACGAGGCCGGAGAACGTGCGGAAGTACGAGACGTCGCCGACGTGCGGCTCCGAGTGGGTCTTGAAGACGAGCGCGCTGAACGGTGCGCTGTCGTCGGCGTGGATCTCCACCGTGCGGTCTCCCTCGGCACCGCGAAAGGCGTGCAGCTCCTCCATCTCATAGGCAGAGGGCATCAGCTCGACGATCTTCGTGAGCAACGCGCGGGTGCCGTAGGTCAGCTGCGCCGAGCTGCAGAAGAGGGGAAAGAGCTCACCCTTCTTCATGCCTTCCTTCATCGCCGCGATGGCGTCCTCGCGCGGGATCTCTTCGCCTTCGAGATAACGCTCCAGCAGGGAATCGTCCGTCGCCGCGATCGTCTCGATGAGCTCCTGGTAGTACCGATCGAACTGCGTGCGCACTTCCTCGGGGATCTCCGTTTCATCGTACTCGCCGGAGCGCGTCCCCTTTCGATAGATGTGCGCACGCTTCGAGAAGAGGTTCACGATCCCGCGGAAGTCCGCCCCCTCGCCGATCGGGATCTCGACCGGAACCACGTTCGGCGTCAGCCGCACCTTGATGTCCTGGTAGACTCCGTCGAACGATGCGTTCTCCTTGTCGAGCATCGAGATGACGAAGAGCACCGGGTCGCGGCGCCCGATCGCCTCGTGGAACACCTTTTCGGTCCCGACCTCGACGCCGGCCGTCGCCCCGACGACGACGAGCGCTCCGTCCGCCGCGGCCATTCCGGCGAGGGCATCCCCGATGAAGTCGAGATATCCCGGCGTGTCGATGAGGTTGACCTTGGTGTCCATCCACTCGGCAAAGGCGCACCCGAGGTTGATCGAGTATCCCCGCTCGATCTCGTCCGGCGAATAGTCGGTGAGCGTCGTCCCATCGCGGATGGAGCCATGCCGCTTGCTGGAGCCCGAGACGAAAGCGAGCGCGTCGACCAATGTGGTCTTCCCGCTCGCTCCATGCCCGACGACTGCGACATTACGAATGTCCGAGCTTCGATACTCCCGCATCGTGTGCTCCTCGCCGCTCAGGTGAGTCTCCCAATGCGTGGCGCATCGCGGAGCCACGCTCGCAACGTCTCATCGCTGATCTCCGACAGCCGCAGCGCCGCATCGACCGCGAGCGCTCGAACCGGTCGCCGGGCATCGCCGACGCACAGGAATTCGACGGCACCTCCGCCGCTTCGCGTCACCGTGGCCCTCCAGCGCACACCTCCGTCATCCGCGAAATCGCGGTGGCCCTCGGTCACGGGGCTGGATGGTCGTTGAGGGGCGGATCGCTGCATGGCTGAGCTCCGGGTTCTGTCTACAGCCTGCCTCTCCCCGGCGCCCGCGTCAAGACCCGGTTGGGATCGGGGTGGGCGGAGCCACATGGAGGGGGGTGTTCGCGGCTTCGATCGCCGTAGCCAGCCCGGAGGAGCGTTGAGGCGAGTACTTGCGTACTCGTACCCCGTAACCCTATGCTCTCCCGCCTATGTCCAGGAACTGTCGGGACTCGGCACTCACGGTACGGCCCGACAACACCGCGTCACCAGGAGGGTTCATGCGGTTTCGACGATTTGTTCTCGCGGTAGGATTGGTCATCGGCTGGCCGACGTTCCTCGAGGCGCAGGAGCGCTTCGTGAGCGGAACGGTCACAGCGACGGAAGGGGGTCAGCCCATCGAAGCCATCGTCAGTGTAGTGGGCGGCGTCGCCGCGGGACGCGCGAACGAGCGGGGAGAATTCCGCATCCGCGTCCCGGCAGGGCCAGTCACCCTGCGGTTCCGCCAGATCGGGTACAAGGGAACGAACGTCGCCGTGGCTGCCGATCAGGGCACGGTGACGGTGACGCTCGAGCGCGATGTCCTCAAGCTCGAGCAGGTCGTCGTGACGGGACAGGCAACGACGGTGTCGAAGGTCAACGCGACAACAGCCGTCGCGGCCGTGAGCGGGGAAGACCTCACCCGGGTACCAGCGGTGTCGCTCGAGAACGCGTTGCAGGGCAAGATTGCCGGCGCGCGGATAAACATGAATAGCGGCGCGCCTGGGGGCGGCGGCCAGATTCAGATCCGCGGCGTCACCTCGATCAACGGCCAGGGCGATCCCCTGTACGTCATCGACGGTGTCATCATCTCGAACGCCTCGATCGCGGGTGGCGCGAACACGATCACCCGTGCCTCCGGCACGGCACCGGCGAGCAGCCAGGACAACGTCGTCAACCGACTCGCGGACATCAATCCGAACGACATCGAGAACATCGAGATCCTGAAGAGTGCGGCCGCGTCGGCGATCTACGGATCCAAGGCGACCAACGGCGTCATCGTCATCACGACCAAGCGTGGCCAGGGCGGCGCACCGCGATTCAGCATCACCCAGCGCGTCGGCGTGAACTCGCCCGCGAAACTGCTCGGCTCGCGCGTCTTCCGGGATACGACGACCGCGATCGAGGCGGCCGGCGGCGCCGTCGGGAGTGCAGCAGTCCGGGAAGCGTTCGCCGGTGGAATCCCCCGCCACTACAACTATCAGGATGACCTCTTCGGCAACCGCAGCCCGTCGTACGAGACGGTGGCGTCGGTCGGAGGAGGCACGGAGTCGGGCACGACGACGTACTTCATCTCCGCCACCAACAAGAACGACGAAGGCACGCTCCTCAACACCTTCGCCAAGCGCCAGTCGCTGATGCTGAACATTCAGCAGTCCTTCGGCGAGAAGTGGCGCATCGACGTTGGCGCGAACTTCATTCGCACGCTCGCCGCGCGCGGTCTGTCGAACAACGACAACACCAACACGAGCCCGTTCTACGTCCTCGCGTATACGCCCGCAATCGTCGACCTGAAGACGCGGTCGTCCGAGGGGACGTATCGTCCCAATCCGTTCGCTGGTGGAGGGTCAAATTCCTCGAATCCGTTCGAGACCTTCGAGTACATCAAGAATGAGGAGGATGTCTGGCGGCAGATTGCCAGCGCCAACGTTCGCTACGAGGCGTTCACGACCGACGCCCACCGGATCGACCTGAGCTTCATCGGCGGCGTCGACCGGTTCGACCAGGCGGATCAGATCTGGGCGCCGAACTTCCTTCAGTTCGAGCCAAAGGACAACTTCCTCGGCTCCGCGGCGCAGAGCAACGCCAACAGCCGCCAGGCAAACGGATCGTTGAACGCGGTGTGGATGTTCAACCCGGCATCTGCGATCTTTTCACTGACGACGTCGGCCGGCGCGCAGCGTGAGCTTCGCCATGTCGAGATCGCGCGGATCCAGGGACGGGGCCTGCTCCCCGGAGTGCCGCTGGCGGCGCAGGGCACCAACGCGCTGACGCAGTCGATCACCGAGGTCCAGGATCAGGCGTTCTACCTCCAGGAGGAGATTCTCGCCCTCGACGAGCGCCTGTTCCTCACTGGCGGCATGCGCGCGGAGCGCAGCAGCGTGAACGGCGACCGCTCCAAGTACTTCGTCTTCCCCAAGGCCTCGGCCTCCTACCGCTTCATTGCGCCCTTCGCGCAGGTCGATGAGGTGAAGTTCCGGGCGTCAATCGGGAAATCCGGCAACCAGCCGGGTTACGGCCAGCGTGACCTCGTGCTCGCCAACTCCGGGCTGATCGACGGCCGGCTCGGCCTCGTCTCGCCGGGCACCGTGAACAACCCGGCAATCGAGCCGGAAAAGATGACCGAGATCGAATACGGCGTCGACGCGTCGTTCGCCGACAATCGAGTCGGCATCGAGGCGACCTACTTCAAGCGCGACATCACCGACCTGCTCCTCTTCGCGCCGCTGCCTCCCTCGAGCGGCCTCGGCTCCCAGATCGTGAATGCGGGTGAGATGGAGACGAAGGGATATGAAGTGGGCCTCACCGTCGCGCCGATCCGGACCCGGGACTTCGACTGGATCTCGCGCTCGACGTTCTACACGTTCGAGGGGTACGTGACCTACCTGCCTGTGCAGGCCTTCATCAGCAGCAGCGGGTTCGGGTCTGCATACGGGCGTGCGAGAACGGCCTGCCCCGGATTCACCGAGGCCGGTACGCCAACGATCAGCACCCTCGGGAAGTGCGGCGGCACCGGAACGGTGAACGGCAAGAAGGTGACGCTCGAGCCCTACCCGGTGGCGGCGATCTGGGCGAATCGCTACCGCTGCGACGCTGACCACCAGCGGCGGTCCGGCTGCGCCCTGGACAGCACCTTCACGGACACCATCGTCGGCGATGCGACGCCCGACTTCGAGATGAGCTTCTCGAACCAGATGAACTGGAAGGCAATCCAGTTCTCCTTCCTTCTGGATTGGCGAAAGGGCGGTGTCGTTTCCAACCTGACGCACAGCCTTTTCGACGAGGGCTTGAACTCCTGGGACTTCGACAAGCCGTCGCCCGATCCCGCGATGGGCGCGACGCTCGGGGAGTATCGCAACAACAAGTTCAATAGCGGACGAAACGCATCCGTCTATATCCAGGATGGCTCGTTCGTGAAGCTCCGGGAGGTCAACCTGAGCTATACCGTGCCCACCGCGCTCGTCCAGCGATGGACGACGCAGGTGAAGGACCTCCGGCTCACCCTCAGTGGACGCAACCTGAAGATGTGGTCCGACTACTGGGGCTTCGACCCCGAAGTCAACAACTTTGGAAACTCGAACGTGGCACGGCAGGTCGATCTTGCGCCGTATCCGCCGAGCAAGAGCTGGTTCATGAGCGTCGATGTGAGGTTCTGACCCATGCCATCGACTTCCAACACCTCGACGCTGATCACCACTGCGATGCACCGTGTGCGGAAGCACGGCTCGCTGATCATTGCCGCGACGCTGCTCGCCGCGGCGTGTGATGCTCCGACGGTGGCGCAGTTCAACAGCTCCACCCCCGAGGCGGCGGGCCGCGATCCGTCCTCGCTTCAGCTTCTGGCAACCGGCCTCCTCGCCCAGAATCGCGGCGGCGCGCAGGCCTACGTTTCCACCGTCGGGCGACTCGGACGGGAGTCGTTCAACTATGTCCCAACCGAGGGACGCAATACTACCCACTTCCTCCTGGGACCGGGGCCGCTCGACCCAACGGGATTCGCAGCCGGCAACTGGGCTGCGCACTACGGCAACATGCGGGACATCTACATCTTCCTGAAGATCGTCGATGCAGCGCCGCTGACCGCCACCTTCACGGCGCTGCAGCAGGATGCGGCTCGCGGCTTCGCCAAGACGATCTATGCGCACGAGCTGCTGTCGGTCATCACGACTCGCGACACCATCGGCGCCGTCGTGGAGATCATGGAGAACCCGAACGAGCTCGCGCCGTTCGTGTCGCGCGACTCGGTGTACAGGCACATCACGGGATTGCTCGATGAGGCCAAGGCCAACCTCGACGCCGCTGGAGCCGCGGCATTTCCCTTTACCCTCCACGCCGGCTACGCCGGATTCAACACGCCGGCGACGTATGCCAGGTACAACCGTGCCCTCGCTGCCCGGGCATACGTCTACCGCGGCAGCCTCGGCTGCGGTACCACATGCTACACGAGCGCCCTGACCGCGCTGGCCGGATCGTTCATCAATCCCACGGGACCACTCCGGGCCGGCCCATTCCACCCGTACAGCACGGCGTCCGGGGACGCGACGAACAACTTCTTCTTCTCGACGGCATCTGACCTCGTTGCGCATCCGTCGATCCGGACGGATGCGCAGTTGCGCGTCGACGGCTCCCGCGATCTGCGCCTCATCGCGAAGACAGACACCGCGACACCGGTGAAGAACTCGACGCCTGCCGGAGCGGGCATCCCCAGCAACATCCGGTTCAAGATCTACGCGGATCGCAGCTCCCCTATTTTCATCATCACGAACGAGGAGCTCATCCTGCTCCGCGCCGAGGCGCGGTGGTTCACCGGTGACAAGCTCAACGCGATTGCCGACCTGAACATCGTCCGGCAGACAGCGGGGGGCCTGGCCCCATCGACGCTCACGATCCTGAGCACGAACGCCGAGTTCATTACGGCACTGCTCTACGAGCGGCGCTATTCACTGC
>JANPKQ010000327.1:0-19012 GCA_031426115.1 Gemmatimonadaceae bacterium | reverse complement strand
CGCGGGGCAGGCTTCTCACCCAGACAATTGCCGACAGCTTCGTTCTCGCGATGCTCGGCGCGGCTGCCGCCCTGCTCACAGCACATTTCGCCGGCGCGGCACTCCAGGCGTGGCTGTTGCCCGACATGGCTGTCGAGTCTGGATTCCTGAGCCGCAGGATCGTCGCGCTCGTGGTCGTAGCCGTCGTGCTCACCGGCATTCTCACGAGTCTCGGGCCCGTCCTCCAGACGAGCCGCGTGGACCTGTCGATGACGCTCAAGTCCGGCGGTAGGTCGAACACCGGCGGTCGATCGCGCGCGCGTACGACACTGCTCGTGTTTCAGGCAGCGTTGTCGGTGATGCTGCTCGTCGGCGCCGGCCTCTTCGTCCGCAGCCTCCGGAACGCGGAATCGGTGAGGCTTGGCATGGACATGCCGCGGCTGGTCCTGGGCGACATGAACTTTTCGACGAAGACTATGCCCTTCCCCCAGCAAGATGAGTTCTGGCGCACTGCATACCGGCGGATCCAGACCGTCCCCGGCGTCGAGCGCGCGAGCCTCACCATCACCACGCCGTTCAACTTCAGCATGTCGGGTGAGTTCCGCGTCCCTGGTCTCGATTCGCTGCCGACGCTGGAATCGGGTGGGCCGTATCGGAACGGTGTGAGTCCCGAATACTTCGCGACGCTCGGCGCGCGTGTCCTGCGCGGCCGTGTGTTCACCGACGCCGATGCGGCCGCATCGCAGCCGGTCATCGCCATCAATGAGACGACGGCGAAACTCGCCTTCCAGGGGCGCGATCCGCTCGGCACCTGCGTGAAGGTCCACCGCGTCGACTCGTTGCCTTGCGCGACGATCGTCGGCGTCGTCGAGGACATCCGCCGCTTCGGCCTGGTCGAGGGTCCGACGATGCAGTACTACCTGCCGATTGCGCAGTGGCGCGGGCCGCATTCGACGGCGGTGATCGTCCGGACCCGCGGCGACGATCCGACGTCCGTTGCCGCCGCCGTTCGTCGCGAGCTCCAGGCAATCCGCCCCGACGTCCCGTTCCCGCAGGTCCGCCCCTATGCCGAGCTGCTGGACCCGCAGCTCCGAGCGTGGAAGCTCGGCGCGGTCATGTTCACGATGTTCGGCGTGCTCGCCTTCACCGTGGCGATCGTCGGCCTGTATGGCCTCCTCGCCTACTCCGTCGCGCAGCGGCGCTTCGAGTTCGGCATCCGGGTCGCACTCGGCGCGCAAGCGCGCCACATTGCGCGCATCGTGCTCACCCAGGGATTGATGGCAATGGCGAGCGGCCTGGCGCTCGGCCTGATCCTCGCCGCGATCGCCAGCCGATGGACCGCACCACTGCTCTTCCAGGTCAGCCCCCGCGATGGTGCCGTGTACATCGGCGTCGGGGTGCTCGTCATCGTCGCGGCGCTGGTGGCTGCCGTCATTCCGTCACGGCGGGCGGCGGGGACGGATCCGCTCGAGGCGCTCAGGGCGGATTAGGTCGGGGCTTTCCAGGATTCCGCTCGGGGGCTGGCTTTCCAGAAGCCTGAACTGGAAGAGCATGAAGGACGGAAGAGCATGAAGTAGGGCAAGGGCAACTCCCTTGTGGGTGTGGCGAGATGCACTCTGCGCCGAGACCTCAATCAATGGCAGTTGCCGTTGCTCTTTCCGTGGCCTCCGTGGCTTCCGTGGTCGTCCTTTGCGGTTGCGGGTTAAGGTTGCAGTCGCAGTCCTTCATGCCCTTCATCTCTTCATGCTCTTCCTGTTGAGGCTTCCGGAAAGCCAGTCGCCACGCGGAATCAGATCATGACACAGAAGTGCACGCCATGACACCGGCGTGCACTTCATGACATCGCCCCCTGCATTCGCCGGATTTCTCCGTCAGACAGTTCGAAGCCGACAAGCACTCCGCGGCACTGACCTGCGACGAGGACCGAGCGATGAACGAGAACGACCCCACCGAGAAAATGCCCGACGTCATCCGTCGCCGACTGCTGCGGGCGATGGTCGCGGCGCCCGCGATGATCGCGACGTCGAACCTGCTCGTCGGGCAGTGGGGTGGGACGTCCGCGGCCGAGGCGTCGCTCGTGCCGACGCCGCAATGCGCGGACGATGATGACGAGCCCACCGAGTCGCAGACGGAAGGGCCGTACTTCACCGCGAGCTCGCCGAAGCGGACGTCGCTGATCGAGTCCGGCACCGCGGGAACGCCGCTGCTCCTCACCGGCACCGTGCTCACGCGAAGCTGCCGCCCCGTCGCCGGTGCACTCGTGGACTTCTGGCAGGCGGACGATGCCGGCGAGTACGACAACCGTGGCTACAAGCTGCGCGGCCACCAGTACACCGACGCGAAGGGCGTCTACCGGCTCGAGACGATCGTGCCCGGTTTGTATCCCGGACGCACGCGCCACATCCACGTGAAGGTCCAGGCGCCGACGCAACGGGTGCTCACGACCCAGCTCTACTTCCCGGGTGAAGCGCGCAATGCGCGTGACGGGATCTACGACGCGGACCTGCTCATGGCGATGGCGAAGCCGGGACTCGGAGGCGGTGCACGGTTCGACTTCGTGCTCGACCTGCCGTGATCGAACTGGCGATGTGATGGAGCGTGCAGTTGGGAACGTCAGCGTGCAACTCGTGACGTGGACCGAATCGACAGGAAAGGGGAGGGTATGACGATGCGAAGCGATAATAGGGAAGTCGAAGTGGCAATCGAAGTGGTCGTGGAAGGACCGGAGAGCAATACCACATCAAGAGAGGATCAAACAATGAACAGCACCAACGTGAAGCGCCCAATGATGACCCGCATTCTCGCGGGCACTGTATTCCTCGGCAGCCTCGCCTTTGCGGCGCAGGTCGAATCCCAGCAGGGGGCCGCGACGAGTGGAACGCGGCCGCAGCGCGATGGGGAAGGCCGCGGCGGACACGGCGGCGACTCGGCGCGGGTCGAGCGCAGGGTGGAACGGTTGACGACTGAGCTCGCGCTCACGACGAGCCAGGCGGTGGCAGTTCGCCAGATCCTGCTCGACGAGCACACGCAGATGCTCGCGCTGCGGCCCGAAGGACGCGGTGGCCACGGCGGACTCGGCGGCCGCGGACGGAACGGCGGTGATTCCACCGCCCGCGGCGAGCGCCGCCAGCGCCCCGACTCCGCAGCGCGTGCGCAGGGTCGCCAGCGCCCCGACTCGGCCACGATGGCCCAGCGGCGTGCAGAGATGGAAGCATCGCGTGAGCAGATGAAGGCGCTGGTCACTCGGACCGATGCACGGATCGCTGCGGTGCTCTCGACGGAGCAGCGCGCCGCGTACGGGGAGCTCGTGCAGAAGCGCCCTGACCGTCCCGAAGGCGGGCCGGGACGTGGCGGCCGTGGCGGCCCTGGCGGGCGCGGCGGCAACAAGGCGGCACCACCGCCAGCGAGGTAGTCACCGCCTTCAAGGCGGAACGACGCTCGAAGGGCATCTATGACGAAGGTTGTTGGGATTCAGCGAATGCAACGGATGAAAGAGCAGACCATCGGTCAACACATTGAAGGTCCACCTCGAACCGTCCGTACCGTGAAATAGTCTCGACTCGTTTTCTTGAAAGAAGCAACTGCAAGGGCCCCCGCCTCATGAAGAGAGCGGGGGCCTTTCAGCACAGGGGAGCCGTTGCCCTTTCATCCGTTGCATCCGCTGAATCCCAACACCCTTCGTCATAGATGCCCGGATCAAGGTGCAGACCGCCCCGCAGGCGTCAGGGTAAGTCCACACTGGCGTGTCTCCCTCATGAAGCCGGGAGATCGACCCGAGTCATTCGGATCGCCGGCTGCCACGCCGGAGATCCGACATGCTCGAGCTCAGTCGCCGCCCCACCCGGAGCATTCTCGCGGTTGCATACGTCGGCGCGATGCTCACCGCTCTCCCTGCCGCAGCGGACGCCCAGTACTCGCCGATCCGCGTCACCCGACGTGAAGTTCTTCCGAAATATTCTCCGCCCGCGGCAATGTGAGAATGAACGTGCTCCCGACGCCCGGCTCACTGGTGGCGGTGAGATCTCCGCTCATGCCCCGTGCGAGCTCGCGACTAATGGCGAGCCCGAGGCCCGTGCCTGCCTTCGTGCGGGTGAGGTTTGCGTCCACCTGCACGAACGGGAGGAATGCTCGTTCGAGCTGGTCGGCGGCAATCCCGATACCGGTGTCGGCGACCCGGACGACGATGCGGTCGTCTGCCTGCGAACAGTTCATCGTGATGCGCCCGCCGGGCTCCGTGAACTTCACGGCGTTCGAGAGCAGGTTGACGACGACCTGCTGCACCTTGTCCCGGTCGCCGCGCGCGAGGAGCTGCTGCGTGCATCGGTCGTAGCGGAATTCCAGCCGCTTCTCCCGGACCTGCGGCGCGATGAGGGCCTCGCAGTTCACGAGGATCTCATCGACGGCGACGTCCTCCACTTCGAAATGCTCCGCGCCGGCGCCGATCTTCGCGTAGTCGAGGATACCGTTGATCAATCCGAGGAGGTGACGCTGGCTCCGGCGGATTCGATTCAACGAGACGAGCTGCTCCGGCGTCACCGGGCCGTGGAGCCCCATCTCGATGAGCTCCGCGTAGCCGCCGATCGCGTTGAGCGGCGTTCGCAGCTCGTGGCTCATGTTCGTCAGGAACTGCGCCTTCGACTTGTTCGCCACCTCGGCGGCCGCTCGCGCGGCCTCGGCTTCCGCCGTGCGCTCCGCGAGCCGCGATGCCGACGCCCTGAGCTCATCGGCCTGGGTCGCGAGCTCCTCGGTCTGCGTCTCGAGCTCCTTGGCCTGGTCCTGTAGCAGGTCGTTCGCCCCACGGAGCTGGCGCGCCTGCTCGTCGAGCGCCGTGAACGCGGCCCGACTCGTCGCGATGGCACCGCGGAGCTCTATTTCGCGATTCGCCGACGCGGCGAGCTCGGAGAGCACCTCGACTTCGTCCTCCGTCCATGCCCGCGGCTGCATGTCGATGGCGCAGAAGGCCCCGATCGCCTGTCCACCGACGATCAGCGGCACACCGACATACGCCGCGACGCCGAGCGAGCGCACCGTCGGCACGTTCCGGTATACTGGATCGGCCGCCGTATCCGGGATGACGAGCGGCGTCGCTTGCTGAATCGTGTAGTGGCAGAACGTCGGCCCCGCCAGCTCGCGGGCCGAGGCGAGTGGCTCACCGAATCCGCAGGCCGACTTGTAGAAGTCGCGGTCTGCATCCACGAGGGAGATGAACGCCGCCGGGATCCCGAGCAACCGCACGGCGAGCCGCGTCAGCCGGTCGAACACTTCCTCGACTTCGCTGTCGAGCAGGCCCGTCGCGCGCACGGCGGCGAGGCGGTCGGGGTCGCCGAGCGCATCGTTCCGGAGACCGACGTCCCGAACGTCGGTCACGGCGTGGGAAGCAGCGTCAGGTGCGTGGCTGGAAGAGGGCGATGCGTGTGTCACTCTTGAATCATCACCAGCGGACGTCGAGGGCGCTACCGCCGCTGGACGGTCGCAGCCGCGGGACCTGCGCGCGCTCGACTGGCGGCGTACCCAGCTCCGCACCCGGTGGCAGGGGGTGCCCGCCGTCCCGCGCCGGGGCATTGCAATCCGCTGCACTCGATGCCATGATGCTCATCATGCGATACCCGACTGGCCACAAGGAAGCGGTGCGAGACAGGATCGTGCAGGCGGCGTCTCGCGCGCTGCGGCAGGACGGCATCGACGGTGTCAGCATCCCGGCCCTCATGCGGCAGGCGGGGCTGACGCATGGCGGGTTCTATACCTATTTCAGGAATCGCGATGAGCTCGTCGCCGAAGCGATCGTCGCGGCCGGCGCGGAGACCGCCGACAGTGTTTTCTCGGAGCCGCTCCCGCTCCCGGAGACGCTCGAGCGCTATCTCTCGACGGGTCACCTCGACCGCCCGGGCGACGGCTGCGTGCTGGCGGCGCTCGGGACCGACGGGGCGCGACAGCCACCCCGCGTGCGGCGCGCCTTCGCCGAAGTCGCCCGGGGATTCCTCCGCCTCACGGACCGAAAGCTCCACCCTCGGAGGCGCTCCGCGACCGTGAGCGACGAAGCCCTGGCCTGCGCCGCGATGATGATCGGCGCGGTAGTTCTCGGTCGGCTCGTACGCGACCCCGAGCTCGCTGCACGCATTCTTGCCGTCGCTCGCGCCGCCAACTCCACCTGAACGCTGCTGCGGGGACTGCCCCTGGCGTGTCACGAGGAATGATCACCATCATGCAACCATCGACGAAGACTGACGCCGCGCCCCTCATGGCGCGCGCTGCGAGTATGGGATCTGCGAGACCGCTTGCGCGCGACCAGGGTCGCATACGGCAGCGGTACGGGCCATGGGCCGTTGTCACCGGCGCATCGGACGGCATCGGGCGCGAGTTCGCGAGTCGGCTCGCCGAGGCGGGGGTGAACGTCGTGCTCGCGGCGCGGCGACGCAGGCTGCTCGACGAGCTGGCGGCGGAGCTCGCGCAGGGTCGTGCGGTGGAGACGAGAACCATCGCCGTCGATCTGGCGACGCGGGCCGGAATCACGGAGCTCATCGAGCAAACCAACGACCTCGACGTAGGCCTCCTTGTCGCCTCGGCCGGCTTCGGCACCTCCGGTGCGTTCATCGGCGTCGCGCTCGAAGACGAGCTTTCGATGGTGGACGTCAACTGCCGGGCGGTGGCTGCGCTCAGCCATGTGTTCGGGCGGCGATTCGTCGAGCGCAAGCGCGGCGGCATCATCCTCATGAGCTCCATCGTCGCATTCCAGGGCGTGCCGCGCGCCGCGAACTACGCTGCGACCAAGGCCTATGTCCAGTCGCTCGCCGAGGGGCTGCGTCTCGAGCTGAAGCCGCTCGGCGTCGATGTCATCGCGTCGGCCCCGGGCCCGATCCGCAGCGGGTTCGCGGCCCGCGCCTCGATGACAATGAGGCTCGCACAGACGCCGAGGGATGTTGCCGGCGCGACGTTGACGGCCCTCGGGCAGCGCGGCACTGTGCGGCCCGGATGGTTGGCGAAGTTCCTCGAGGCAGCGCTCATGCTCCTCCCTCGCCAGGGGCGGGTGTGGATGATGGGTATCGTCATGGCCGGGATGGCGGCGCCTCCGCGACGCGCCACTGAGCCGTGACGCCGGGTCCCCCTTCAGGCATCCACGACGAAGGTTGTTGGCATTCGGCGGATGCAACGGATGAAAGTACGAACGTCAACAGACGTTCGATATCCAAGCACCGGACAAGCCTCACGGCAGGTCGCATTCCCGATGTGGTCCATGAGCAGCTGATCGAGTCGTCCGTACGCCCGGTCCTGTCCATCAGGTCAGCAGGGGTGCACGATCGACGCAAGGAGCAAGGAGCGACCGGAGTCAGCGCATTGTCGACGCGCTCCGGGTACCGATCAGGCGACTATCCTGATGTTGAGCGGGCAGGCCTCGCGATTGCCAACGCCGCAGCGTACCGTCGCATCGATGACGTCTGACATCGGAGCGTCCACCAGCGTACCCGATTTGAACCGCGTGAGCGGGCTGTTGCCAGCCACCGAAGTACCGGCTGCCACGATCGACCTCGCCGCAGTCCAGCGTCGCACCCTGCGTCTGCTCTTCGCAACGCAGATCATCAGCGGCGTCGGCGTGGCGATCGGCGCGTCCGTCGGGGCGCTGCTCGCTGCCGACCTCGCAGGCATTGGTGTCTCAGGACTCGCGCAGAGCGCTTCCGTGATCGGCGCCGCGCTGCTGGCATTGCCGGCGACCGCAATCGTGCAACGGCGCGGCCGTCGCCCGAGCCTGGCGGCGGGCTACCTGGTCGCCGCGATCGGTTCGATCATCGTCGTCATTGCAGCCGTACAGAACTCGATTCCGGCATTGTTCGCGGGCTTCTTTCTGTTCGGTGGCGCTACCGCCGCTGGCATGCAAGCGCGCTATGCAGCGGTGGACCTCGCACCCGCCGCACTGCGCGGTCGCCACCTCGCCATGATCATGTGGGCAACGACCCTTGGCGCGGTTGCCGGGCCAAATCTCGCGGCATTTGCCGGCACATCGCTCATCGGGTACGGTGTCCCGACACTGGCCGGGCCCTTCGTCTTCTCTGCGCTGCTCCTCGGGCTGGCCGCGCTCGTTCTCATGCTGCTGATGAGACCCGATCCCGCGATCCTGGCGCGCCGCGCAGCTGCACAAGCATCCGGAGGGGCCGCTCAACAGAAGCATCCCGGAATGGGCGCCGCGCTGCGAGCCGTCGCCGCAGATCAGTCGGCTCGCCTCGGCGCCAGCGCGATGGCCGTGGGCCACCTCGTAATGGTCGGTGTCATGGCAATGACACCCGTGCACATCCGCAGCGCCGGACACGACGCGGCGCACACGCTGCGCATCGTCGGCGTGGTTCTCAGCCTTCACATTGCCGGCATGTTTGCCTTCTCGCCTGTCGTTGGCTGGCTCACTGATCGCTACGGGCGACGCCCGGTCATTCTCGCGGGAATCGCGCTGCTGCTCGCGGCCTGTGCGCTCGTGGGAACTGCGGGACACGACTCGGCACGCCTCGCAGCCGGTCTTATGGCGCTCGGTATCGGCTGGTCATGCACCATGGTCGCTGGTTCTGCGCTGCTCAGTGAATCGGTATCGGCGGAGATGCGCACGTCCGCCCAGGGACTGTCGGACGTTACCATGGGACTGGCTGGTGCATCGGCCGGCGCGTTATCCGGCGCGATCGTGCAGGGGTGGGGATTCTCAATGCTGGCGCTCATCGCCGCGCTCGCAACAACGCCGTTCATTCTGCTGGCGACACGGAGAGTCCACGCATGACTCCGAGCTTGCGATATTGAAGCGCGTGGTCATTGCGAGGAAAAAGGGGCTTCGACATGGGACCTCAAAAGAGGACTTCCTTCCCCGAGCGCCGCTGCGGGCTGCCATCTGAACGATTAGAGCCCTCTAATCCACGAGCTCTTTCGTACCTCGGCCTGCCACCATATGTTGGTGCGCCCACACGCCGCTTCACCGCAGGGAGCGCGCGACGGATCATCGACCTACTTCGCACCGCGACGGATACCGCCCATGCGAATCAATGGCCATGCGCACATTTTCAACCTCCAGACGGTCCTCACCACCGAGGCGATCGACATCATTGTCGCGCGCCTGGAGCGGAACAACTACCCCGACTTCGTCGTAGAGGGCCTTCGGAAGTTTCTCCTCACGCAACTCGAGCGACCCGAGTACCTCACGGAGGAAGGGTTACTGCGGAGCTTCCTCATCGCCATCGCCGACAACGACAAGTTCAGGTCGTTCGTCGCCGCACAGGGCGCGCGGCTTCCGGTCGATGTCAAGCTGCTGGGCGAAGGTCCGGCGGTGCTGGCGACCGCGACACTGCGCGCGGCGCTCGACCACTTGTCGACGCACCTCGATCCCCAGGACGGCCTCGGACGCGGCATCTTCGACTTGTTCGAGACGCTACGCCTCGCGATGAGCCCGGACATCGTCAGCGTAGCCGATGCGCTGCTCGGCCAGCTCCCCGATGACACGGGGCTCGTCGCCCTGATGATGGACATCGTGGCCACGCCGGAGCCGCAGCGCGACCGGCAAAACTTCCTCGCCCAGATGAAGGGGACGTCGGATGCCGCGCTGGCGCGCCCCGGGCGCATCTTCCCCTTCATCGCCGTGAACCCGAACCGGCCCGACCACTTCACCGTGATGCAGCGCGCGCTCGAGCAAATGGGGTTCGTCGGCGTCAAGCTGTATCCATCGCTGGGGTATAAGGTGACGACACCGGCCATGGATGCCGTGCTCAAGTACTGCGCGGATGAGGACGTGCCGATCGTCGTCCATACGACGGCTGGTGGATTCTTCAAGAGCCCTCAGACGGCGCAGTACTCGAACCCGCAGGCCTGGATCGCTCTCCTCGGCGCACGGCCGAATCTCCGCGTCTCCTTCGCCCACTGCGGCGGGTGGGGCGGGCTGTGCAACCAGGAACCGAGCCAGGTTCCATGGTGGACCGACATCGCCGGGCTGATCACGTCGCGCGACAACGTCTATGCTGACCTTTCATACCACGTCGAGATGCGCGGCGACACGGCAAAGGAGGCAGCCTACTTCGGCGCACTGAAGGCGCTGCTCGCCAGCCCTGCGACAGCGGAGCGGATCATCTTCGGGACCGACTCCTGGCTGGTGCGCATGAGCATCGCCGAGGAGCCGTACTGGCGGTACTTCATGCAGCACCTCACCGCGGACGAGCAGCGGCGGATCATGGAGATCGCTCCGGCGCGCTTCCTCGGTCTCCCGGTGAACGGCT
Source organism: Gemmatimonadaceae bacterium (assembly GCA_031426115.1). Classification (GTDB taxonomy): domain Bacteria; phylum Gemmatimonadota; class Gemmatimonadetes; order Gemmatimonadales; family Gemmatimonadaceae; genus JANPKQ01. The sequence goes on along the minus strand of JANPKQ010000327.1, from coordinate 8,801 downwards.
CGGCCCCGCATCGCAACATCGAGCGCCATGTCGCCTGGCTCGAGGCGCGGGCCAATCAGGTCGGCGCCGAGCCGGCGGCGTGGGTGGCGCCGCTGACGACCGTCCGGTTCACACCGACACGCTCGAATCCGAGCTGGTCGAAGAACAACGTGGCGCACGTGCGCCTGTTCCAATTCCTGATGTTCGAGGTAAAGCAGATTCCACGCGACCTCCAGTCGCTGGGCTTCGAGGGCGCGGGAAAGCTGAGGCTGCGGCAACTCGGGTACTTCACGAAGGATCATGAGCCGCCCGCGATGTTCGCCAACCGGTGTCGCGAGAACGGCGTCAACCTCGATGTCTTTCTCCGGAACGCCGGCGCCGTGTACGAGGGCGACTACATCCGGCAGACGGCGCTGGACAAGCTGATCGGGATGTTCACGGAAGGCGATCGGACACTCGCCGAAGCCGGTGCGGCCGTGGACGCGATCTATCTCTTCGCGACGGAGGTGTGACGTGGCACGACTCATACATTCCGCCGGTGTAGCTTTCACGGGTCTCTTCGTCACCACCGTCGCGCTCGCGCAGGACTCACCCAACGCCACCACTGCCAAGGTCGCTCCCGCGTACTTCTCCAGCGACGACACCGACGATAAATCGGTCGGCGCCTCCTGGGAGGCGCGGCTCGCCAGGGCGTGGACGGGTTCGGAATCCGCGTCGAGCACCGTGCCGACGACCGGCTGTCTCGGGCTCCGACCCGCACCAGAGATCACGGCGGAGCTCGCAACCGACGGTGCCGCCGCGCTGGATCCGGACGCCAACTCCACGCCCATTCGCGCGAGCGGGAAGGTGGGACTGTGGTGGTCCCTGTACAAACCGGGGTGTCCAGGACCGGATCCGATGCAACCGCCGCGCGGGGGATGGTATTTCGGGTCGACGATGCTCTCCGCGCATGCAAAGGCTGAAGGCAATCAGCGCATGACCGAAGCAACGGGTCTCCTCGGCGCGGACCTCCTGTGGACGCACTCCGCGGTCACCGGCGTCTGGCCGTTCGTTCCCTCGCTCCAGGTTGCGTACAGCGCGGCGATTCCCATTCGATCGGAGATACGGGACGCGCTCGGCGAGGATGATGAGGTCTATCAACGGGGCGAAGCTCACGCGGCGTGGCACATCCCGCTTGTGGCGCGCTTCTGGCTGCATGCGAACGTTCGCGGCTGGAAGTCCTGGGGTCTCGCCTCGTCGCTGGCGGATGCGGATGCCGACGAGGGCCTTTTCACGGCCATCGACCTCGCGTACCGTGGCGAATGGAAGATCGGAGTGATCTCCATTCCCGAGATCTTCGTGCGGCGCGTCGACGGGGAAGTGCCCGAGGACTGGCAGCAGCGCCGGACATGGATGATCGGAATCGTCACTGGCAGGTGATCGGGCCGTCTTGAGCGTAGTTCAAGGCCCCGGCCAGCGGTGTCAGGCGACGGGCAGGCCGGCGCTATTGCTTGTCTCTCGCAGTACCCAGCCATACCGGCCGGACATCAGGCGTCGCAGCGCAACATGCATGCTGCCGAGGCTGCGCGGGTCGTCAGCTGTCGCCTCGGCTGCGTGATCGTTGTCGGTGCCGTTGGTGCTCGCCCCCTGCCAACGTTCGAATTGCCGAAGCGCCGCGTGCAACTGCGCTCCGACGTCATCGCGCACGATCTCGAACCAGTACGCGTGGTGGTGCCAGAGCAGAGACTGCTGGAGCGGCGACGGTTGCAGGCCGCGCAACAGGTCATCCATTCCCCGGCAGAAGCGCAGAAAGACGCGGAAGCCTTGAAGCGCGGTGTCGAGCACATGGCGCTGCTTCTCCGGGCGCGAGAGCCGGCGCGCGAATTCCCGCGGGCGACCGAGGATGATCAGCAGGTCGTCCATGCCATGCAATTCTTCACCGTCGCCGAACCTGTAGTCATCGAGCATAGCGAGAAACACATCGGCCTCGTCGCTGTGCTCGATCGTCGCGTTGAGGTCCAGAAACCGCATGAAGGCGGGCAGATCGACCGCGTCGGCATCCAGCACGAAAGTTCGCTGGCCTGATGCGCGCTCGAACATCAGTCGCGGCAGCAGCAGCGGATAGTGGCTCTGGTAGTACTCCTGCACGTCGTCATCGCCAAGAACGCGAACCGCCTGCCGGCGCGCATCCTCAGGCAACTCGCCGACGTAGCCCAGGGAGGAGGCGATCTCGAGGATGGCGTAGTAGGCAAGAAGATCGTCGAATGCATCGCGCAACTCGATCTCGGCGTTGCTGACGATTGGACGGCAGATGTGACTGCGGAGTAGGCTCGACAGCTTGCGCCGGCTGGTCCCGTTTCGAATCCGATTGAATTCGGCGACCGCGCGTGGCGCGCCGGTCCCGCCGTAATAGAGCTCCTCGAGGTCAACGAGATTCACCGCCGCGAGCTCAGGATCCACATGCGCAGTGTTCCGTTGCGATCGCGTCATGGAGCCGTGAGAATCGGAAGCACGTAATCGATTGGCGCCTGGTACGCTGCCGAGGGCTTGCACACCGCTGTGTGTCCCATGCCGAGTTCGACTTCAGGTCCGGGGTCGCTGCAGAACACGGTCTGGTTGACGATACGATCGTGTTCTCCTTGAACGACCACCTCGGCGCGCAGCGAAGTCAGCCCGGCATTGAGCAGTGCAGTAGTCCGTTGCTCGAGGCCCCGGAGCATCAGCGATCCCTCCTCGAGATCTTTCAGCACCTGCGCGTACGCCTTGAAGCCGGAGGTAGCCAGGCGCAGCAGGCTGAGCTTGAACGCGCCCATTGCCTCCTCGGCAAGCTCGGTCACTCGCGCACCGCAATGGGCAGGGGCAAACAGGGCGAGTCGCACGAGCGGGATCCACGGGCGCATTGCCTTGTCGCTCGCCGCCTGTACCAGCGCCTCACGAACGATGACCGCACCCAGCGAGTGAGCGAGAATCACGATCCTGTGATAGCGGAACGCCGCGCTGAGGCTGCGATTGATACTGAGTGATCCCGACATTACCGAGTGGACAGGATCGGTCGCCAACGCATGCAGAAACTTGCGCAGGAGCGCCGCGCTGACCGGGGCCTGAACGGTGAGGGAATCGTACCCGTAGAACAGCAGGTCATGCCCGATGCACTCGGGACGCTCGGGGAGTCGATCCGCGAACTCATCCCACGTGGCTGTCGCCGAGCCACCGAACCCGTGGACGAACACGACGGCCACGCCGCTGGGTCGAACTGCCCAGCGGGCACGGCTGTCCTTGCCGGCCTTGAGGGGGCGAGGCGTGTAATGGGTTTGTGAATACGCGGGCAAGCGAACGCTCCCTCGACTGAATGCCCGAAGATGTTGCAGCCGTACCCGGGGCGCTAGATACGACAGCGCCGCGGTGGAATAAGAAAGCTCTAATCGCCTCGGCGCGATCCAGCGTTGCGCGGATCGCTTGTTCGAGCCATGATGGTCGCGGCGAACGCTTGTGACTGCACAGCTGCCCCCCGGAGCTTCCCTGCAAAGGAGGATCGCCCGATGACCAGAGCCCTCGACACCAGCCAGACGCCGGAGCAGAAGCAGTTCGACGTTCAGGTCGAGCGCGAGCAATCGCGTACACTCGGCGCACAGTCGATCAGGCGCATCGCGGTGTTCATCGCGCACGGGATGGGACAGCAGATTCCCTTCCAGACGCTGGCTCAGGTGGCTACAGGTATCCGGAAGGTCGATCTCGCACGCAGCGGTGACGACGTTGGCGGCGGCGGTAGTGCCGTCGGTCGCTCCTTGAAATCCGCCACGGAACAGAGGCTGGAGCGCCTGGAGTTGGAGCTGCATCCTGGCGCTGAGACGGTGCACGCCCACGTCTACGAGGCGTATTGGGCGCCGCTCACCGAAGGCAAGGTCACCTTGCGCGACGTGATTCGCTTTCTCTCGGGCGCCGGGTGGAACGGCGTGAAGAACGCGCGTGGAGGAACCTTCGTCCGCTACCTCTTCGGCCAGTTCAAGCACTATCCGATCCCGACGCGGACGATCGTACACCTGCTGGTGGCGCTCGCAAGCATCGCATCGCTGGTGGTGATGAACTCGACGATCGTCACCGTGGCGGCGGGACGTGCGCTCCTCGCGCAGCGGCCGGAGTGGCTGACGGACGGCCTGCTGGCTGACCTCACGACGGTGTTCAACGTGGTGATCACGGTGATGGCCGTCTTCGGTTTGTCCCTCCTTGTCGCCGTGCTGCTCCGCGTGGCCGGCGCCCGGCACCGGGAGGCAACCGATGCGACGGGCATTCCGCGTGACCGCGCGGTGCGCACGGCCTGGACGTGGCTGACGGTCGTCCTCTTCGCCGGCACGCTTACGGTCGTGATTCTCGCCGGGGCCGCGATTCCGACGCTCTTTCTGGAGCATGTCCGGGGCGGAGTGGGTGCCGACCTGCAACTCTGGCGCACCCTCTTTTCGCCCTCAGCGGTGGACGCGTTCAATCGCACCTTCGACCGGTGGGCCTGGTTTGTCGCGCTCTGGGGCGCAGCGGCGTTCATCGGGTGGTGGACGATCAACATCATTCGCGGCGCCGTGTCGGATCTCTCGACGTCGCGCGAGCGATTGCACACCCTCCTGAATGTCACCGCGCTTGTCGGCGTCGCAGCGGCGGCGATCTGGCTGGTGCTCGAGCTCCAGGGTGCCACGGACGGGATCCGACCATCGATGCGCACCGGGCTCGCGTGGGTGCTCCTCATCGGTGCCAGTGCGTTCATCCGCAAGCTCCTTGTTCAATACCTCGGCGACGTGGCCGCCTACGTGATGCCGTACCGGCTGGACTCGTTCGCCGCCGTTCGCACGGAGATCAAGGCGCGTGTGTACGGCGCCATCCGGGCGATCTATGCGATGCAGCGGGTCGATGGCCGAGGTCCGGAGTACGATCAGGTGATCGTCGTCGCGCACTCGCTGGGCAGCGTCATCGCCTACGATGCGCTTAACCAGCTCGCGCTCGAGGAAGAGGGTGCGGCACAGAAGCTCGACATCGCCGGGCGCACGGCCCTCTTCCTCACCTTCGGGTCACCGCTCGACAAGACAGCCTTCATCTTCGCGCTTCAGGGAGGGGAAGCATCTGCTGCCCGCGAGACCGTCGCGGCATCCGTGCAGCCGTTGATTCGGAGCTATGACTATCGACCGCGTCGGTGGGTGAACATCTACTCTCCTTGGGACATCATCAGCGGGCACCTCGATCTCTACGACCTCCCCGACTCGGACGATCCGCGTTGCGTCGAGAACTGTCCCGACCCCGACGCCGCCACCCTGCTGATCGCTCATACCGAGTACTGGACGACAGAGCTGGTCTTCAAGGAGATCTACGATGCGATCGCCGCGGTGGCAGCCGGGCCTCGTTCCGGTACCCTTCCAACCGCCCGCGGTGGGGGCACGGCAGTGTCGGCGAAAATGTAAGGCGCGAGGGAGGAACGCACGCAGCGCTGCCGTCACATTTACACAGAGATGCGAATGAGAGCCCCTTACCTGTCGATCCAGTCGCGTGTGACAACAAACCGGAGCTGAACTCCGATGACCTTTCTCCGAGTCCTCGAAGGGACAAGTCCCTGGCTATGGGTCCCCGTGGCATTCCTGGCAGTCGCCCTCACAGGGGCGTACTTGATCGGAGCGCGAAGCGCACGCCGTCCCGTCACGTTCGACTTGAGAAAGGGAAGCGCGGAGTCGCGAACGCTCGTGGTCATTCTCCACGGTTACATGGGCAGCCCGCGATCCATGCAGCGAGTGACCGATGTCGCGCGCGAGGTTCACCCTGACGCGGACGTTCTGCTACCTCACTACGCGGCGGGCCCGCTGTCGAACAAGAGCCCTTTCGACGTCGCCGACGAAATCGAGCGGCATATCGACGGCCTGTACGCGGCCCGTGAGCTCGGTGAAGGGAGCCGATACCATTCGATCGTGCTGGTCGGATTCAGCATGGGCGCGCTGCTACTCCGCAAGGCATACGTCTGGGGTCACGGTCAGGACTTCAGTGCGGACCGTCCGGAGCCACTGCGTAAGCGTGCGTGGGTAGATAACGTCAGCCGTCTGGTACTGCTCGCCGGCATGAATCGCGGCTGGACGATTTCCCGCAAGGAAGACCGTCGTCGCAATTCGCAGGTACGCCAGAGTCCACTGCCTATTCGAATGCTGTTCCGCCTCGGAGTGCTGTTCGGCACCCTCACTCGCACAGGCAACCAGATGCTGGCTTTCGCCCGAGGAAGCCCGTTCGTAGCCGACTTGAGGGTCCAGTGGATTACGCTCGCGCGCCGGACGTCAACAAAGGAGGGTCGGGCGCCGATGACAGCCATGGTAGTTCAGCTTCTCGGTACCCAGGATGACATAGTTTCCCCCGTCGACAACCAGGATCTGATCGCTTCAACCGATTTCTTCTTTATCCCGATCGCGAAAATGGGTCACGGGGCGATGATACGCCTCGATATCTCGGCGAATGCCGCAACGCAGCGCACGCCCGCCTGGGAAGCGGCGCAAGCTCTCCGGAAGGCACTTGGAGCCTCATACGCCCAACTGCAGGCGGACTCGTCGGTCGTGCAGCAACAGGTCGACGAGAGGCCCGAGATCACCGATGCTATTTTCGTCATGCATGGCATCCGGGACTACGGTCATTGGACGACGCGAATTGCGAAGGAGCTCTACGAGCCCGCCGGACAACCGGCTCGGCGGGATCGGCTCGCCGTTATCACGTCAAGTTACGGGTACTTCCCCATGGGACGGTTTCTCCTGCTCGGTGCGCGGCAGAAGAACGTACGATGGTTTATGGACAGGTTCACCGAGACGCGAGCGTACTACCCCAACGCCGACATCAGCTTCGTCGGCCATAGCAACGGCACGTACATACTTGCTAGCGCCCTCGCGAGATACAAATCTCTGGTCGTCAAGCGCGCCCTATTCGCCGGGAGCGTCGTGAATACCACCTACGACTGGAACAGTCTTATGCGGGGGCCTGAGCCACGCGTCGAGCTATTCAGGAACATCGTGGCATCGCGCGATTGGGTCGTCGGTATCTTCCCGCGCTTCTTCGAATTCATCGCCGAAACGACGCCTTTGGGCTCTGACGCCCTGCTCGACCTTGGCGCGGCAGGATTCAACGGCTTCGACCAGCGCGAGCTGAATATTGAGTTCGCTTCGGGACGGCACGATGCCGCCATACGAGACGGAGACGATGCACGAAAGAGGATAAAGGCAATCGCTGATTTTCTGGCTCTTGGTGACGTGGACGGTCTTCAGCTATTCGCCGAGGCGTCCGCCAAGAACCCCGCCGTGTCGCTGCTGTCCCGACTTTGCTGGCTGGTCTGGCTCCTCCTTGTCGGCGGGCTGGTCGCGCTGGGAGGGGTCGTCATGGACAGTTCACAAGCGCCAGCACTGGGGCTGACACTCTACGTCCTCGGAGTGATAGCGATCCTGTACTCTGTATAGGCAGCAAGGAGTGCAGCTCCCCTTGCTTATCTACAAAGGTCTTTTTATTCTCTCTTGTAGATAACCAAGGCGACCATGACCCGACCCACCGATCTCGTCCAGGGGACTCTCGATCTCCTCATCATGCGCACCATCGCCACCGAGAAACTCCACGGCTGGGCGATCGCGCAACGCATCGAAGTGCTCTCCAACGAAGTCCTACAGGTCAACCAGGGCTCGCTCTATCCCGCGCTCCAGCGCCTCGAGCGACAAGGCTGGATCACCGCCGACTGGGGCGTCTCCGAGAACAACCGCCGCGCGCGCTTCTACCGCCTGACCGCCCCAGGCCGCCGGCGCCTCGAGCAGGAGCGCGCCGACTGGGACCGCCTTTCAGCCGCGATCTCCCTCGTCATGCGCACGGCCTAGCCGCGGGAGACCAACAGAGTGCGAATCACCCACCAGCTCACCGCACTCTGGCGCGCGCTGTTCCGCAACGCCAGCGTCGATGCTGACCTCGCCGAGGAGATGCGCTTTCACGTCGAGCGCGAGACGGAGGCGAACATCGCACGCGGGATGTCACCCGACGCCGCACGTCGCGCCGCGCGCCTGACCTTCGGCAGCATCGACGACGCCCAGGAGACGTCGCGGGAGGCGCGGCCGGGCGTCGGTGTCCGCCGAATGCTCCAGGATGTCCGCTTCGGCGTACGACTCCTCCGCAAGTCACCAGTCTTCGGGATCACCGGGATCGCAATCGTCGCTCTCGGTATCGGCGCGGCCACCGCGATCTTCAGCGTCGTCCACGGCGTGATGCTCGAGCCGCTGCCCTTCCGCGAGCCGGAACGACTCGTCAGCATCTGGCTCCAGCGGCAGGATGCGCGCAACCTGCCGTCCGCCGCGGACGCGTTCGACCTGCGGCGACTCGACGGCGTCTTCGAGGATGTGGCGCTCTTCGAGAACGCGAACATCAATCTGCTCGGCGAATGCACTCAAGGGGGATGCGATCCGCAGCGGCTCCAGGCGGCAAGCATCTCACCCAACCTCTTTTCCGTGCTCGGCGTTTCCACCGCGCTCGGCCGCACCTTCGCGCGCGACGAGGATACGGGCGGCCGCGAGCGCGTCGTCATCCTGAGCGATGCACTGTGGCGCGAGCGGTTCGGCGGCGATCGTGCCATCATTGGGCGCGAGGTTCAGCTCGATGGCACGATGCACACGGTCATCGGCGTCATGCCCCCGGACTTTCGGTATCCATCGAGCGCGCACCAGGCGTGGGTGCCGCTCGTCCTCGAGCCGGGCGAGCTCACACGCGAGGCCACCGACAACTACCGCGTCGTCGCGCGACTGAAGGAAGGCGCGACGATCGACGCAGCGCGCCGCGAAGTCGCGTTGCTCGCAACGCGACTGGCAACG
>JANPKQ010000326.1:0-3638 GCA_031426115.1 Gemmatimonadaceae bacterium | reverse complement strand
CATGCACCCGTGCGCAGTAGCCAGTACGCAGTGCGTGCGCAGTAAGCAGTGAAGTTCAGTACGTAGCTGCGGTCAGTGACCTGGCTCTTTAGGCTTCGCGTCTATCGCGACATCTGGATGACGTCATAGTACGTATGGATGCGCCCCTCATTGTATGCCTTCACCGACTCGGCGATCGACGCTCGCAGCGTCACCGACCGCGGAGCGCCTGGCGATGATGACTGCGTCCGCATGCCGCCGCCGGTGTTGAACACCGCGCGAAGGAAGGTGCTCGACGAGTCCACGGGAAGCTGCGCGACGTTCGCGAAGAATCCGCGCCACGCGTCGCTCTGGAACAGGTACTGCTCGACGTTCGACGTGTAGAACGCGGTGACCGTCGCCTTGTTGTCGCGCAGGTACTTCGCCACGGAGCGCAGCGCCTTCTCGCCGCCGAAGTCGCCGACGATCGGGACGATGAGGTTCCGTCGCTGGAGATCGGCGAGGATCCGGTAGTTCGCTTCGCTGCCGAGGTAGCCGCGGTTCTGTTCGAGGCCGTCGGTGGCAACCATGAGCTCCTCGTAGGTCGGCATTCGGCGCGACCCGTAGGAGTTCTGCGAGATCCGGGGATAGTTGTACGTCAGGTCCGGCCCGCCGTCGTAGAACGCGCTGTAGACGTACTCGATCGCGTCCAGGTCATCCTCGGACAGCGTGAACTTGCGCTGGTCGAAGCTCGCGCGGATTGCGGCGAGATTCGTTCGATACGCGACGCTGTCGGGAGCGACGGCGCGGAACGCGCGAAAGAGCGCCTCGGCCGATGACGATGTGTCGACGCCGGCCGGGCGTGGCCGCGAGAACAGCTTCGAGATGAAGTCGGCGCGGTCCTTCGACTGCTCGATCAGCGACTTGTACAGGAGGTGCTGCAGCATGTTCTGTCGCCGGATATCGACGATGAACGCGATCTTCGGCTGCAGCGCGACGAGATAGGTAAAGTTCTGGTCGGGTCCGACGCCAAGGTACACGCCGCCGGTGGTCGTCGCCTTGCGAAGGTCGGGGATGACGTGCTGGAAGGTGATCTCGTTCGACACGAGGTTGTCCGAGCGAAAGTAGCCGTTCGGTTCGGAGAACTGGGTGATCATCTTCCAGTAATCCGCATCGCTGATGCGCGCGGGGAGGCTCTGCGCGCTGACCCCTGTTCCGGAGGCAGCCGCCAGGGTCGCGAGCAGTGCGTAGCGGGCGACGCGCGGGGCGAAGCGGGTGCGGCAGTGGAACACTTTCATTGAATGCTCCGGAGCGGGCGGTCGGGCGATTCGTTATGAGTATGCGCCGATCGCAGCGATGGCAAGGGAGGCGTCGCGCGTGCATTGCGCGTCGAAGCTGGCGATACGCAGCACCACCGTGCGCAACCTCGACGCATTGACCTGCATTTCGCGCATGCAACGTCATCACGGAAAAGGTCACGTCGAAAAAGGCCATCTTCCGGTGACGTCGAGCACACCGCGAAGCGGCCAGGATGCGTAGCTATCGTCATGCGAGTATTCGTTACCGGTGCGGCCAGCCCGCTCGGTCGAGCGCTTGTCTCGGCGCTCGTACGGCGCAACAACGCCGTCGTTGGCCTCGTCCGCAGGGTTGCGGGCGTGGCGCAGATGCGGAACCTCGGTGCGGAGCCTATCGTCGGTGACGTGCGGCGCCCCGAGCACATGCTGAAAGCGCTCGCTGGATGCGAGATGGTCTTCCATCTGGCGAGCTTCTTCGATTTCTGGGCGAAGAAGCCCGAAGATTTCGATTCCGTGAACGTCGGCGGCACGAAGAGCATCATGGCCGCCGCCACTGCCGCGAAAGTCCGCCGCGTCATCCACTGCGGGTCGGCCATCACCATTGGCGCACCCAACGGAGAAACGGGCGACGAGTTCACGAAGCATCGTGGACACACGGAGACCGAGTTCGAACGATCGCAGCTCGCCGGCGAAAAACTCGCGCTTCGCATGTCGAAGCACGGGACCGAGGTCGTCGTCGTCAACACGGGCCTCATCGTTGCGCCGGCGGATCCGGGATGGACGGGCCGCATGATCGCGCAGTGTGTCCAGGGCAAGCACTCGATCTCGACGCACGCACCCCTGAGCTGGGTGTGGGTCGAGGATGCAGTCGAAGGTCTCATGCGCGCAGCGATCCAGGGCCACAATGGGGATCGCTTCATTCTCTCCGGCGACGTCATGTCGTCGCACGATTTCCTGTCGCGCGTGGCAGCACGCGCGCGGAAGAAGTCTCCTCGCGCACTGCCGAAGCAGCTCGCGATGAGCGAGGCGGCGCTCTCGACCGCCCTCGCTGCACCCTTCGGCCAACGCCCGCGCCTCGCGATGGATGAGGCACGATTCCTCACGAGCGGCTTCCGGGTGGATGGCACCCACGCCTCGTCGGAGCTCGGGCTCGACTACACACCGGTATCCCGCTACATCACCGCGGTCGTCGGCACCTACCAGTCCGCACTGAACCGCTTTTCGAAGTAGTACGCGCAGGTCGGGGGACCCTCATCGAGCGTCGCGTGGGAGCGGGGAAGACTCCGCTTCCGCGAGGCGCTCGATGTGCGTCAGTACCCGCCGGTGCACGCGCCCGATGAACGCATCGGAGAACAGCATCCAGTACGCGCGCGGGCGGATGTCGAGCGTGTACCATGTCCGGCCTTCGAGCCGCGTTCGCCCACCCTCGAGCGGGATGAGCCGGAACTCGCCGCGCCGCGACTGGATGTAGCCGTCGAGGTGCGGCGGAGCGATGTCGGCGTACGGGCTCCATTCCTCCAGCGGTGGCGGCTGCTCGGTCACATCGAAGGCGAGCAGCCGGCCTGGCTCCCACCGCGTGATCGGCTCGACGAAGGCCCCGGTCGAGAACTCGCAGTGGCGCACGGCGCCGACGCCACTCCCCTCGATGCGCGCCCGGATCGGGTACGCGATCCCGAACCGGAAGATGATCTCCGTCGGCGGATCGAGCTCCGAGAACTCGATGACATGGCGCCACACGACCTCCGGCGGCGCATCGATCTCGACGACGCTCAGAATCTCGTGGAGCGGGGAGGGCGGCTGTGCACGCTCGGTGATCGCCGCAACGGGGATCAACAGCATCGCCATGAGCGCGTGCGCACTCGTTCCCTCGCGGCGTAGGGCGATCAACCGCCCGACGACGGCGCCGAGGCAGGCGACCGTCAGCACGAGTGGCGCCGCCATCAGCAGACAGATCGCCCCCTCGGCGGCTGCCATGAGGACGACGCTTCCCATCAAGGCGAAGGTCAGGACGATGACCTGGAACGTCTCGTTGCGCGTCGTGGGGTGCCTACGGTTGTAGATATACGCCGTGATCGCTCCAACCGTGAAGGGCGCGTCGAAGAACATCACGACGCCATAGGTCTTCGGGACGAGGATGAGGTAGGCGAGTGCGCCGATACCGAGGGCCGATCCGATGCCCATTGCCATCAGTGCACTCGGGAGCCGGCGCTCGTGCCCGCGCGGCGGCAGCACCGGCGCTCCCGGGACCTCGTGCCGTAGCGAGCTCGGAAGCGCCGCGAGGACGAGCATCGCGGCGTAGTTCACGTACGGAACGAGGACGAGGAGCGACAGCCACGGCGACCGCCCCGCGTCGATCGCGCGGCGCATCGTCATGCTGACGGCGAT
>JANPKQ010000325.1:0-4953 GCA_031426115.1 Gemmatimonadaceae bacterium | reverse complement strand
CCGAGATGTGGACGACGACCCAGGACCGACCGGCCGCCATGGGACTGACGCCAGGGATCTCGAAGCGCAGGCTCCCAACGGCCAGTGTCGTGTCCGCGTCCATCCCCGCGGCGATCCGGACGGGCTCGGACTCGGCGATTCGTTGCCAGGTCCGCCCCGAGGTCTGCGCGATGATGACCTGAACGGTCACATCGGAGAAGATGGGACTGTGGGGAGGTTCGGTCGGAATGATGTTCCTGACGCTTCCGCGTGTGATCGTGACGAGCAGTCGCTTGCCCGCCCATGTGATCCGGCCATCGAACTCGCCAGTGATGGCGTACCGGATCGCCCCTGACGTGCTCCGAAAGCTCGCGGAGTCCGTTGCGGCTGGGTGCGGCGCAGCACTCTCCGACGAGCGAGCGGAGCATGCGATGGACGCGAACAGGAGGAAAGGGCGGAGACCGGCGGCTGCGATGCGCATCGGCGTGTGATGAAGGGTTCAGCGTTTCATGGTAGAGCGGAGCAGCGCCTCGCCACTCGCGTACGCACGATGCAGGGCGGCAGCATCGGTGAACTCGGGCAACGGCACCGGGAATCCAGGCGATGCGACACGCGGCGCGAGCTGCCGCTCGAACCACCCGACGTCGTGCCACGCGCCATGCTTGTGGCCGATCTCGTGAAAGACGCCGATCGGCGTGAACCCGACCGCGGCGTGCAGCGCGACGCTCGGCTCGTTCGGCAGGGTCACGCCCGCGAAGGCGTTTCGAAATCCCTGGAGGACGAGCGTGGCGAACAACGACGTGTAGAGCGCACGTCCAACGCCGGCGCGGCGCACGTCGCCGGAGACATAGGCCGACACCTCGACCGACCATTGGTAGGCTGGCCGATCCCGATGCCGACCGGCGTAGGCATAGCCGACCACCGTCCCGCCCATCTCGCACACGAGCCACGGTGTGCGCGCGAGCACGTTTGCAACACGGCTCGCCATCTCGGCGCCGTCGGGCGGCTCGAGCTCGAAGGAGGTCGCGGAGTCCACGACGGCCGGCCGGTAGATGCCGGCGATCGCGGCACCGTCAGCCTGCGTGGCGAGACGAATGCGTGCGGTCACGCGCCCTCCGCGGGGGCGGCGCGGCCCTTCCGGAAAACGCGCGGCAGCGACAGCATATCAGGCGGGTTGTATCCGCCGCAGGAGACGAAACGCCCAGACACTGAACGCCGCGGCGATCGCCGTGAGGAGCACAAACCATGGATCGCGCGCAAGCGCCGCCGACTCTGCGACGATCCGCCAGACATGCGCGAGGGTGATGAGGCCGAATATCGTGCCGGTGGACGCGAGATAGGCTTTCATGGCAGTTTCCCTGGGTGGATCCGCGGCAGCTCCCCGTGCGCGACAGATGCAATGCGCGTCCATCGCCGCGGTGCGACCAGTATCGACGCAGCAAGGTCTTTCGACAAGGATGCCGATGCTCTTATCCCACCCGCGTCGCCGGGTGTACCAGCAATTGAGGGGGATCGATGCCCGCTGAGGTGATGACCTCCGATGAGTTCATCGCCACCCGGACCCGGCTGGGCCTGAATGCCGAGCAAATCGCCGCGGACTTCGGCGTCACGCCGCACGTCGTCGCGGCGTGGGAAAACGGGACCGTGCGCGTGTCGTCCCACGTTGCGCGGAGCCTTCGCTGGCAGGCCGTGGTCGCCGAGCGCGCGGCCACCGTTGCCGCGAGCGGACTGCCGGAGTGCCCGGTTCTTGAGGCGCTCGAGTCGGCCATGGAGGACAAGGAAGGCGATGAGCTGCTTGCCGCCTTCGAGCGCATCGGTCCGCATGCCGAATCCTGCGCCGTCTGTCGTGCGCGAGCGGAGTATGCCGATGCGCACGGGCCCCGGGTTCCCGACGTTCCAATGCCTCGGTGGATGCGGATCGCCGGAGCGGTGAACACGCTGTTCGACCGGCTCCCGTCGTGGCTTCGTCCGCCCAATGACGAAACCGGACAGGGGCGACGAATCGGACTGTGGGTCGGCGTGATGTTCTCCGCCCTGGCAGTCGTGATCTCCGCAGCATACATCGTTAGAGCAGCGGGAGCGCCCGGGGCATTGAGAGAGGGCGCCGTGCTGCTCGCCGTCATCATTCCGGCTTACATCGTTGGTTTCTACGGCGCAGGCGCTGCGTACGATGCGCTTCGACCCATTGGGCATCGGTTCATCGGGTACGTGCTGCGGTGGGGACTTGGCGGCGCAATCGTGTACGGGACCATTGCGCTCAGCATGCCGTTGATCTCCGAGGACCCGATGTCGTGGTCCGGCGCCGGCTTCTTTACGCTGCTGATGGGCAGTGTGTGGGCCCTGATCGGGGCCGGGGTCTGGGTGAAGCATCGGATCACCGGGAAGCTGCCGAAGCCGGCGGGCTGACGTGCAATCGATGCCCCGCTCCACGTCCGGAAGCAGCGGATGACACTCGAGGAGCTCACCGATCTCCTGCGCGAGTACGCTGCGTCGAGGGCGCCACTCACCGCGGTGCACGAGCGGCTTCACGCAATCCTGATCGCCGATCCACTCGATGTCGCGGCCAGCGATCCATCTCGCTGGGACGCCGCGCCCGATGACGAGCGGCTGTTCTGGCGCCTGGTCTATCTCTTCGAGGCCGAGGGCGAGGAGACAAGCCGTGTCCGCGACCTCGCGATGCGTGTCGTCGCCTGCCTCGCCCGCACCGGATCCGCCCCAACGCACGAGCTGCTGCCACTCCTCGTGGACCAGGCGCGCTTCTGTGGGATCGTCGAGCGGCACAGGGCGGGGATCATTTCACGGACGGGCTTTCTCTCGGTCGTCGCCGAGTCGGGGTTCCCGGATCACATCAAGCTCTGGCTCCAGTACGCTACGCCCGACGCGCTCATGCGCCTCTGTGCACGCCTCGATGCCGCACGTTACGATGAGGTTGCCGCGGGATTCGCGGTACCGCCGGGATGAGCGAACACCGCAGCCCACCCTGCCAATGTCGAATGCCCCTCCCTCAATGACACGCATTCAGCGAGCCGACACCAGATGAACGCTGCCCTGATTGCAGCTAACGCCGCCAGCGCTGCAGCGGCGAAATCGCGCCAGAACGTCCTCGATGCATTCCGGACGCACGGGGCGACAGCACCGGAGCGCGCACGACCACTCGCCGAGCTTGGAATCGCCGACGGTGACAAGGCGTTTGGAGCGTTCGTCGCCGCGGGCGTCATCCGCGGCGTGGACTCGCGAGGGCGCGATACCGTGCTCGGAGACGCGGTGAGCCGCACGGTCGCGTTCTACCTCGATGAGCCGGCCTACGTCGCACAGCGCGATCGGAAGATGGGCGGAAAGCAGAGGAAGGCCGAACTCGTCGCGCTCGTTATCGCCCTCGCGCTCGCTTTGGTGCTGCTCGGCATGCTCATCGCCGATCGCAGTTAGCGCGGATGCATCCCGCGACGCGATCGATCCCGGCTTTACGCCCCGTGGATTGTTGTGGGCGGGCGCTGGCATTGCTGATGCTGCCCATCGCGATGGCGTCCGGTGCCTGCTCGAAACCCACCGATCCCGCGGCGCCGACGCGGGCCTACCGCATGGGATTCAGCGCCATCCCGCCGAGGCTGAACATCACCGATGTTCTCGCGACGATCGAGCAGTGGAAGACGCGCGGTGACGCCGCCATCCTGCTCATCACGCCACCGTGGAAGAGCCTCCTCGCCGATACGAACGCGTCACTGATCATCCGCCGCGAGCATCTCGAGCTTGTGCAGCTCTATCGATCGCGCGGCTTTACCGTCGTGGTCATGATGGATGGGACCGACGGCCTGAATCGGTCCGCCGAGAATCCCGAGCTCGTTGCACTCGGTCGCAGCATCGGCGAGCCGGCGATCCAGGCGATCTATCGCGA
The DNA here is from genome assembly GCA_031426115.1 of Gemmatimonadaceae bacterium. Lineage (GTDB taxonomy): Bacteria > Gemmatimonadota > Gemmatimonadetes > Gemmatimonadales > Gemmatimonadaceae > JANPKQ01. Next base: position 1,082 of record JANPKQ010000325.1, on the reverse strand, counting down.
GTTCGCCGTCGCCATCGACACGATTCTCCATCCGGACTACCTCGGCCTCGCGATGGAGACAAACCTCGTTCGTGCGGTCGCGCCGGCGACCGTGTATGGAAACCTCCGGACGATGGCGAACGCGACGGCGACAGCGCTCGAGGCGCGGGGGACGAGCACACGACTCTTCGTCAGCGTTCAGGTCGAGACAGCGTGGGGGAAGTTGCCGGCCGCGCCGGGATACGTCGGCATCGCGCAGGACCGGGCCGACTTCCCCTTCGCCGAAGCGCTGGGCCTGTCTTCGTACCCGAACCTCACGACGGTGTCCGAGCCGAACGATCTTCCACTCGACTACTACGAGCGGCTCGTCCCCAATGGCGATCTTCCAATGATGGTCGTCGAGGGTGGCTGGGCCTCGTCGAGCATCGTGCACCCCTCATCGCCCGCGCTGCAGGCGCGGTACATCGAGCGCCAGATGGCGCTTGCGGACCGGGCGGAGCTCATCGCGGTCTTCCAGCTGACCTTCACCGATCTCGATCTCGAGTCACTCGGTCCCGTGGGCGCGCAGCTCGGGCCGTTCGCGACGATGGGCCTCGTGACGAAGGATTACGCCGACAAGCCGGCGCTTGCCGAGTGGGATCGGGGGTTCGCCCGGCCGTTGAAGGTGCGCTAGTGGCCTCCATGCCAGGCAGTGTACGAATGAGCAGAAATCAAACAGAATCCGGGTCGTGATCGCATGCGTATCCTGTCGTTCGTTTTCGGGCTCGCGCGGCTGATCCTTGGGCTGATCGGCACAGCAGCATTCCTCGGCGGTCTCGCCGGCATGCTCGTCGGACGATTCGATGGCGCCCCCTGGAGCGCCGTGTTCTCGGGCGCCCTGTCCGCGCTCTTCGGGTTCTGCATTGCGTACGGGGCGTTCATCCGCTTTCCCTGGGAGCGCCGTCTCCCCGAGCTTGCGCCGCGACCCGACGACCCGGCGGCTCGCTGACCCCGCGTCGATCCGTGTCGACGCCGTTGCAAGAGCCCATCAAGCGAGCCGGGTCCCAGTTCCACCCGAAGTCACCCGTCGCTAGCGCGGCACAACCCGCAACGCGACGATATTG
>JANPKQ010000324.1:0-3982 GCA_031426115.1 Gemmatimonadaceae bacterium | reverse complement strand
GTCATGCCCGCGTCGAGCGCGGTCGGAATCGAAACGCCAGCGATCTGGTGTGAGGCCACCGACAGCCCCGCGCGGCGCGCCTCCCGAAGCGTCGCGAGAAAGGCCGCCGGACTGCCCGAATTCCTGATCTTCACGAAGTCCACGCGCAACTTCACGAGCGAGTCGATCGCGCGCCGCGCGGCGGTGGAGTCGCCGATGCCAACGCGGTAGGGAAGAATACGCAGCGCCAGACGCGCGTCCCCACGAGTGCTCCGCTCGACGACGCGCGCGAGATACTGCGGGCTTTCGAGCATCGGACCCGGCGTGACGATCCTCGGCCCGACCAGCGTCCCCGCGCGCATTCGCGCCTGCCAATTCCGCGTGCTGTCGATGTAGCCACCCATCTCCCGCACGCTCGTGACACCGTTCGCCACGAACAACGGCAGCGCGGACACGCCCGTGTTCATGAAGTGGACGTGTGCGTCCGACAGGCCGGGAATCGCGAACTTGCCGTGTGCGTCCACGCGACGCGCACCGGGCGGGATCGGGACGGCCGACGACGGACCGACGGCGCGGATGACGCCGCCAGCAATGAGCATGGTCTGGTCGGCGGCCGGGGGCTGCGCCGAAGATGGATCGATGACGGTGACACCGACGATCGCGACCGTCTCGGCGCCGCCGGTTCCTCCCGGGCTCGCGCAGCCGTGGACGAGTGCGAGCGCGGCGATGCTCAGTGCACGACGAATAGTCATGGCCCTGCCTTCAGATGTGATTGCGCTGGGCGAAATCGAAGGATGATGCGGACGACCGATTCGTGAAGTATCTCTTGATCGGTCCTGGCATATGGAGTCCATTCTCCCGGTCTACTCTCGCTGCGATGAGGTCATCAATGAACTGGATCGACTCCCAGGTACCTGCCCTGCTGGCGTCGGCGGCCCTCCTCTGCGGATGTGCATCCCAGCCTCAGCTGTCGCAAGCCCCGACACCGGAGACAGTCGCGCGGATGTCAGTCCCCGAGTGAGGCGCCTGCCTCGCATGGTCAGGCTGTAATAGCGCGCGAAGCCCCGATGCCGCCGTCAGCGCGCATCATCGCGATCACCAACACTCCGTCACCGCTGCTGACGCAGTGCGAGCTGACCCATCTCGATCGCACGCCGATCGACTATGCCACCGCACTGCGCCAGCACGACGGCTATCGGGAGATGCTCCTCGCCTGCGGCGCCGAGGTGCGTGCGCTCGACGTGAATCGCGACCATCCCGACAGCGTCTTCATCGAGGATACCGCCGTCGTCCTCGACGAGATCGCCGTCATCATGTCGATGGGTGCAGCATCGCGCCGCGGCGAACCGGATGCCATCGAGGACGAGCTCCGACGCTGGCGCGAGGTCGCGCGGATCACCCTGCCCGCGACGATCGACGGCGGCGACGTCGCTCGCGTCGGGCGAACCCTGCTCGTCGGCCAGTCATCCCGCACGAACCCGGCGGGCATCGCCGCGCTCGAGGCGATCGTCGGGCGCCATGGCTACCGCATCATCGCCGTGCCGGTGACGGGCTGCCTGCACCTCAAGTCGGCGTGCACGGCGCTTCCCGACGGGAGCCTGCTCGTGAATCAGGACTGGCTCGACCGCACGGCGATCGCCGATTTCAGAATGGTTCGCGTCCCTGCCGAGGAACCGACGGCCGCTGACGTTGCGCTCGTCGGGGAGACGGTGTGCATGGCGGCCGAGCATTCGCGGACGGCGCAGCTCGTAGAATCGCTGGGGTTTTCAGTGCAGACGACGCCGCTCTCGGAGTTCGCAAAGGCCGAAGGTGCGGTGACCTGCCTCAGCCTCATCTTCTCGGCGACCCAGACCTCATAGCCCTGAGGCGAGACCGGCGGATCCGCTCAGCGACCGAACTCGACGACCTCGTGGGCCAGCGCCGCAGCGTCGACTTTCTCGACCAGCCTCAGCAGCGCAACTTCCTCCGCCGCAATGATCTGCGTCGATTGGCCCGCGGGCCGCACGCTGCCGGCAATGCTCGCGCAGCCGCCGAGGACGGCGGCGACACTGAGGGCGGCAAGGCAACGTGTGATCGACATGGCAGTCTCCGAAATTCGTCGCCGGCTCCACCGGCTGGGCGCAAATCATGGCCGACCTGCGCGATGGAAGGTTCGCTCCAGGCACCCTTCCCCCGCATACGTCGACTGACGTAGCGCAGACCCGGGAAATACGCTGAAGCTCCCTTCGCATTCTCCGCGCCCACAGATATCAACCCCGCAATTCTGTCCCGCGTCACCAACTCGTTCCCACGCCGGCCCTTCAGCCGCGGCGTTTTGTGGGCGGTTGACTACGCCGTTCCCGTGCCGTTTGTGCGCAGTAAGCAGTGCTCTTGAGCCCTTGCCCCCGCCGTCAGTTTCCGCCCTTGCCCTGCAGTTTGTTCGCAGTACGCACTGCCGTCCCCTTGCATAACGAGAGCGCGGGCGGATAGCATCGCCCCACCCCCCACTTCCCCCAAATGCACGAGGTTTCGATGCGCTCCGCCCGCCTCCCCTTCCTCGCCATCGCCCTGGCCGCCTGCTCCGCAACCGCCAGCCGTGATCCCGCCACGACGCCCACGATGACGACGACGACGGCCTCCCCCTCGGCCGACGCCAACCGCACCGTCACTACCATGACCGGCGCGCCTTCCGGCGGCATCGAGTTCCTCAACTCCCGCGGCGCGCTCTCCCAGGCCGTCCGCGTCGGCAACATCCTCTACCTTGCCGGCCAGCTCGGCACCGCCGCCGACAGCGAGCCCGGCATCACGCCGGAGACCCGCCGAGCGATGGAGAAGATCAAGGCAAACGTCGAGCGCTACGGATCGAGCATGGACCGTGTCGTGAAGTGCACGGTTTGGCTCGTCGACATGAGCGAGTGGGGCGCAATGAACGCGGTCTACACGACCTACTTCGCCGCCGACAAGCGGCCGGCGCGCAGCGCGGTCGGGACGAATGGCCTCGTCGGCAATGGACGGGTCGAGATCGAGTGCATTGCGGTGATGCCCTAGGCGCACCGGCGCGCGGGTGTCATCATCCACGCATCACCCGACCGCGCCACCCTCCCAGCAGGAGCACCAGTGCTGACATTTCGTTCGATTCTCCCCATCGCGGCACTGACCCTGATGCCCGCGATCGCGGGCGCGCAGGCACGCGGCGCGTCCGCCCCCGCCAGCCAGACAAACGAGTACGGCAACCCGGCGAAGCACGCGCCGCGGCCCACCGCAGCCTCGATCACCGAAGCTGACTTGAAGACGCGGCTCTACATCTTCGCCGACGACTCAATGGAAGGGCGCAACTCGCCCCTCGCGAGCAACGCCCGCGGCAACGCCTACATCGTTCGCGAGCTCACCCGGCTTGGACTTCAGCCTGCCGGCGATCTTGGCACCTACCTGCAGGCGCTTCCCTACATCACCCGCGCGGTCTCTCCGCGCTCGAGCATCGCCGCCACCGACGGCGTCGCGCTGACATTCGGCACGGACTTCACCGTCACCTCGCGCGGTAACACCAAGATCGTCGACAACGCCCAGATCATTTACGGCGGCACCCTCGGCGATACGGCGACGATGATTTCGGCCGAGTTGGCGACGAACAAATTCGTCATTGTCTCCCCCGCTCCGACGCCACCCGCCAACGCAGCCGGCGCACCGGGCGGTGGACGCGCCGGTGGTGGCGGCGGTCGCGGTGGAGCCGGCGGCAATCCGGCGACGGGCACGACCGCCGCGCGCTACGCAGGGGCCGTCGGCATCGCGACGATCAATCCGACACTCAGCGGCGCCGTCCCCGGCGCGACGATCATCGCCCCCGCGGCTGGCGGTCGTGGCGGACGCGGTGGTCCGCAGCCGATGCTCAACGATCCGCGCGCAACACGCGCCGCGGCAGCCTACCACATCACGCCGGGCGCCGCGGCGCGCCTCCTCGGCAAGTCGATCGACGCCGCGCAACGCGGCGACACGGGCAAGCGGGTCGATGCAGTCGTCATCTATG
>JANPKQ010000323.1:0-2989 GCA_031426115.1 Gemmatimonadaceae bacterium | reverse complement strand
CTTCATCGACCAGGCCGTCACGCTGGATGCCAACAAGCGGTACAGCCTCGTTCATGTCGGCATGTCGCGCACCGGTCAGACCCCGGCCGACCAGCTGCTCGTCGTCGAGGATGTCCAACCGACGGTCACTGCGAACAAGGTAGCAATCCGCGCCTGGCACCTCGGTACGGGCATCGGCAACGTCGATATCTATGTCTCGAAGGCGGGTGGAACGACGGCGCTTCCCGCGACACCGCTCTGGTCCAACGTTGCGTTCCTCGCACAGACGCCTTATGTGGAAGTCGATGCGGGCCCGAAGACAAATGTCACCGGGCTGGGTGCCATGGTCGGCGGCTATACCCGTGAAACCGGGTCGTTCGTGACTGATGGCTTCACAGTCGGGCAGCAGATCACCGCGGCCGGCTTCGCGACGGCCGCGAACAACGGGCGCTCCATTGTGACGGCAATCATTCCGCGCAGAACGACCGGCGCTACAGCGCTCTCGGTGACCCCAGTGGGCTTCAAGCGCGCAGCTGGCTCTTTCGTTACCGACGGGTTTGCCGTCGGCATGCCGATCGTGACCACTGGATTCGCGCTGCCGAGCAACAACGGGCGTTTCTACGTCAAGACGGTGACGGACACCCTCCTGACCGTCGGAATCTCGACGGGTTCGATTTCGCTGTCAGCGACGGCCACCACCTACGTCCGCGCAACCGGCTCGTTCATCACTGACGGTTTCTACGTTGGCGAAACGATCACGGCCGGCGGGTTCGACATTAACAACGGCGTGAACAATGGCCAGGCAGTCATCTCCAACCTGACGGCAACGGTCATTACGCTGGCGGCACGTACCCCGCCGACGGTGGTCGAGGCAGCGGATACCGGCCGCACAATCTCGAAGGATCCGCCGCTCGTGGCGGAACAGGCTGCGGCGGGAAAGACGATTGTCTCGGATGAGATCCTGTCGGTGACCAAGGCAACGCAGACAATTCCCGCAGCGGCAACCGGCGCACAGTCGCTCGTCGGAGAGTTGGTGTACCGTGCCACGCTGACCGGTACGACGGCGGTGATTGCCGAATGGACGGCATTCACGGGGCTTCCGGCCGACGCCGTTCTCGGGCAGGAGGCGATCGGTGGCAACACCATTGGCGGTAGTGCCCTCGTCGGTATTCTGATGCCGCGGTCCGTTGCGCTCAGCAGCGCGCCGCAGACACCACCCACGACGGTTCCGCCGACCCCGCCGTTCAACGCTCCAACATTCATTTTCGCCGTGGACAAGCACCCCCGGTAACTTCCGCTGGGGCTGAAAAGCGGGGCGGCGTGCAACTGCACACCGCCCCGCTTTTCATTCTCGCCGCGTCGTTACGAGGATCGCCCCATGCGGGTGATTCAGACCGAAACGATTCGTCGCCTCCGATGCCGTGAGGTAGCGGGCGGATACGACGATGTCCACCCTGAGGTCGCTCAGCGCCTCGCGCCCGCCCACGCGAACGTCATCTCGGTAGACGGCGACGTCGAACTGGTTCTGGAGCGCGGTGCCCGTCCGACGGGTCAGCCACTGCGGACGAGTCCTGTTCACGAAGTCGAAGAGGGTCAGGCTCTGATCCGCGCCGCGAAGCTCCGCGGTGGAAAGCCGCGCTGGATCCTCGCCACCGCCGCCGGGTTCACGGTTGGCGCGCGTCGAGCACGCGCAAAGAAGTGCAACAACCGACAGGACCAGCCAACGCCGAAGCATGCTCACGGATGGTCCTCCAGGACGAATTGCGACCGTTCCATCATGCGCCAACGTGGGGCGAAGGGTGCGCGTTCCTGAGAAAAAAACACCATGCGCACCCGTGCCGCCAGCACAACGGGAATACCCCAGGACGGCTCGAAGGTGCGCCGTCCGCACCTCGCGAATGCGCCCTCACGGCTCGCGGTAGCGCTTTCACCCCGGGTGACATTGACACCTTATGCGGGGAGCGGTAACTAACAGGCACGCATCTCCTCGACATGACGCCGGGGATGTACCCGGGGCTAGGCCATGAACCTTTCGTTGCGCCCCTCGCTCGCCTTCCTCGCCTCCCTCGCCATCTTCGCGAGCCCCGTAGCCGAGGCACAATCGCCCGTACCCCCCAGTGAGCCGCCGCTCGGTGCTGGCAGCGTCTCCGGGACTGTCGGAGACTCCGTGGGCGTGGGCCTTTCCGGCGCCGGGGTCTCGGTGATCGGGATGACCGGCCAGGCCTACACGAATGGCGACGGTGTCTTCCGGATGCAGGGAATCAGCCCCGGCGAGCAGCGCCTCGTGGCGCGCCGGATAGGATACCGTCCGGAGACGGTCACCGTCACCCTGCCGACCGACAGGGGCCTCGAGGTGCGGCTCCTCCTTCGCCCGGCGGCCCTCCATATCGCGCCCGTCGTCATCGCCGCACGCGCCCGCTTCAGCGGTCCACATCGTGGCTTCTGGGAACGGCGTGAGCGCGGCAACGGCCATTTCTTCACGGCCGAGGACATCGACAAGCGCCACCCCCGTGCGGTTTCCGACCTGCTCCGCAGCCTCCCGGGAACGCGGATCAATTACGTCAACGGACAGAACGTCATCACGTTCCGCGGCATGCGCTGCTCGCCGCTCGTCTGGGTCGATGGCGCCCCGGCGAGCGCGGCATACCTCGATCCGGACATGTTCTCCGTCACGACACTCGCCGGGATCGAGGTCTATCCGGGACCGGCGACCGTGCCGGCCGAGCTGACGTGGGTTCGCGGCAAGTCGAACTGCGGTGTCATCGCTGTCTGGACAAAGATTCCCGAGGCCCGCACGAAGTCCACGCAACGCGTCTCGGCAGAAGCGCTCGCGGAGCTCATCGAATCACTCAAGCTCTACACCGCCGATGGCGTTGACACGCCTGCGGCCTCCGATAGTGCGCACCCCGTTCAGCCTGCCTACCCGGACTCGCTCTTTCGCGCGTCCGTCGGCGGCCGCGTCATCGTCGAGTTCGTCGTCGATGTGGACGGCCGCGCCGACATGGGGACG
>JANPKQ010000322.1:0-6884 GCA_031426115.1 Gemmatimonadaceae bacterium | reverse complement strand
CGGACAAAGGCCGCCGGGCAGGTCCCCGGCGGCCTTTGTCGTTTCGGTTTCTTCCGTCCGGATACTACCGTTTCGGCCGGTTCAGTTCGTAGATGCGAACCTGCTCCGTACCGTACTTGTCCTTCGCGACGCCGCCGACGTAATCCGTGCCCACAGTGAGGACGGCGAACCCCTTCGCCATCTCCAGCGCGCCGAGGTAGCGGCCGTTCGGGTCGAACACGTTCCACCGCTCTCGCTGACTCCCGGGAAGCGCGAGGTCGAAATCGCGGGCCCAGAGATAACCGTCGGGGTCGGCACGCAACGCCGAGAAAGCCGGCATCGTCTTCGCCGTGATCAGCGCGCGCAGGGGCGGCTCGAGATAGCTCCGCTTCAGGTCGGGGTTCAGCATCAACCGACTGTCGATGTATTCATCGATTGCGTCCGCGGTCACCGGACGTTCCGCGCCTTCGAGGCGGACGACGTGGAGCAGCGTTCCTTCCGGGGAGAGCGCCGAGATCGCGTACGCGTCGTCGTCCCCGACGTAGAACCGCGTCGGTGCCAGCGCCACGTGGAGCGATCGCCCGAAGGGCGGCCTCGCGACATCGCTGGAGTTCGAGAACCTCCGGTAGACGACCTCCTCGCCGGGAAATGCGTCGGTCACCGTCACCGGCATTCCCTGCTTCGGAACGCGGACGAACCACTCATCGGACCGCTGACGACCGTCCCCATTCCCGGACCGTCGGGATTGATGGATCAGCACCGATTCATCGTCGAAGGCGCCTTCGACTGTTCGGAACGCACCGTTGGTACGAGGATCGTAGCCGGTCATCAGATGCCGGACATAGCCACCGCTGGCGTCGAACACCTGCACCGAGCGCAGCGATTCATCATACGCCGCGATCTCGCCCGTCTCGAGGTGCTGGATTCCGCCGAGCATGCGAAAGCTCCCGCGATCGAAGCCAGCCCCGCCCGCCGTGGACACCCAGGCGCCCTTGCGATCGAAGTACTTGAGCTCCGCCGACGCAGCGTTCGCGACGACGATGCTGCCATCGTCCAGTCGGACGACCCCGACGACCTTGAGCACGGCTTCGTTCCCTGACGTGCCTGCGCCGCCGATCTCGACGCTCGGTGACCGGCTCAGCTTCCAGCGGGTGGAGCGCGTCCAGGCCGGCTCGCGGTTCACGACGTCGGTCCCGGGCTCGGGGGGACTGCTCAGTGACAGGGGCTCGGGGGTCCCGTCGCACGCGATGAGGCACGCGGAGAGCAGCCAGACGGTGTGGCGGAAGGGAAGGCGCATGAATCTCGGAGAGGGGCGGAACGGGTGAATGCAGCGTCGTTCCCAGAGGACGCTCGCCCCCGAACGGCCGTTACGCGCCGGTCACTCCTCGGCGAGCCGCGCGATGAGCTTTTTCGGTGCAATGAGCCGGTAGGCGTCTCGCAGCAGATCCGCCACGACATCCCAATCCGGATCGCCCGTGAGGCGAACGCCGACCCAGCCGCTGGGGCCCACGTAGGGCGGGACGAAGAACCGCTCCGGCTCGGCGCGCACCAGCAAATCCTGGTTTACATGGGTGGACTTGATCCACAGCCCGGCGATCCCCTTCCCGTGATGATTGCCAGCGTCGGCATACATCGCGAACAACTTGTTGCGCACACGAAAGGTCGGTTCGCCCCACGCTTTCTTTTCCTCTGCCTCTGGGAGAGCAAGGCAGAGGGCTCGTACCCGATCGAGTGGCGGGCGAAGGTCTCGTTTCGCGCGCGCCACGATCAGCTTCTCCCGGGGAACGGCGATCCCGGAACTGTGGACCCGTGGATCTCTGCGAGGAGGTTGGAAGTGCAGTGCACCATCGTCATGTCCTCGACGGGGAGTTGTGCGCGATGAGCCAGCTGGTCGTCTCGGTCATCGCGATCCGCCATGACTCCTCATCCATGAGATGCTCCGCCCCGGGAAGCTCGACGTAGCGCAATCGCCGCGGATGGGGATGCGTTCGCGCGAGCCCCCGGTGGAAGCGACGGGCCGCGTCCGGGGGAACGCTCTCGTCGCGTCCCGCCGTGATGGACAGCAGTGCGGTCGCGTCGAAGGCGCGCGGGTGACGGTCCGGGCTGTCGCCCGATGGCCATTCCGGTGATCCGAGCAATGCGACCGCCGTCCGGACCATCGGCTCGAGGACGACCGCCTGATAGACCAGATATCCGCCCATCGAGATCCCGACTGCGCTCACCCGGTGTCGGTCGCCACTTCCATCGTCGATCACCGATTGCAGGACACCGTGGATCTCGCGCGCCGTCTCCGTGGCGAGGCCGATCATCATGTCGAGGACGTCCGCCCGGGGACCGGCGATTCGTGCATCGAGATCGGGAAGGCGACGCTCGCCGTGGCCAGCGGCATCGAGCCCGATGGCGAGGAAGCCCTGGACGGCGAGCGCCTCGAGCTCGGGCAGGTGCACGTCCTTGTCCGCGCCGAGCCCGTGAAACCACAGTGCCACCGGCAACGGGGCGACCGCGTCCCGCGGCCCAACGAGGAGCGCGGGAACGTCGCCGAATTTCCGCCGCTCGACCTCGATGTGCGACACGTGCTCCTTTCATCTCCTGCGGACCGAACCCATTCCGGAACGTCGCCGTGTGACAGCAAAGGTGCGACGTTGTCCGGCAGGCCGGTAGCCTCGTCACCGACGAGGCGCCGTCACGGGAAAATCCCCGGCCCCATCGGCCGGGGGCACCCGATCACCGGGTGAAGACGACGGCGAAGGAGAGCACCTGCGTCTGGTCGTCGAGCTGATTCGCCGGAAAGCGCCAGCTGCGAACACGCGCGAGCAGACAGCTCTCGACCATGTCCGAGCCCTTTCCGAACCATGAGCGACGGATGATCCCCGCGTCGAGCACATTGCCATCGGCGGCGAGGGTGACCGCGACCGTGGCGGAGCCGGCGAGATCGGGGCTCGCAGCGCGAGTGTCTGCGTAGCAGAACTGGAGCTGCGGCTCACGGCTTCGCACGAAGTTGCCGAATGCCGGCGAGCCGAGACTTGTCGCGCTGGCGGTGGACAGTGCCGGACCGAACTCGCTGCTCTTCACGGCGGGATGGTCTGGGCGAGTGGCACATGCAGCGCTGACGAGCGCAAGCGCAGTGCAGGTGAGCGTGGTGAGCGTGCGCATGGCACCTCCGCGAGCGGGTGACGGTAACGTCCTCCGTGCGGCGACGGCGAGATCCCGAGCTTCCGCACTACAACGGCCTGCCGGGCGAGCGCCCGGCATATGGAAAACGACCGAGCGCGGGCGGGTGTCACGCGATGGAACCAATCCCCACGTGTCGTGCCGTTCCGGTGGGACGTGGGTCACAAATAGCCGCGGCGCGATCAGTTCGCCGCCCGCATCTCCGCCCAGTCGTAGAGCGCGGCGTACATGTCGCGCGACCGCAGGACGGTTCTTACGTAGCCGCGCGTCTCGGTGAAGCGAATGCGCTCGATGAACAGCTCCGGGTCGCGCGCGCCCGGCCGCTTCGACCAGCGGGCGACCCGACCGGGGCCGGCGTTGTACGCCGCCAGTGCGAGCGCCGGATGCGCATAGTGGCTGGTGAACGACTTCAAGTGGATCACGCCGAGGCGGACGTTGACCTCGGGGTCATACAGCATCTCGGCGTCCCAGGGCGTGATCTTCTCCGCCCGCGCGAGGGCCTTCGCCACACGTGGCATCACCTGCATCAGCCCGCGTGCGCCCGCCTCGGACGTCGCCCCGGGCTCGAAGCTCGACTCCTGCCGGATGAGGGCCGCGACGAGAGCCGGATCCTCGCGGCGGCCACGCGCCTCGGCGGCGACGAGGTCGGCCTCCCCAATGGGGTACACCATGCGCCACGCGCGCGCGTCGGTCGCGCCGAGCGCGATCGCGCGCCGCCCGAGCTCCATCGCGCGCCGCATCCGCGACCGGGCCCGGAACTCGTTCGCGATCGCGAGGACACGCTCGATCGATGAATCCGCGCTCGCCGCCAGCCCATCCATCTCGAGCCGCGCCTCCGAGGCCATGCCAAGGCTTTCGAGCGCATCGGCGCGCGCGACCGCGGCCATCACGTCGGGGAACGCCACGAAGCTGTCCGGCACGGCAGTCGGCGTCCATGCCGTCGTGCCGAGGTGCCGCGCCGCCTGGCTCGCGTAGTACGACGTCGAGTCGCCTTCGAGGAGGAGCTGGAACCTGACGTTCGCTGCGACGGTGTCGCGCATCGACAGCCGCGTGCGCGCGGCCCAGTAGCGCGCGGCCGATGCCTCGACGCTCGCCGGATACATGTCGGTCAGGGAATCCAGCTCCGCACCGGCAACAGCGTACTTGCGCGCGGCCAGCGCGAGGATGGCCGCGTCGAATCGGGCGCGCGGGGCGCGCTCGCTCGTCGGGTACTTTCTGGCAAGCGCCAGGTACGCGTCACGAGCCGCCCCATCACGCAACTCATCGGTCGCCATTTCGGCGAGGGCGAACAGCGCGCCCGCGGCGGCGACGGTGTCGTTCGGATAGAGGCGAGCCGCATCGCGGAACAGCTTCCGCGCCGCCGCCTTCTGGCCGCGACGCAGCAGGAGCCGCGCGCGCTCGACCGCGGCGACGCCGGCGACCGGGGATGGCTTCCGGATCCGCGCGAGGAGCTGCTCCGCCTGACGCCGGCTCGCCGGACCCGACTCGGCGAGCACCGAGATCTGGAAGAGGCGCTCATTCGGCGTCGGCGGACGCTGCCTGAAGGCCCGCTCGAGCCCGATACGCGCCCGCGACAGCGGGCCATGCCCCGCAGCGCTCCTGGCGATGATGACCTCTTCACTCGCCGTCAGCCTGAACTTGCCGTCGTCGAGCATCTCGACGGCGACGCGGGCCGCCGGTGTCCCGCTATGCGTCTCGACAAACGTCATCAGCTCCCGGCGGGACTTCTCGCGGGCCGGCAGGCCGCTCGCGGTGGCAGCGCGCAGCCGCATCGCGTGCACCGGCTCGCCGGCGAGATCGTAGGATGCGATCGCCGCCTTCGCGCGGCCCGTGCGCTCGAGCAGCTGCGCCTCGACGTAGTGGGCGTGGCGCTGCGCCGAGGGCGTCTCCAGGCGCTTGTAGAGTTCTGTGCGCGCCGCGCCGTCGGGTGTCAGTGCTGCAACACGCAGGTTCAGCCAGTCGCTGGCGGGACCGAGCGTCGTCGCAGCCCCCGAATACGCGACGCGCGCGCTGTCTCGCGCACCCATCCGCTCGTGGGCGCGAGCGAGGAACACCATCGCGCGCGCCGCGATCGGCCGAGCGGGACGAAGGGCCAGCACGGTGCGCGCATGCGACAGCGCGCGTGCTTCATCATCCTGCTCGAGCGCGCTTCGCGCGAGCAGCACCCCGGCCTCGGCCGCAGCACGGACATCGTCGAAAGTCGCGGTGCCGAGCAGAGTGTCGATCAACGTCCATCGATCGCTCTCGGCGGCGGCTTCGGCGGCGAGGAGGAGGACCCATGCCGTCCTGCGCGCCGAGTCGGCAAGCGCGGGAGCGAGCAGTGCCTCCGCACGCCACGGGCGACGCTCAGCGAGGGCGGCGGAGGCGTCCCGGTAGGCGGGATCCGACATCGCCGCGATCCGCGGGTCCACATCCGCCTGCCCCTCCGACTGTTGGATGGAGTCGCACGCGATGGACAGCGGGATCGAGGCGAGCGCGAGGAGTCGCAGGCCGCGGGAAACAAGGCTGCGGCGGACCGCGAAGCGTGGCATTGGCATCTGTACGGAAGGACTGCGTGCGGCCGCGGGGAGTCACGCCTTTTTCGCCTTCCGGCATAGTGACCGCAGGCAGGTCATTCTGGCGCTTCCCAGGCCCCCGTTTCGGCCGATCGAAAGATCGCGTCGATCACCGCCATGTTTGCGATGGAGTCTTCGAGCGAGATCGGAAACGGCTCGATGCCGCGTACCGCGCGCGCGAAGTGATCGCCCTGGCGCGTGTACTGGTCGACGGCGGGAAACGAGACTACTTCGGCCCCACCGCCGAAGGTGTCCATTCCATCGTCGATGATGATCCTGCAACGACGGTCCGGGGGCGCATTCAGCGGAATCTCGACCTCGATTCGTCCATGACTGCCGAACAGCGTCACGCGCTGATGCCGCGCGAGCTGGCCGGCGGCGGTAAATGTCGCCTGCCCGGATGGGAAGCGCATCATCACCGACCCGAGATGATCGACGCCGAGCTCCGGATCGCGGTCGAGCAGCGCGATGACGTCGGACGGCTCCGTCGCGAAGAGCCATCGGGCCAGCATGACGCCGTAGCATCCGACGTCCATCATCGCGCCACCGCCCCATTCGACGCGGCTCCGAATGTCCTGCGGGTCGCGGCGGTAGTAGCTGAAGTGACCCGCGATGAGGCGCAGGTCGCCGATGCGGCCCGTCGAGAGGAGTTCGCGCGCCGCGAGCCACTGGGGATGCATGCGCACCATGAACGCCTCGGCAATCTGCACACCGGTCGCGTCGCGAACGGCGAGGAGGAGGCGCGCTTCGCGCGCCGACAGCGCGATGGGTTTCTCGCACAGCACGTGCTTTCCCTTCTCCGCCGCCCGAATCGACCACGGGACGTGCAGGTGGTTCGGGAGCGGGATGTAGACCGCATCGATGTCGGGATCGTCGAGCATCGCGTCGTACGATTCATGCGCCCGCGGAATGCCGAGATCCGCCGCCATCGCGCGGGCGCGCGCTACATCCCGCGAGGCGACGGCGGTGACATCACACCATGCGCTGCGCTGCAGCCCCGGGACGACCTTGTTGCGCGCAATGGCCGCCGTCCCGAGGATGCCCCAGCGCACGCGCGGTTGGCCCATCGGCTCAATGGATGTCATCGCTCACCCTGTGCGAAGTACAAAGCCCCGAACGACGGAACATGTCGTTGCGGGGCAATGTAAAGGCGGATGGGGTGGGATTCGAACCCACGGT
>JANPKQ010000321.1:0-7084 GCA_031426115.1 Gemmatimonadaceae bacterium | reverse complement strand
GCGTTCTGCTCGCGGAGCAGCTCATCGAAGCTCCAAAGTTATTGCGGCGACTCGGACAGCTTCCGCGCGACGAGGCCTTCCGCGACCGCCTGACACAATGGGTGAAGCGGACCGTCACTGAGCTTGAGTGAACAGTCGCGGTCGCTGAAACCCAGATAGGAGGGGAGGGGTCGAGCCCGCCACTTCGGGCCGGGGGGGAGTCGGGCCGCGCAGGATCACGGGGAGCACCCCTGAGTACATCGCGAGTACGCGGACAACCTTGAGTACCGCGGGTGGCCGTAACTCGTTTGACATCCAGCTTGGCGCGACGAATATTAGCGCGAGAAGGACGTCAAAGGCGCGAATATTCGCACGATTGGCCGACCCGCCGGTTTCGCACCCTCGTTCGCGATTCGCCATCGGTGCGATTGTATGTGTCTGTCCTATAACGACTTATAGGATTAGCGTTATAGAAGAACGCATGCAACCTGCTCCGGCCACGCGCCGCCGGAGCCCCGGCGCCTTCGCTGCTGCGCAGAAGCTGGGACAAACTCGGCGAGAGGAATATGATCATCAGCCTGAGAAAGCCACCGCGGAAAGCGGAGGTTCGCCGGCGGGAGTTCAGAGATTCCTTGTGGCCCGACGCGAATACCGTCGCGTACGACCGTCACGTTGAGAAGGGCTTCGCGACGATCCCGCGCACACTCCCGCTCGTTGCAACCCTGGTCAAGGAGTTAACCGCTCGGATCGATGCCTCACGCGTTTACGTCGACCTTTGGGGTCGAGCATTCGATGACGGTCTCGTAGAGATCGACGACGAGTTCGAGTTTGCCTATGCCTGCGGGTATAACTTCCCGTCAAGAGCGCGCCGAACATGGCATGAGCGCATGGCGAGACTGGAAGACCTAGGCTTCATTCGCGCAAAAGCCAAGGGACCGCGCAGGTTCGGATATGTCCTTCTCGTCCATCCCCATCTTGCCGTGCAACAACTACGCGCCGCAGGCCAACTACCTGACTGGTGGATGGAGCTGTTTGACCGCCGAATTCGTGAGATAGGAGCGACGCTTCCGTCACCCGTACGCGCGTCAGGAGGGAGCGAGGAGGGGGCTTCGCCCGCGCCGCCCGCCGACGATCGGGTTCGAGGGCTTCCGACGGCAGGCGCGAAGCGCCGAAGCAAGGTCAAGCAGCGCACGCCGTCCTCGGCGAAGGAGACGTAACGTGCTCTCAATGCCTGAAGATCTGGTCAGCCTGTTCGCAGTGGCTACCCGCGATGTCCTGTGGTTCAAGCCGAAGGTGCTTCGCTTCTTCGAGAAAGCGGGTGTTCCGGAATCCATCCTCCTGGATATCCGGCGACGGCAGGAAGAGCCAACGATCAAGCTCTGCTACGCCGTTATCGACGCGTTGGAGCACAAAGGGGAGGAAGGCAAAGCGATCATTCAGCGACTGGTTTCAACGGTCGCGGAATGGCACGACCTCTCGCATCTCAAGGCCGACAAGCAGCGAACGGCACGCGAACGCCAGTCCACGCTGAAAAGCGCGATTCGAGACTACGCCAACAAGGCGCGCTATCAGGAAGAGCAGGAGCGACGAGCGCAGAACGAGCGCGAGAGCCGGACGGCTGTAAGCAAGATCGATCATGCGCGACTCCAAGGGTTTCGGGAGCGCTTTGACGTGATATATGTGATGCAGGACCGGCGCGCTCGCGGCGACGCGTTGGAAGCGCTGATGAATGAAATCTTCGATTACTACTGTCAGAAAAGCCTGGGTGCTTTTCGGCGCGACGGCGAACAGATCGACGGTCAGTTCTACTTCGACGGTCATTACTACTACGTCGAAGTCCGATGGCGAGAAGAAAAGGCGTCGGCCGCGGACCTGTCGGTACTCCGCGACCGAGCGACCGCCGGGTTCGGCGGTGACGTCCGCGCACTTTTCGTCTCCTTCAATGGCTACACAGACGAATGCCTGGCGACCCTCGCCAATCGGTCCAGCACCGAACGCGTTATCCTGATGGACGGATCGGACCTTCGAACTGTCCTGAACGCCGACATCGCCTTCGACGTCCTTCTCGACGAGAAGCTGGCAAGGGCCGTACGTGATGGTCGCGCTTTTGTACCGGCGAGGGAGATAGTATTGGAACGAATCGAAGCAGGGGTCCGATGATGGGTGCCATGAAGCCCGACTGTGTCCTGCTACTTCGCAGGTGTCGAAATGGGTGTCGAATCATCCCGGAGAAGCACGACATCCGGCCCGTACCGAAACGGCGGATCGCGCTGCCTGCCCTATGAAATCCTTTTTTTTCTGCCCTACTTCCCCCAACCGCAAACGCCGCCTGATAAGCGTGAGGTCGGAGGTTCAACTCCTCCCAGGCCCATTTGCCAACGTATTTGCCCCGCCACGGTCTCGGACCGCGGCGGGGCGTTGTGTACGGGCGGGTGACCGGTCCCTGGCGTCGATCGCCCTCTTCCGCCGCGTCCGGCCCACGTCGTATTAATAGGCATGCGGCCTATCCTGCTTCTCGTTCCAGTTCTCGCGGCGTGCTATGCCCACGCCCCGATCGAGCCGACCGCAGTGCGTCCGCGGGCGAGCATCCGCGCTCGCGTCAACGCGGCCACCGCCGAACAGCTCGAGCCGCTCCTCGGCATCACCAACGCTCGCCTGCTGAGCGGTATCGTCATCAGTACGTCGACGGACACACTGATCGTCGAAGTCCCCACCGGTGTGCGCGCCGAGATCGGCAGTTCGGTGCAGACACTCAATCAGCGCGTCGCCATCGCGCGCGCATCGATTGTCGAGCTCGAGACCCGCACGATCGATCGTCGCCGCACCGGCCTCGTCGTGGGGGCGGCATCGATCCTGGCCGGCGCACTTATCTACAGGGCCGTCCGCGGTGAACCGGGCAACGACCGGCCTCCCGATTGCTGCGACCCGACCGAGCTCCGTATCCCGGTCGTGCGTATTCCCCTCCTCCGCATCCCAATGTAGGCATCGCACAGTCCCGTTTTGAATCCGCGCGTGCCGAGCACGAACACGGGGCAGGAGGAATGATTCCTCCTGCCCCTTCCAGCGCGCGTGCGCGTACTACCCGCCGATGTTCGGATTCGTCTCCCGTTCCGACCGCGATACGGGAAAGCACAGATCCTGCCTGCTCAAGTGCGAACCGGTTGTCGGACTCGCGCTGACAGTCTCCAGCGGATCCAGCGCGCCAGGCGTCGAGGCCGCGGCCCAGCGCCGGAAGTCCCCAAGCCGACGCGCCTCGAGCCAGAGCTCGATGCCGCGCTCCCGCTTCAGCAATGTCCAGGCTTCCGTGGCGGTCACCGCAGTGACCGTGGCCGTCCCGGCGTTTGTGCGCACCTGGTTGATCAGCGCCATTGCGCCGACGACGTCCGGCGTCGCCTGGCGCAGGCGATCCTCCGCTCGGATCAACAGCATCTCGCGCCCACTCGCGAGCCGGATTGGCGACGCGGAGGTCGCGTGCTTGAGCTGCGGGCGGAACGGTACGACGCCGCAGCACTCGATCGCTGCATCCCCGTTGAGCGTCGACGCGAGGTTGATCGGCACGCGCGCATCGGGCGTGGCGGTGATGTAATCGCGATACCACGTGTTCCACTGCGTGTGCGCGCGATACGGCGTGTTCGCTGACGCATATGCGATCCGGTTCCGCTGCGCGTCCTCGCCGAGGTTGAAATACGGCAGATTGTACGCGAAGCCGATCGGGATCGTCGCGGCATCCGCCACGGCGCCCGACCAGTTGCCGAGATACACTCGCGCCGCTGCGCGGCCCGCGGTCGCGGCTGGAGTCAGGATCGCCACAGTCGCGGGGGTGCCGCCTGTCACGGCCAGCGCTGCCGTGAACGCCGCTTCAGCCCGAGTGAAGAACACCGAGTTCGGTTCGATCGGGCCCCCGTCGATCACCGCCTCGCAAAAGTTCTCGCCCATGACCCGGTTCGCGTATCCGGCGTACACGTGGGCCTGCATCAACAGCGTGTTGTACTGCGCCGGGGTCTGCACGCCTCCCGAGGGAGGGGGGCCGGCGGCGATCATGCGCCGGACGGTCTCCTCGGACAGCCATCGCGCCCGGCTCGCCTGCTGCCAATGATCGTTCAGGTCAGCGTCGTCGGCGTTCAGCTCGCCATTCTGCCACCGGTTCGTGATGCCGAAGCTGCCGGTGGAGCCCGCTGGGTGTATCTCCCGGGTGACGGCAGCGCCCGTATAGCCGATCCAGTTGATCCCGGCCGACAGCGCGCGCCCCGAGCCGTTCACCATCGCGCTCGCGGCAGTTCGATCCTTGAGAAACTCGTCCTGCACCGGACCGGGGTTCGTGACTTCCGTCCCGCATGACGCCGTCACGCCCATGGCGAGCGCCACGGCACACGCGCGGATGCCATCGCGGATTGTCGACTTCTCGGTGTGGAAGCTGAGATGAGATTGCATGTGTTCGGATCCTCTCTCAGAAGGTCACGCGCAGGGACGCCGTGTACGTCGCCGGCGGAGGGACGTGCTCCAGGATGGACCGCACGCGTGAGTCGAAGCCCCCGTTGTTCCCCGTCTCGGGGTCGAACACCGGGAAGTCCGAGTTGACCCACTTGAAGATGTTGTGGCCGGACAGCGTGAACCGGGCACCGGTGGAACCGGGAATCAAACGGGCCGGGATGAGGACGCTCGCCGACACGTCGCGGAGCTTGAAGAAGTCCGACGGATATATGAAGTAGTCCGCGCGCGTCGATGCGACCGTGCACCGAGCGCGATCGAGGGCTGTCGCCTGATCGGCCCGCCCGGTTTCCTGGAGCGTGTAGAACCGGTAGCAGCCGGGCCACCGCACCGAGCGAACGACGGCGTTGTATGCCGCGCCGTCGTAGATGTAGTGGCCGCCCATGTACTCGCCGTTCGCGTTCAGGCTGATCCCGTAGGGCAGCTCGAGGCCGGTGCGCATTCCGTACGTGACGGTCGGCAGGTTCGGCCCGTGATTGCAGGCGTTCGGGTCCGCGGCTGTCGGTGATGCGATGATCGGCGCGGCCCGCGCGTTCGGATTGGTGACACAGAAGTCCGTGCGAATCATCGGGATCGTCTGCCCAGTCATGATCCATCCGAAGTCACCGAGCGAGAAGTTGGCCGCTCCCCCGAGCGACGTGACCCTCGTATCACTGGTGGAGACTGAACCGCCCACGCTCCACTCCAGGCGCTGCCGCTGGATGATCGTGACGTCCGCGTCCAGCTCGATGCCATCGCTCTCCATCGTTCCAACGTTTCTGAGCTGGGTGTTGAGGAATCCAAGCGACGGGATCTGGCGCGCATTGAACAACGCGTCCTTGATGTTGCGCTTGTAATACGTGAACTGTGTCGTCACGCGATTGTCGAGCAGCGCTGCGTCGAAGCCGAGCTCGATCTCCGACGTGCGCTCCGGACCCAGGTCGCTGTTGCCGACATTGCGCGGGAAGAATGCGGGCTGGCCACCCCATCCCACCGGTTCCCAGGTGCGCACGGCGTCGAACGCCCCCGGTGCACGGCCTGACTGTCCCCACGCTGCGCGCAGCTTCAGCTCCTGCACAATGGTCGAGGGCCAGAAGCTCTCGTCAGACGCCACCCAGGTAAGGGCGGCCTTCGGATACGTCTGCAGCCCGAAGTCCGATCCGAACGCGCTGTTCCCGTCCACGCGAGCACCCAGCGTGAGGAAGTAGCGGTCCTTCAGGTCGAGCACGGTCTGGCCAAACACGCCAGCGTTGATGACGCGCTCCTTGGTCTCGAACCCGAGGGTGGTGCCCCCGCTCGACACCGTCGGGTCGCCGGGGCCCGGAAAGTTCTCCCCGTATGCAGACGTCTCGCGCGTGTCGGTCGCGACGCTCTGGCCGCCCCACGAGAGTGTCGCCTTCAGCGCGGAGACGAGCGGACGGGAGTAGCTGCCCGTGTAGTCGAACGTCAGCGTCTGATACTGGTGCCGGCGGCTCGATATCACTCCGGTCGGCTGAAGCACGAACCCGAAAGGGCGCAGGTTGCGGTTCTCGATCTGTGCGAGGTCGTACCCGATCGTGAAGGTATTGGTCTGATTCACCATCGGGGTCCACGACACCGTGCCGCCCGTGATCAGGTGGTTGATGTCGCTCGTGATCTCCTGATTCAGGAGCGACTTCATGTTCTCCAGCCGGTCGTTCGAGTTGTAGTTTCGATCGCGCCGGAACGCGTTGAGCGTAAGCCCATGCGCGTTGTTCCCCGCCGCCGTGTTCTCGATATGGTCCTTGGTGTATGACGTATTCCAGCCGAGCATGAGGTTGGCGAGCGGCGAAAACGAGAAGTTGCCACGGACCACCTTGCGCGCCTCGGTGTCGCTTGGCAACACGCCGTCCTCATCGGCTAGCGTACCCGACACAAAGTAGCGAAGGGCCTCACCACCGCCGCCCACAGACAGCGAGTACCGCTGGCGCAGGCCCTTGCGAAGCCACGGGTCGATGAACAGATAGCTCGACGTCCCGCCGGCGCGCGACACGCCTCGTGTCGGCAGTCCGTCGAACCGATCGGGGAAGCTGTCGCGGTATGCCTGCATCGTTCCCGTGCACGCAGGCACCGACGTCGCGCACGAGAAGATCGTATCGCTCGGTGGCGCTTCGCTCGGATCTGGTCCGAACTTCAACGCTCGCGCGAAGCCCTGATCCACCTGCATCGTCCATTGCGGCTTGCCCGGCTGGCCGCGCTTTGTGAAGATCTGGATGACACCAGCGGCGGCTTCCGTCCCGTAGAGCGTCGCCGCCGCTGCACCCTTGATGATCTCGATACGCTCGATGTCATTGGGATTGACATCGTTGAGCGGGCTGGCCATGTCGTTCCCACCGCGCAGGCTGGAACCCGAGGGCGGGATGTTGCGCTGGTACCCGTCGCTGCGGAGACGCACTCCGTCCACATAGATCAGCGGCTGGTTACTCATCGCGACGCTGACGTTTCCGCGAAGCCGGATCATCGATCCACTTCCAGCGGCCGCTGAGCTCTGCATGACCTGCATCCCCGGGGCTTTCCCCTGCAGCAGCTCGCCGACGGTCGCCGGCGCTTCCTTCAGCGTGCTCATGTCGATCTGCGCGATGCTGTTGCCGACTTCGCGCTGGCGTGCGGCGCCGGCGGT
>JANPKQ010000320.1:0-9654 GCA_031426115.1 Gemmatimonadaceae bacterium | reverse complement strand
TGTATTGGCCGCGGACGAACGCGGACTCACGCGGACAACTGCAACGGCAATGCATAACTGCAACCGGTAACTGCAACCGAACTGCAACCACGGAAGCCACGGAGGCCACGGAAGGGGCAACGGCAACACCATTTGATGGCGTCTCGGCGCAGAGTCTCTCGCGCCAGGCCCTGCCGTTGCCCTTCTTCATGTCCTTCGTTCCCTCCATGCTCTTCCAGTTCGGCTTCTAAGGAGCCAGTAGCCCACCGGAATCAAGGATGACCTCGATGATCCCAGTACTCCCCTACCGGGTTGGCTCGACTGGAATCCCCGGCGATGGGCTGTTCGGCGGGAGATCGACCTCGCGCACTGGCGGACCCGGATCGTGCCACGGCACGGGGTCCACTGATGGACGGCGGTCCGGCTCGCGGTCGGGCGGATCGGATGGCCCCGGGCGCTCGGTGGCCGAAGGAATCGAAGACATGAGCTGACACTCGGTTGAAGGAGGGGATACAGGCGACGAATCGCGCGCCCAGGACAACGTGTGCAAGATTCGTCGCCGTCCGCGTCGTAGGGGCATGCGACCCCCAACATCTTCGACCCGGTCGGTGATTCGCCCCGCCGCGGTCACCGCGATGCTCCTGCTCTCCACGGCGTGCTCGATCTCTCGCGGCGGCCCGGCCTCCGCGCCCGATGCGGTCCCACTCGCCAGCCCGACCAGCGAGACGGCCCCGACACCCGACGCACCCGGAGGCCAGGTCGGACAGGGGGGCATTGCGCGCCTGCTCATACGCCGCGCGTCGATGCTGCTCGAGGTCAAGGATCCCGAAGCCGTCGCCCGGCGAGTTGCCGATGTCACCCAATCACTCGGCGGGTTCATCGAGCAGTCGCGGGAAGCCTCCGGCGGCGCGGTGCACATGAAGATCCGCGTCCCCGCGGCCTCGCTCTATGACGCGATGGACTCGGTCGCCACACTGGGCCATGTCGAGAAGCGCCAGATCAGCGCCGACGACGTCACCGAGCAGGTCGTCGATCTCGGCGCGCGCGTCGCGACGAGACGGGCGATCCGCGACCGGCTTCGGGCGCTGCTCGAGCGCGCGCAATCGATCCAGGACGTCATCACCGTGGAGCGCGAGCTGGCCCGCGTGCAGGGTGAGCTCGACAGCCTCGAGCGGCGCCTCGAGTACCTGCGCGGCAGTGCTTCGATGGCCGAACTTTCAGTGGATGCGCGACGGAAGCGAATCCTCGGGCCGCTGGGGCTGGTAGTGGCGGGGACGGGATGGGTGCTCGAGAAGCTGTTCATCATTCGGTAGCCGGGGACTTGAACTGCGGAACTGATGCAGGGCGTCACGCCGTTGCAGTTCCGCACTTCCGCTAGCACGCTCAATGCTCCTGTAGCTCCATGCTCCAACAGCCAACACCACTGATCGGCACCGCGGGCTGGAGCGTCCCTCGCGCCGTCGCCCACCGCGTCGAGGCTGGCAGCTCCGCCCTCCACCGCTACGCCACCCGCTTCCGCGCCGTCGAGATCAATTCGTCCTTCCACCGCCCGCATCGTCCCTCGACCTATGCGCGATGGGCCGAGTCGGTGCCGGAGGACTTCGGCTTCTCGGTGAAGATTCCGAAGACCATCTCCCACCAGCTCGCTCTCGTCGGCGCGGGACCGGAGCTCGATAGATTCCTCGGTGAAGCCAGCTGCCTCGGCGCGAAGCTCCGGTGCCTGTTGCTCCAGCTTCCGCCGAAGCAGGAGCTCGATCGGCGGGTGGCTGGACGGTTCTTCACGATGCTGCGGAAGCGATATGCCGGCGACGCCGTCATCGAACCGCGGAATGCGACCTGGTTCACGCCGGATGCCGCGATGCTGCTGCGCGATCATCGCGTGGCCCGCGTCGCCGCCGATCCGGCGCGCGTGCCCGAGGCGGCGGAGCCAGGAGGACATGAGGGCATCGTGTATCATCGCCTGCACGGATCGCCGCGGATGTACTACTCGTCCTACGACACCGCGTATCTCGCCGCGCTCTCGGCGCGCATCGCTACCGACGCCGCGCGGGCGCCGACCTGGTGCATCTTCGACAACACGACGCTCGGTGCGGCCGCAGAGAACGCGCTCGACATCTCTGACATGCTCGCGTCTGCGACTCGGCGATGATCAGCCTGCCCGACGCCGCGTCCGACGCACGCGGGCGCCCCATCATCATCCTTCCTCCGTCGCGGAGCAGGGTGACGGTCGGCGTCGTTGCGCGGATGGTCGGGCGTGCGCTGCTGCTGCGCTGTCCCCGCTGCGGCTCGCGCGGACTTCTCCGACACTGGCTCGCAGCGCGCGAGCGCTGTCCGCGTTGCGCCGTGCGCGTGGACCGGGGGGAGAAGGATCACTGGCTCGGCGCCTACGCGGTGAACCTCGTGGCGTCGGAGCTCATCTGGGCGGTGTCGATGGTGACGATCCTCGTGATCCGGTGGCCCGATGTCCCGTGGACCTTCCTCGAGTACGGCGGTGCGGCGCTGATGGTCGCCGCGCCCTTCATCTTCTATCCGTTCTCGCGGACGATCTGGCTCGCGCTGGATCTCGCGTTTCGCGGCGATCGCGATGCCGACACCAGCGGGATCATCGACATCACGCGCACGGTGGAGTGACCCGGTGCGGCGCGCCCGCATTGCTTCCGCAGGGGCAGGTGGGTAACGTCTGCGGGCCCGGCGCCACGCGCGACCGCGGCTGACTCACAACAGCGTCCCCATGGCGAACGAGCCAATTTTCACAGGCGAGCAGGCGGAGCGCGAGCGCGCGAAGGTCATCGAGGCGCTCACCGAGCACTTCGCGCAGGACCGCCTTTCGATGGAAGAGCTCGAGCAGCGGCTCGACAAGGTTTACGCGGCGCGCACCAACTCGGCACTCACCGAGCTCCTCGCCGATCTCCCTGCGCTGACGCCGCCTACTGCACCGGCGGCGGCTGCGGCGACGCCGATGGTGCAGGGCACTGCCGGCGCGCCGAAGGAGAAGACGCTGTTCGCCGTGATGAGCGGCATCATGCGGAAGGGACCGTGGCTGGTCCCGAAGACGATCAACGCGATCGCGATCATGGGCGGCATCGAGCTCGATTTCCGCTTTGCGCAGCTCACCGCGCCAGTGACCGAGGTTCAGATCCTCGCGGTCATGGGCGGCGTCACCATCGTCGTCCCACCGAATGTCCGCGTCGAGAGTGAGGGCTTCGCGTTCATGGGTGGCTTCGGCACCGACGTCGGTGAGCCGAACGCGCCCGATGCGCCGACCATCCGGCTCACCGGCTTTGCCTTCATGGGCGGTGTGGATGTGCGCGTCGCGATGGTGGGCGTCGAGCAGCCGCGCTTCCAGCGATAGGCGCCGTCAGCCCATTCCTGCGAGATGCTCGCGGACACGAGCCACGACCGATGCCGGAGTCGGATATCCGAACGGATTGGACGTCAGGACGTCTGCACCATCGACGGCGACCCGCAGCTCCCCGAGATTGGCGCGCGTGCGCGTCACGGTGAGCGACGGATCCTTCGAGAGCTGAGCCGCCACCCGGGCGGCAATGAACGCCTTGCCGGGTCAGACGGGACAGTAGTGGATCTCGACGCGATGCGGTCTCATCGCTTCGGCCAGACCGTTCCCTGGTTCTTCGGGACCGAGCCCATCCCCTTGTAGGCGAACTTCTGGACGCGCTTCCCCTCGTAGGTCTCGGTCGTGAAGATGTTGCCCTTCGAGTCCGTCGCGATGCTGTGCACGGCGAAGAACTGGCCGGGCTGACGGCCGCCATCACCGAAGGTCGTCAGGATGTCGAGCGACTGCCGGTCCATGACGTAGACGCGCTGGTTCTTGCCGTCAGCGAGGAAGAGATACTTCTGCGCCGCATCCTTCGAGAACGCGATGTCCCACACCGAGCCGTCACCACGCGTCAGCGGCGCGATGATCTTCTCCTTCACGAAGCTGCCGTCCTTCCGGAAAACCTGGATGCGGTCGTTGACGCGATCGCACACATAGACGAAGCCATCCGGCGTTGGCTCGGCACAGTGCACCGGCGTGCGGAAGAACCTGTCGGGCGGCTTTGTCGGATCGTACGCGGGCAACGTCGTGTCTGATGGGGCGTTGCCATACGCGCCCCAGAACCGCTTGACGGCGCCGGTGTTGATGTCGAGCACGGCGACGCGCTTGTTGAGGTAGCCGTCGGCGATGAACGCCTCGCCCGCTGCCGTGTCGAACGAGATCTTGGCGACGCGGCCGAAGTGCTCGGTGCTCCGACTGTCGGCGGCCTTGCCGGGAATGCCGATCTGCTGGAGGAACTTTCCATCGTGGGTGAACTTCAGGATGTGCGAGTCACCCGCGCCATTCCCGCCGATCCAGATGTTGTCCTTGTTGTCGATGCCGACGCCGTGGTTCGATGCGGGCCACACATAGCCTTCGCCCGGCCCGCCCCACGACCCGACGACATTGCCTTCCGGATCGAACTCGACGACCGGCGGCGCGGGAACGCAGCACTCGCTGAGCTTCAGCTCGAGCCCGTTCTCGGCGCCCTGCACGAGCGCGTCCTGACGATGTACGATGAAGACATGGTCGCGCGCGTCGATCCCGATCCCGATGACGTTGCCGAACACCCAATGATTCGGCAGCGGCTTCGGCCACATCGGATCGACCTCGAACCGCGGAGCCTGCACCAGCTGCCCCTGCATCGATCCTTCGAGCGCCGCCTGGCCGACGCCAAGCGCAGCGATGCCGAAGACGAGGCCGCCACCCAGGAGGAGGTTGCGACGCGTCGTCATCGCGCTGCTCCATCGTCGCGCGGAACACCCTGGTTCTTCGTCGTCACCGGCGCCATGCCCTTGTACAGGAACTTCTGCACTCGCTTTCCCTCCAGGGACTCCGTCGTGTAGATGTTGCCCTTCGAGTCGGTCGCGATCGCGGCCACCGCGAAGAACTGGCCCGGCGTGCGGCCGCCGTCGCCGAAGCTCGTGATCGGTTCGAGGGTCTGCCGGTCCACGATGTGGACCTTCATGTTCATCCCGTCGGCAACGTAGAGGAACCGCTGCTGCGCGTCGCGCGAGAAGGCGATGTCCCACACCGATCCTGCCCCGCGCGTCTGCGGCGCAATGATCGCCTCCTTCACGAACGTGCCGTTTTTCCGGAAGACCTGGATCCGGTTGTTCTGCCGATCGCAGACGTACACGAGGCCATCGATGGACAGCTCGGCGCAGGTGACGGTGGAGAACTGTTTCGCGGGCGGCGCGTCGGGCGAGTAGGCGGCAAGCGGCGCATCATCGGGCTTCGCGCCGTAGGCGCCCCACACGCGCTTGATCGCACCGGTGGTCATGTTCACGACCGCGATGCGACGATTGCGCGATCCATCAGCGACGAAGGCTTCGTTGGTGCGCGCGTCGAACGCAAAGGCCGCTGCACCGCCGAACGCATCCATGCTGCTGCTGTTCGCCGCGACCGCCGGCGCTGCTCCGCCCCGGCCGCCACGCCCTGCGGCCGCGCCGCGGCCACCTGCCGCTGCGCCCCGACCGGCGCCGGAGACACCCTGGTACGCGGTGTCAGGAGCGGCAGCGGCTGCGGGCGCGGAAGGAGTTGGCGGCGCCATCTTCCCGAACGCGCCCACGAACTTGCCCGCCTTCGAGAATCGCAGGATCTGGGTGTCAGTGCCGCTGACGCCGCCGATCCAGACGTTGCTGCGATGATCGATCGCGATTCCGTTGTTCGACGACGGCCAGGTGAATCCCTGACCCGGCCCGCCCCAGCTTCCGACGAGGTTGCCGGCGGGGTCGAACTCGAGGATGTTCGGCGCGGGGAAGCAGCATTCTCCCGTCGGCGGGTTCTGCGCCGCGCCGATCTCGGTGCGCGCGTTGAAGCTCGTCGGGAGGTTGACGACGTAGACGTGGTCGCGCGAATCGACAGCGACACCCGTCGCTGATCCGAGGATCCAGTGATTCGGCAGTGGCTTCGGCCAGAGCGGGTCTACCTGGAACTTCGGCGCTTGCACGACCTGCCCCTGTGCCCCAACGAGGGCGGCGGAGCCGAGGCCGACACCGGCGCTCAGCATGACCGTCGCTACCACCGCCCAATTGCGCCCCTGGTCCATCGGCCTCCTCGGTTTTGCGTGGTGTCGCGATTGCGCCATTCTATGACCCGGCCTCAGATTCGGCCAGAGTCAGGGTGCGGGGGTATGTCCGGGTCGTGCGCGGCCACTCACGATCCCGGGTGACGGCTGGCTTTCCAGAAGCCTGAACGGGAAGAGCATGAAGGCAACGAAGAGCATGAAGGACTGCAACTGCAAACGGCAATGGATCCCTGATCCCTGATCCCTGATCCCTGATCCCTGATCCCTGATCCCTGATTCCTGATTCCTGATTCCTGATTCCTGATTCCTGATTCCTGATTCCTGATTCCTGCGGCGAAACGTGAGGCCTGTTGGGAACGGCAATGAATGATGGTGGACGGAGGCGCGTGCGATGGGTGGGCGTTGCGGCGGCTGCCATGGCGCTCGTCGTCGCGTTGCCATCGGAGCCGGCGGCGCACGAGATTCCCGCGCGCGTTGCGGTCCTCGCGATCGTGAAGCCGGAGGGCGCGCGGCTTCGGCTCGTCGTGCGCGTCCCGCTGGAATCCATGCGAGACATCGTGTTTCCGCTGCGCGGGCCCGGGTATCTCGAGATCGACTCCGTCCAGCCGCTGCTCGGCGACGCCGTCCGCACGTGGATCGCCGACTACATCGAGCTATACGAGGGAGACACCAGACTCGTTGATGGGCGGATCGTCGCGACGCGGATCTCGCTGCCCTCGGACCGCTCCTTCGCGACCTTCGACAGCGCCGTGGCGCACGTCACCGGGGCGCCACTCCCCGCGGCAACTGAACTTCCGTGGAACCAGGCGATGCTCGACGTCCTGCTCGAGTATCCGATCCGGTCGGCCGATGCGCGATTCTCGCTGCATCCGAAGCTGGCGCACCTCGGCGTCCGGACGACGACGGTACTGCGTTTCGTCCCGCCCGATGGTGCGGAACGCGCCTATCAGTACTCCGGCGACCCGGGCCTCGTGCGGCTCGACCCTCGGTGGCACCAGGCCGCATTGCAGTTCGTGAAGCTCGGCTTCGTGCACATCCTCGATGGCATCGACCACCTGCTGTTCGTACTCTGCCTCGTCATCCCGATCCGTCGCTTCCGGTCGCTCGTCGCGGTCGTGACCGCATTCACGGTCGCCCACTCGATCACTCTCGTCGCAGCGGTCGTCGGGCTGGCGCCAGGCGCGCTGTGGTTCCCGCCGCTGATCGAGATGCTCATCGCGCTCTCGATCGTCTACATGGCCTTCGAGAACATCGTCGGTGCGCGCCTCGAGCGGCGCTGGATGATGGCCTTCGCCTTCGGCCTCGTGCACGGCTTCGGCTTCTCCTTCGCCCTGAGGGAGTCGCTCCAGTTCGCCGGCTCGCACCTCGCGACGTCGCTCCTCGCCTTCAACGTCGGCGTCGAGCTGGGACAGCTCTTCGTCCTCGCCCTCGCCGTTCCTTCGTTGGCTCTTCTCTATCGCCGCGTCGTCTCACTCCGGATGGGGACGATCCTGCTCTCCGCCCTCGTCGCGCACACCGCATGGCACTGGATGCTCGACCGTGGCGCCGCGCTGCGGGAATATCGCTTCCAGTCCCCGACTCTCGACATGAGCTTCGCCATCGGGTTGATGCGGTGGGCAATGCTCGCGCTCATCATCGTCGGCGTGGCGTGGGGGTTGTCGTGGATCATGAGACGCTTGCTTCCAGCCGATGACTTGCGGGTGACGGAGAGCGATCGGCCGGCGGCGGTTTGATCACACGCGGGAGAACGGCGGAACGACGCTGTCAGGGCATCTATGACGAAGGTTGTTGGGATTCAACGGATTGAACGGATGAAAGTGCAAAGGATCCGGCCGCAATCGGCCGGCTGGCCTGGCGGTTCGTGAGCTGGATTCTGATGATGAAGGTCAACGGCAACAGCGACGGCCGGAAACATGAAAACAGCCACTCCTCTTTTCAGAGGCAGTGGCTGTTGCAGTTTCCAACAATCAGGTCTGGTGAATACGGAGCTCTTTGATGGCGCGCCGCATTCAGCCAAAGGACCGGTGTTGCCCTTTCATCCGTTGCATCCGCGTGATCCCAACACCCTTCGTCATAGATGCACATTCAGCGTCCTTCCGCCGTTCAAATGCCCTGGATCACCCACCAGACCCCGCCGTCCGCGCCGGCACGACTTGCTTGAAGGCCGTGATGAAGCGTGCCATCTCGTCGGGCGTTCCGACGGACACGCGCAGGTGCTCGAGCATCGGCGGGAAGGGGCGGCCGACGAGGACGCCCTTCTTCCGGAAGTCCTCGATCACCGGCACGACCGGGCGTCTGATGTGAACCATGAAGAAGTTCGTCTCTGACGGGATCACCGCGAAGCCGAGGTTGCGGAGCTCGGTTGTCGTCTTCGTGCGGAGGTCGAGCGTCACGCGCTTGACCTGGGCCTGAGAGGCCGTGTCCTTGAGCGCCGCGACGCCGCCCCAGCGCACGAGGGCGTTGATGCTGCCCATCGCGTAGGGGCTCATCTTGCGAATGAGGTCAGCAGGGGCAACCGCGTAGCCGAGTCGCATCCCGGCGAGTGCGGCGATCTTCGAGAAGGTCCGCGCGACGATGACGCGGCGGCCGGCCTGTACATGGCTCACCGACGTCTCGTAGGACGGATCCTCGACGAAGTGGTGGTACGCCTCGTCGATGAGCACCGGCACATCCTCGGGGATGCCATTGAGGAGCTGGGTGATCTCGCTCTTCGACACCGTCCGGCCCGTCGGGTTGTTCGGATTGCAGAGGTAGACGAAGCCGACGTTGCGGTAGTTCCGGACCGTCGCCTTGATGAGCCCGGGGATGTCCTGCCGGTAATCGGGAAGCAGCGGGACGGTGATCGCATCGCCGCGCACGCTCGTCACGTGCTGGTACACCTGGCTGTATGACGGATTCACCCCGACGACCTTCTTCCCGCCCTCGGTGAATGCCGTGCCGACGACATCGAGAATCTCGCCCGAGCCAGCGCCGAGGAGGATGTTCTCGGGCTTCACCCCGTGGTGCTTCGCGATCTCGCCGTGGATGTCACCGTCCGGGTAGCCATACCGATTGGCGTACTTGAACGCCTTCGTCATCGCCTTCATGACGGAGTCGGGCGGGCCGTACGGGTTCTCGTTGAACGCCAGCTTCGCGTAGCTGTCGTACTCGTCGAGCTCCTGCGCCGTGCGCGGGGCGCCCTTGCCATCACGCGCCCACAGCTCCGTATCGCCGCGGAGGGTGAGGTACCCGGCGGCTGCGAGGCCACCGACGAAGCGACGACGAGAAACAGGAATGGACATTGGCCCCCCTCCTTCAGAACAATCGGCTGGGACTTCGGATTCGGTGCTCGAGTGCTACGTGCTCAGTAGTACGGAGTACCGACTGACCGCGACTACGCACGGATGTGCACTGCTTACTGCGCACGCACTTCGCACTGACTACTTCGTACGGTCAACTGCCCTTCCGCCCGTCTGTCAGCTGTTAGCGGTTGCGGCTTTCAGCTGAGCGATGCCTGACCCTTATCTCGGGCGAACGTACCGCTTCAGCGCCCGCTGGCCAACCTCGGCGCCATAGATAACTCCATTCCGGTCCGCCGCGACACCCTCTGCCGAACTCGTGCTTGGCGGGC
>JANPKQ010000319.1:0-4234 GCA_031426115.1 Gemmatimonadaceae bacterium | reverse complement strand
GGACCGACGGCCCCCGCGTGCTCGCCGTCGGAACAGCCGGCCAACGCTGCGCATAAAACCAGGAGCATGGCGACAGGGCGGAGCCTGACTATGCGATGCATTGTCTCGGTCTCACGAATGGGGGAGTCGGCCCCGGAGCGCAAACGCGCTCCGGAGCTGAACGGGACTACTCTTCGCCGCAGGATATGTTGGGGTTCGACTCCGCGAACATTCCCTCCGGGTTCTTCGTCCATGCCCAGACGTGGAGGCCCCATACCCCGAACTCATCCTCGCGCTGGAACTCGGCGCCCATGAACCGGGGCGGCTGCGGTGCGGTCCAGAGGGGATACGGAACCGCGAGCTCGACGCCGACCAGCTTCGGGGGCCCCTTCCCCCGCGGCTCGTAGAGCAGCGCATCGGGAGCCGACGGATCGATGACACCGTCCATCAGGCGACCGAAGTGAACGTAGAGGATTCCCGCCGGACCCTCGTCTGGGCGCGTCTCGCACCCGTGCAGGAACACAAACCCATCCGCGATGGCGGCGTCGAGGTCGTGATAGCGGGCCGTCGCGCGCCTGATCTCTCGTACCCCCTCGGCATTCCGTTCCGCGCGCGTCACTGCGGACCGGGCCGAGACCGCCATCTGGTCGTCCGGTGCGAGGGGCGCATCGCTGGCGCACGCGGCGACGAGGATCGCGGCGGTGACCACCGCGAGCGGCCGTCCGAATGACTGCAGTGTCGTCGTTGCCATGTTCGTCCTCCTGAAGTGCGGCGTTATCGCCGCGGGGTGGTCCGCTCGAGCAGGGAAATGTCCCATCCGCCCGGTTTCACGGGCATGACAAGTTCTCCCCGGAGCGGGGAACGATTTGCGTCAGACGTTCGATTAATGAGGCCGGGAGACTTCTCCGGCGGGTGCTACCCCCAGCGCGGCTGCTCGTCCGGGCTGATGCCGAGCAGCGATTTGCCCACGATCTCGTGCGTCAGGAGCGAGTTCGCGGGGTGGATTCGGCCGAGCCGTGCGTCGCGGAACAGCCGCTCGAGACCTGCGCGCTTGAAGATCCCGAATCCGCCGCTGAGGTCCATTGCGCGGTCGACGACGCGCCACGACGACTCGACCGCGTGATACTTCGCCGCGAACAGCTTCGCGACCCACATCGCGCCGTGATCGACGCCGTTGGACCAGTCGTCGGCGATGCGATCGAGGTGCGGACCGACGCCCTCGAGCTCGATGCCCATCTCGGCGATGCCCTGCTGCACGCCGGGGTGATACGCCATCGACCGGGAGAGCGCCATCGAGCGCTTCTTCTTCACCTGCTCCACGGTCATGTCGAGCGCGCGTTGCGCCATGCCGAAGTAGATGTTGCCGAAACCGACGAGCGCCCACATGAGCGTCGAGAGCACGAAGTGGTCGATGCCCGCGGCGCCCGCCGGGACGACGCGCGCGATGTAGCGCTGCGGCACGAACGCGCCGTCGAGGATGGTGTCGTCGCTGCGCGTCGCGCGCATGCCCATCGTGTTCCAGGTGTCGCGCACCGTGTACCCCTCGGTACTCCGCGGCATGAAGGCATGCACGATCTTCGGCCCGGTCGGGTCGCTCGTGTCGAGGCCATGGAGGCCGAAGTAGGTCCACACCGGCGAGAGGCTGCCGAACGACTTGTGTCCGGTGAACCGGTAGCCGCCGTCCACTCGCTCGGCCACGGTGGTGGAGAGGAGCAGCGGGATGTCGTTGCCACTCTCCGCATGCCCCGCGGCGAAGATCTGTCCGCGCGCTGCTTCCTCGAGGATCCACTGGAGCGAGGTGTCGCCCGCCCGCCAGAGATCGGCAGCGACGCCGAGCCAGTAGAGATGCATGTTGATGGCGAGCGCTGTCGGCGCCGCGTAGTAGCCGAGCCGCCGCTGCTCCTGGGCCACCGCGGCGAGCGTCATCCCGCGGCCACCGAGCTCCCGCGGAACCGGCATCGTCAGGTATCC
The DNA here is from genome assembly GCA_031426115.1 of Gemmatimonadaceae bacterium. Taxonomy (GTDB): domain Bacteria; phylum Gemmatimonadota; class Gemmatimonadetes; order Gemmatimonadales; family Gemmatimonadaceae; genus JANPKQ01. The sequence goes on along the minus strand of JANPKQ010000319.1, from coordinate 2,284 downwards.
CGCCGCCTGAAGGTCCTGGAAGTCCTCGGTGAAGAAGGTGTTCTCCTGGTCGTACCCGGCGCTGCGCTCATGGCAGCGGACGAGAATCTCGTCGGAGAGCACGGGCTGCTGGCGGTCGGTGGTGGCGGGAGCGGTCATGGCGGAGTCTCGCGGAGCTTGGGCCGGTGCCAGCAATCGTGGCATCGATCTGGTTACTCCGGAAGGCGGAAAGGTTGTGCGAATTGGCTCATCCGGGGTTTGACGGCGTTGGAGGCCAGGGCGTCGACGGCGACATCTGGCAAAAAAGGCGATCGGTAAAACGGTACGCAGAACAGAGGGGCGTGACTGCGCGCCAACGGCGCCAATGCCGGCAAACCATTCACCGCGTTTGCCGCCGTTGCACCGCTTGCCGCCTTTGACGGCGTCGACGCGCGGTCAAGCAGTTCCGTTCTACGTACCGTTTCCCGCAGTTGTGTTTTGCCCAATGCCGCCGTCGACGCCCTGCATCAGTTCCGCCGTTTGGCCCCTGCCAGGCGCCCGTCACCCCGCGCACACCGAAACTGTGCCTACCGGCCGGTCTCCTCCTGCGCTTCCTCCTTCTGCACCATCTTCTCGACCACCGCAATATCCTGGCGCTCGGATGTGATCGCGAGCCGGAGCCGTCCGAAGAAACTGATGTAGAAGTTGGCGACCCAGACGATCGAGAACCCGGCGATGAGGTAACCGCGCCAGCCATCGAACACCAGCGTGTATCCGGTGAGGAGAAGCATCCCGACCGTCACGTAGTGGCTGAAGCAGTACTCGCAGGAGAAGACGTAGAAGAACTTCCGCGCGACGATGTTCCGACTCGCTTCACTCCGGGCGGTGGTCCACTCGCGGAGCTCGCGGAAGAGTGCCTCGTGGGTGACGGTCCAGCTCACGCACGCGACGGGAATCGCGAAGAGGAACAGCAGGACGACCTGGTGACCAATAGACACGGGCGAACGGTACGATCCGCTGCGCCAAATAGCGAACGGGGTCGTCGGGGGGGGCATCGTGGTTTTCAGGACTCCGCTTGAGGACCGGCTTTCCAGAATCCGTGACTGGAAGAGCCTGAAGGGATGAAGAGCATGAAGAAGGGCAACGGCATTGCGAGTGGCGTGGCGCGAGGGACTCTGCGCCGAGATGCCAATCAATGCTGTTGCGTGCCGTATCCGCGTCGTTTCCGCGTTATCGCGGCGGCAGTTGGTCGTTGGTGGTTGCTCGTTGGTCGCTAAGCGTTGGTCGTTGGGCTTTGGGATTTGGTCGTTGCCGTTGTCCGCGTGAGTTCGCGTTCGTCCGCGGCCAATCATGCCGTTGCAGTGCCTTCATCCCCCCTCCATTCAGCGAGATCCGCGGCCGAAGTCCGAACGGGTGCTGTCGGAACTCATTCCCGAGGGGATACACTCCGCGGCGCCAGGCCGTACATGACCAGCTGCGCCGTCGCCTCGACCAGCGTCGCGGTATCGGTCACCGTCTCCGCCTGACCGTCGAGGATCAGCGAGACCGTTCCGTGAAGCGCAGCCCAGCATGAGATCGCCATGACCGCGGCATCGCCTGCCCTCACGATCCCCGCGGCCTGGAGTTGCTCGAGGCCCGCCTGCACGAAGCCGAGCGAGGAGCGCGATTCGCTGGCGAGCTCGGGGAGATCCGCGGTGTTCGCGACTTCCGGTCCGAACATCACGCGGTACAGCGCCGGGTTCGCCTTGGCGAAGCGAACGTAGGCAAGCGCGATTCCCTTGAATCCCTCGCGACCGCCGGCATTCGCCATGGCGTCGCCCATCGCGCGGTGCAGCTCGCCGAAGCCCTCCGCGGCGATGGCGCCCATGAGTGCGCGGCGGTCGGCGAAGTGTCGGTACGGCGCCGTCTGGCTCACGCCCGCTGCGCGGGCCACAGCGCGGAGGGTGAGCGCCTCGAGTCCCTCCTCCCGCAGGATCTTTCCCGCGTGCTCGACGAGCGCCGTGCGGAGGTCGCCGTGGTGGTAAGGCCTCTCCTGCGACGTGGACTTCGATCGGCGTTTCACCATCGGGTGAAGATAGATGCGCGCAGCCGTGATCGCAGCAGCGTGCGGATCATCGAAGCTGGATCTCTGCTCCCGCGACGATGGTGCGGCTCGCGAAGAACGAGTGCATCGATCGGCGCATGCTGTAGCTCGCGTCGTAGGTCACCGAGGATGTGTTGGCGCGCCCGGTCACGTTGATGACCTCGATGAACGATGTCAGGAGGAACGCGGGCGTCTGGATGAAGCGCATGACCCTGGCGTCGAGGCGCGCGTACGCCGGCAAGC
>JANPKQ010000318.1:0-2730 GCA_031426115.1 Gemmatimonadaceae bacterium | reverse complement strand
CTCCGTTCGCGCGAGGGCGCCGGCAGCAGCGACACCCCGTGAAGCACGTGCCCGACGTGCGTGCGGAGCGCCACGGTGCGCGCGTACGCGACGCCGAACAGGGCGACGGCGCGCCCGTCGGCCCCGCGTTCCGGCGCCATGCCGACGACGATGGGCACACCCCGCACGTCCGGACGGATGATGCCGATGCGAGCCCCAGGCCTGTCGAGGTCGACGCGATCGGTCCAGCGGCGGACCTCGTCGAGCACCGCGCGCGCGTACACGGAGTCAGTGGCGAGCGCGCCGCGCAGCTCGGCCGTCCACGGGTCGCGGCCGAGCCGCGTGAGGCGGAAGTAGCCCGGCAGCACAGCGCCGCGATCGTCGCTCATTGCGGCGAACACTCCTGCGCCGGCGCGGGCGAACCCGTCGAGCGTGAGCGGGCGCGGATTCGGAAATCCGTTCGTGCCGAGTGCCGGCCAGAGGAGTGCCCGCAGCTCGAGTGCACTCATCTTCGCTGCCTCGGTGCCGATGAGCACCGCGGCGGTCGTCAGGTGGTCGCGTACGGCGCTCTCCGCGGCGAGGCGCCGCTGCTCCCAGCCCTGACGCACCTGGTGCGCCGTGAAGAACATCGCCGCCAGCGTTCCGCCGATGGCGAGCCAGGCGACTGTCTCCCTGCCACCGCGCGGGACGGCGGACCGAATTGTCTGTCGCATCTGTCCCATGTAATCGGGGCGCAACGAGTGGGGGGGTGGGGAGTGGGGTGGGAGTCCGCACTCCCCACTGACGAATGCAAGGTGCACCGCCACAGGCGAGTATCCTATGGGTCACACACCCATGGCACTCCAGCGGGCCGCGCGCAAGCACCGTCTCGCAGGGCCGCCGATATGGGACGGTGACCTATGCCGGGGTCGAGCGGCCCGGCCAGATTGCATCGCGGGCCGCAGCCGCCGCACTGTCCAGCATCCCGAGCACCGTCCACGACGTGAGCCCCAGCCTGCGCATCCTGATAGTCGAGGACCACGACGACCTCGCCGACGCGCTCCGGGCAAACCTCCGCAGCGAGGGATACCAGGCGAGCGTCGCGAGTGACGGGCGACAGGCGCTCGCGATGGTGCGCGCCGATCCGCCCGACATCATCGTGCTCGACCTTGGCATCCCGGGACTCGACGGGCTCGCGCTCCTGTCACGTCTGCGTGCCGAGGGGCACTGGTGCCCCGTCCTCATTCTGTCCGCGCGCGATTCCGACTCGGACAAGGTCGAGGGGTTCCGCCTCGGGGCGGATGACTACGTCACGAAGCCCTTTCGCACGCTGGAGCTGATGGCGCGGGTCGACGCGATGGCGCGTCGCGTCGTTCGGGAGCGGGCCGCGGCGTCGGTCCAGCCAGCGCCGGCCGCGCTGGTCCCGGCCGCGGAGCCGGACGCCTCCCTGCTCTCTCCTCAGCAGGTCATAAGCGCGTGCGGGCTGACCCTGCGACAGGCGGAGGTCGCGCTCCTGATTTCCGCGGGGCGCTCGAATCCGGAGATCGCCAGGCGGCTCGGCATCAGCCGATTCACCGCCCGCAATCACGCCGAGCAGATCTTCGCCCGGTTGAAGGTCGAATCCCGGTGGCAGGTCGCGCGTGCGCTCTGCGACGCAGTCGCGGCGGTCGCTGGGGCCCGGGGCGGTCCGCCGGGCCCTCAGCCCGTCTGATCGGGCGGAGCTCGCCGGGTTGTCGCCGCCAATCTGAAGGTCGAGGCCGACCTAGCCGTTCACGCGTGGCGGGCATCGATCCCTATGAATTAATTACTGCATCGACCGGAACGCGGGCGACAACGTGCGCCCCTCACAGATCGCTGCCAACTGTCGCGCGCCAGCTCGCACGAACCCAACCTCGCACTCGAACTCACCAGCACCCGGACACCGAACATGATCTCACGTCGCGAATGGCTCCGCCTGTCACTCGGTACCGGCGCTGCGCTCGTCATCCCGGGATGCGCGCGCCGCCCCGGGGCTATGGCTGGCACCGCCGCGTCGACCGCAACGGGTTCGTCGGCTGCGGCCACCGCGGGGCAGATCATCACGCGCGCGATTCCCTCCACCGGCGAGCGAATTCCCGTCGTCGGGCTCGGCAGTTCCGCCACCTTCTCGCAGGTCGCACGGAGCGAGGACGTCACCGCGCTCAAGGAAGTGCTCCGCACCCTGGTCGACATGGGCGGACGCGTCTTCGACACCGCTCCCAGCTACGGAGCGTCGGAGGAGACCGCCGGGCGGATCGTCCAGGAGCTCGGCATCACCGACAAGATTTTCTGGGCGACCAAGGTGAACGTCGCGCGGCAGGGGAGCGCCGACCCCGCCGCGGCCCGAGCGCAGATCGAGACGTCCTTCCAGCGCGTCGGGAAGCGTCCGATCGACCTGATCCAGGTACACAACCTCGGCGACGTTCCCACCCAGCTCGCCATCCTCACGCAGCTGAAGCAGGAGGGCCGCGTCCGCTACGTCGGTGTCACCACCACCAGCGAGCGGCAGTACGAGGAGCTCGTGACCCTCATGCGCAACGAGCCGATGGATTTCATCGGTATCGACTACGCCATCGACAACCGCGAGGTCGAGACGACGATCCTCCCGCTGGCGCGTGAGCGGAAGATCGGCGTGCTCGTCTATGCACCGTTCGGCCGCACGCGGCTCTGGCGCCGCGTCGAGGGACGCGAGGTGCCGGCCTGGGCGGCGGAGTTCGACGCGCGCAGCTGGGCGCAGTTCTTCCTCAAGTTCGT
>JANPKQ010000317.1:0-31816 GCA_031426115.1 Gemmatimonadaceae bacterium | reverse complement strand
TGAAGCGCCCTGGCGACGAGCTCCTTGCCCGTCCCCGACTCGCCCGACACGAGCACGGGTGAATCGCTTTTCGCGACGCGCTCGACGAGGGCAAGGACGGCCTGCATCGGAGCATACTGGGTCAGCACCTCGGGCACGGCGTCCACTCGTGACAGGCGCGAATGCAGGAGCGCGTTCTCCTTCGAGAGCTGTCGCTTCTCCCACGCACGACGCACGAGGACATCGATCTCAGCCATCCGATACGGCTTGGCGAGGTAATCGTAGGCTCCGAGCTTGATGGCGGTGATCGCCGTCTCGATCGTCCCGTTGCCCGTGATGATGATGACTTCCGGGGGAGAGGGTTCCTCGCGGACGTGCCGCAGCACCTCGAGCCCGTCCATCTCGGGCATCACGATGTCGAGCAGCGCCACGTCGTAGGACTCTGCGCGCAGCGCCTCGAGCGCCGCGCGACCATCCCGGCGGGTGGTGACCTGATAACCCCGCCCGGTGAGAAAGCTCTCCAGGATGGTGCCGAGGTGAGGTTCGTCCTCGGCGATGAGCACCTTGATCCGGGGCTGGTCTCTCATGATGCGTCCTTTGCGATGGGCAGGGTGATGCGGAAAACGCTTCCCCGGCCCGCCGCGCTGTCGACGTCGATCCGGCCTCCGTGCTCCGCGATGATGCCGTAGCAGATCGAGAGTCCGAGCCCCGTGCCGCGGCCGGGGGGCTTCGTCGTGTAGAAGGGCTCGAAGATCTTTGGAACCTCGGACCGCGGGATGCCGTGGCATCGTCCGACACCTCGGCGATGACGGCGTTCTCGGCGGCGGCGACGCGCGTTCGGAGGACGACGGTCCCCCGCTCCTCCATGGCGTCCACGGCGTTCAGCAGCAACGCCATGAAGACCTGAACGAGCTGCTCTCGGTTCCCGTGGATGATGTCGGCTATACCGGGGCTCAGCTCAGTAGACACGGACAGCTTCTTGAATCGCGCATGATGCTTCAGGAGGAAGAGCGTCTGTTCGATGACGGTGTTGATGTTGACGCGGCTCTTGGTCGCCGCACGCGGACGGCTGAAATCGAGGAGGCCATCGACTATGCGCTTGCACCGGTGCACTTCGCTGTCGACAATCCTGAGATACTCGGTGAACTCCGATTCGACCTCGTAGCCCGCGGCGCGCATGTCGTCCACGCGGAGCACGAGACTCTCGGCGCACGCCGCGATCGTCGCGAGCGGATTGTTGATCTCGTGCATGACGCCGGCGGCGAGCTGGCCGATCGCCGCGAGCTTTTCGGCCTGAGAGAATCGGTCCATCGCCTCGCGCCATTCGGTCACGTCCTCACCGATCGTGATGACGTGGGTGACGGTCGCGTTGTCGAGCCGCATCGGGATCTTCGAGATCCGGTACGTGCGCAGGTCGCCCGTCGCGCTCGACTCCATCTGGAACTGCTGGATCGCCCCCGTCACGAACACGTCATCGAACTCGGAGCGTAGCAGCTCCTCGGGCTGGCGATGGAGGATCTCGAAGATCGGCTGGCCGATCGCCTCGTCGCGCGACACGCCCTGCATCCCTGTTTCACGCTTCCGGTTCCACGCCTGAATGCGGTATTCCCGGTCGATGACGTACAGCCCGACTGGCAACGAGTCGATGATGCGCTCGGTGAAGCGGCGCTGTTCGTCGATCTGTCGAGTGCGGAGCTCGACCTCGACGGCGAGCTGGCGCGAGTGCTCGGCGTGCGAGAGGAAGGGCGCGAGCAGGTTGGCCAATGTCCCGAAGAGGACGCGCTCCTCGGTGGAGAATGTCCGCGCCCGCCTCGCGGTCAGCGCGCCGATCCTTCGAGATGCCGCGTCGAGGGCGACGAGGTGCAGGTCGGCGAGCGGTGATGCCGGCGACTCACCCAGCGCCGCCATGGCCTCCTCGGGTCGCGTCTCGTCAGTCCCGCTTGCCCACGCCCTGTTGAGCCCGCGCGCGGACTGGAGCCAGAGGACGCATTCGCGGGCGTCGAGCACGCGGCGAACCGTGTCGAGGATCGGTCCCACGACGTCCTCCAGCGGTGCGGCGGACGCGAGCCTCGCCGCCACGTCCGACAACGCGGCGAGCGTCGTGAGCGTCGGAGTGCTGCTGGCCGTGGGGGTAAGGCTCGCGGTTCGGGCCACGTCGTCCTGGCATCGGAGGGAGGTGAGCGGGTCGGAAGAAACCTATCATGCCCGCTCCGGACAAGATGACCGAGAGGGGGCCGGGGTCACGCATCTGCACGACTGACATTTCGGTTGGCCGTGCTGGCAGCGGCGCTTGCCGCTCTGGCAAGGTGCTGCGGGAACAACGGTTGCCCACCTCCACCCCCGTCCAACCCCAGCAACGGAGACAATCAACCATGTACCGGAATTCACTCACTGCCCCCGTGTTCGGCCTTCGCCGCGAGATCGACCGACTGTTCGAGGACACGTTTCAGAACGGCGGGGAACGGACCGGCTGGGTCCCTCCCGTCAACGTTCGCGAGACCGCCGGCGAGTTCTCCTTCGAGGTGGAGCTCGCCGGTATGAAGCCGGAGGAGGTCGAGGTGACCTGCGATAACGGCGTCCTGGTCGTCCGCGGAGAGCGTCTCGAGGCGCGGAAGGAGGGGGAGGAGGGGCGCTACCACATCGTCGAGCGCAGCTACGGCTCGTTCAGTCGGTCGTTCCAGCTGCCGCAGGGTGTCGACGACGAGCGCATCGATGCCCGCTTCGACAACGGGCTGCTCCGGGTTCGCGTACCGAAGGCGGCGATTCCCCAACCGCGTCGGATCAACATCCAGGGCGCGGGCGCTAGTGGCGAGGCTCGCGAGCATGTCAGCGGCACGCCGCGCGGCGATTCCAACGCCGGGCGGAAGTCGGCAGCCGGCGAGCCGAAACAGCGGGGCGAGATGGCCGCCAACGGCTCTCGGTAGTCGGCGATGAACGAGGACCGCAGGGCACGCCCCGCGGTCCTCGTTCCGTCACCGTTCGGCGCTATTCGCCGGTTTCCGCGAGTGCGGCGATCCGCGCCATGATCTCCGCGTTCTCGCGCCGCATGCCGGGATTCTCCTCAACGTGTGACCAGCGAATGGTTCCTTCCCGGTCGATGAGGAAGTACGCGCGGTTGGAGTAGAACCGGTCCTCGATCAGCACACCGTAAGCTCGAGAGACGTCGCGCCTGAAATCGCTGAGCAGGTCCGCGTGCATGGCGTACTTCGCCTTGAACTCCTTGAGCGTCGGAACCGAGTCCACGCTGATGGGAAGCACCGCGACACCCGCCCCATCGAACTGGTCGTAGTCATCGGTGAACGCGCAGAGCTCCGTCGTGCAGGTGCTCGTGAAGGCGAGCGGAAAGAAGGCGAGCAGCACCGCGCGCTCGCCGCGCAGGTCGCGGAGGGTCACGTCCTCACCCGAGGTGGAGGGGAGGGTGAAGTCGGGGGCTTTCTCGCCAGCGACGGGAGTGCGTGAGGCAGCGGAGGGCATCGGGTGCTCGTGGTAACCGTGGGTGCACGATGCCCCGCCATCCACGGAGATGGCGGGGCGAGACGAATCGCAGTGGAGCGTGGGGGGCTCGAACCCCCGAACCCCCCCCGCCTTGCAAAGGCAGCACCAGCCGTCGGACACAAGGCCATTTGCTTCGGCGCCGAGTGCCGGCACGGCGGCTTTTCAAAGTGCCTGAGATGCCATTCCCCCACGCACCGCGAGGTGCTGGTCGTCCGGCTTTGGCTCGAAGAATCTCTTCAGCGAGAGCATGGGCCGCTCCAAGGCGACCCACGACAAAACTGCCGGGGGCACCGTGCAGGCGACGAGCACGACGAACCGCGCCACACCAGCCACTATGCCCGACCCCGCAACGGGCGCCGGCGGGAATGCCTCGTAGAGTACGTACCCGACGATCGGATGGATCACGTACATCGCATAGCTGTACTTCCCGAAGAAGCGAAGCCACCGACCTTCGAGGGTCCGACGGAGTCTCGATCCATCCGGCCCCGTGATGGCTGCAATGAGCAAAGCAGCGGCGCCCGCGGCGACGCACGGATATCCGATCACCTGAAAGTCACGACCGATCGAGTTGTACTCGCCGTGTCGGATCCATAGTCCCGTAATGCCGAGCGCGGACACGATCGCCAATGGCTGTACGAGTCGGCGCAGGCGCTGTGCGCCGCCCGGTTCGCGAAGCGACAGCGCGATGAGACCGCCCACTGCGAGCCCGTCGGCACGCATCGGCGTCAGGACATAGTTCGCCATGATGAAGTGCGGGTCGATCATTCCTAGCCAGTGTGCGAGGAAGAGCCCGATCCGGATGGCCGAGGCCCCGACCACGACGCACCAGGCGAAGCGGCGAAATCGCTCCCGGGAGAGTGCCCAGACCATGATCGGCCACACCAGGTAGAACTGCTCCTCGACCGCGAGCGACCACCAGTGGGCCGTCAGCGGGAGCTCCGTCCAGCCGTAGATGGCCACTGGGATATTGACGAGGTACGCCCAGTGCCAGCCCTGCAGCTCGCGAAGCCGTTCCCCATCCGCGCCCGGCGCGAGCGCCAACAGCAGGATGAGCGTCACGAAGTAGAGGGGGAAAATCCTCAGTGAACGGCGTGCGTAGAAGTTCCTGAAGTAGTTCGGGGCGCCCTTCGCATCGATGAGGATGCCGGTGATGAGGAAACCCGAGAGTACGAAAAAAATGTCTACGCCAGTGAACCCGAGGTTGGCAATCGCCGCGACCCAGGCGTCCGCTTTCGTGGCGACAGGGACGAGCACGCCGTGGAGGACGAGGACGCCGAGGACCGCGATCCCGCGTATCCCGTCGAGTGCCGGGTAATGGGTACTCGATGCGTGTACGCCGGTCATGAGCCCCTCCGTGACGCATCTCGTCAGCCAGCAGCTTGCCTGGTGCGAAGGCAGAGGCAGGTTCCGGTCGTGCACCGTTGAACCCGCGTCGTCGATATCGGTGATTCCCCACCCTGCCGGGATGGTCGCCGACGTCTGCCTCGAACACGGTGGATGTAAAAGCCGCCGACCAATGCAGGCCCGCGGCTTCGAAAATGGAGCGTGGGGGGCTCGAACCCCCGACCCCCGCCTTGCAAAGGCGGTGCTCTCCCAGCTGAGCTAACGCCCCGGTGTGTCGACACGTGGTCCGCTGCATGCGTCGTCAGACCTCACGACGCGACACGTCGACCCGGACGGACCAAATATAGTCGCGCACCCCGACGAAGGAAAACCATGGGCACGACTCCCGACGGCATTGGCGACGAGAAGCTGACCCTGCGCTGCCACTTCTGCCAGACCTGGAACCGGGTCATCGCCGCAAAGGCCGCCGACCGCCCGAAATGCGGCAACTGCAGCCGCGCGCTCCTCCTCGACCGTCCCTACATCCTCATCGATGAGGCATTCGACCGGACGATCGCCGAGAGCGACCTGCCGGTGCTGGTGGATTTCTTCGCCGACTGGTGTGGGCCCTGCAAGCAGATGGCACCCGCCATTGACGAGCTGGCGGCGAAGTACGAAGGGCGTGCCCTCATCGGGAAGCTCAACACGGACAAGTCGCCGAAGGCGGCCCAGGCGCACCAGATCAAGGGCATCCCGACGGTGATCGTGTTCACGAAGGGACAGGTCTCGGTGCGGCAGTCGGGCGCGATGCCGCTGGCTGCGCTCGAGAAGATGCTGGAGCCATTCGTACAAACGCTGCCCGCCTCGTCGTGAGGCGGGCAGCGTTGGCTCGCTGACGTCGGCAGCGTACTGACGACGCCGCGCTACTCGTGCGCCGGCAGGGGAAGCATCGTTTCAGCGTCAACCGGAACCTGTACTTCGTCACGGAACGCTGATGTCATCAGCGTCACGCGCATCCGTGGGAACGCGTCCATGAACGAGGCGTAGCAGAACCCCCAGATCCCAAGGTATCCGAGGGTGACGCCAAGCTCCCAGAAGCCAAGCGGCGCGGACGTCGCCTCGGGGTGCAGCGACGGATAGACCTCGAGGTACCGGTGCAGCCACAGCCCCGCGATGCTGCACAGGGCGAAGAGCGCCATCGTTGGCAGGTAGACCTTCGCCGCGCGAGACAGCAGCCCGAAGAACGGCAACACGAACATCAGGAACACCACGGCCAGCGTCAGCGGCTTCCACGGGGTCGTGAGCCGATGGTGCATCCAGTGGGTCTCCTCCCCAATGTTGCCGTACCAGATCACAAGGTACTGGCCGAAGGTGAGGTAGCCCCAGAACGCCGTGAAGGCAAAGCAGAGCTTCCCGAGATCGTGAAAATGGTTCTCGGTGATGAGGTCGTAGACGTCGAGGTACCGCCGCCACCACATGACGAGCACCGTGAACGTCATCAGGGCGACGACCCATCCTCCCATGAACACCCACCAGCCGTAGAGGGTGCTCTGGAAGTGGAGGTCGAGTCCCATCGACATGTCCCACGCGAGGACCGACCATGTAAACCCGAAGGTCAGCGCCAGCCAGACGGCGAGCTTCCCCTGAAGGGAGTGCGTGGAATGAATGGCGCGCCGCTCATCGCGGTAATCGCGACGCATCCGCTCGCGCAATCCGCGGAACCGGCGTACTGCACCTGTCGCCTCGGTAGTGCCTCCGACATCGAGTCGAACGCAGGTGTAGATGTACCACACGCTCAGCGCGGCGAGCAGGCCGAACGCGACGAGGTTGCGAACGACGAAGAAGGTCGGATTGAACCAGATCTGCTTCTCGGGTACCGGCGGCGCCTCGTGCGTCCACGGGAAGATCTGGTCCCGGCCGAGCATGATGAGGACGAGCAGCACGAACGCCGCAGGGAGGAAGGCGACGTACCCTTCGAGAATACGAATGATCGACCGCGACCAGCGGGCAGTCGTGATCCGCTGGACGGCGACGAAGACGACGCCTGCGCTGGACACGGTCGTGAAGTACAGCCAGTTGACGAGGAGCGCGTGCCAGACGCGCTCCTGCCCGGTGAACGCGCCGATGAGGAAGACGAGCGCGCCGACCGCCGCCAACACCGCCGAGCCGAGGTAGAGCGCCTTCGGCAGCGGTCGCGCTGTTGCCGAAAGGACTTCCTCGCGCGTCGGGACCCGAACCGCGTGCAGGCTCATCGCTCACCTCCCGGCGGCGCGACCGCCGGACGGCCCGGTGCCGCAGTTGTGTCGCGCCCGGCCGCGGCGCCAATCACTTCAGCCGCGGGACGGTGCGGGGAGGGCCGGGTGGGACCCGTCATGGTCGCGCCTGGCACCTTGGTCCCGGTCTCCCCCGGGGTCCCGACCGGACCCGTCGGCACCGCGCGGCCGAGCCGGCCCTGGAGCCCGCGGACGTAATTCACAACATCCCAGCGATCCATGTGCTCGATCCGATTGTAGGTCGGCATCAGGCCGCGACCGTTGCGAATCATGCCGTAGATATACCCATCGGTGCGCCCGATGGCGGACTCGCTGCGCAGTGAGATCATGGGGTACTGGTACTTCGTCAGGGGTCCGTTCCCCTCCCCGGTGTCACCGTGACAGACCGCGCAATTGATCGCGAAATACCGGTGGCCATTCGCGATCGACGAGTCTGAGGGCGCGGTCGGATTGCGCAGCGACGACATCGAATCCACGGTCAGGGGAAACCGGCCGTAGGAAACGACGAAGTCAGGCGGACTCCCGCCGAACATCGGCATCGACCCCTGCGGATTGCCGCGCGGCGGCAGGCTGTCCCGCTTCGTGGAGTCCATCGTCGCGACTTCCCACGGGTCGATCTTCGGCTGGCGCGTGAAGTTGGTGAACCAGTCGCACGCGCCGAGCGCAACAGGAATGAGCAGCAGCGCAGCGCGGCGCGCGTGACGAGTGCTAGCGCTCACCGCGCACCTCCACTGCCCCGAACTGTCGCAGCGTCGCTTCGGCGACGGCACACTGTTCGGGCGGGCATTCCACCCATACGCCGTAGTCTCCGTGGCTAAATCGCGGATCGTATCCGACCATCATGGTCAGCCGGGGCAGGCGCGCGCTGACGAACATGCCGATGACGGTCGACAGCGCACCGACCAGCACCATGACCTCGAAACCGAAGATCGTGTACGGCACCCATGACGCGACGGGCTTGTTGCCCACGACGAGCGGCCACCAGTCGGACGCCCAGATGGCGATCCAGTAGCCGAACGTCACGCCGAGAAGGCCGCCGATCAGGGTGAAGCGCCGCACCGGGCTCGGGCCCGCGGCGATGACCTCATCAAGCTCGTGACGAGGCGTCGGGGAGAACACCGTAATCTCGCCAAGCCGCTGCCGCTTCAGCTCACGAATGGCGAGGACGGTGGAATCCAGTTCGCGGAATGCCGCCAGCACGCCACGCATCAGTGCGTCCCTCCGGTCGTGTGCGGCCCGCCGGCCGTCAGCGGGTTGGCGATTCCGCCGTGCTCCACTCCCTGGTCATGCCGACCGTGTCCATGCCGCATCTTCGGCGGAATGATCTCCTTCACCTCGGCGATCGCAATCACGGGCAGCTGCTTGATGAAGAGCAGGAACCACATCGAGAACCAGCCGAAGCTGCCCGCGAGAATCGCGTAGTCGACCCAGGTCGGGGCATAGGTCGTCCACTGCCAGGGCTCGTACTCATGCGAGAGCGACGGGATGACGATGACGAAGCGCTCGAACCACATCCCGATATTGATGAAGATCGAGAGGATGAAGAGCCACGTGGTGTTGCGGCGCAGCGCCTGGGAGAAGAGGCTGAGCGGGAGCACCATGTTGCAGATCAGCATGATCCACGCGGCCCACCACCACTGGCCGAAGACGCGGTTCCAGAAGTACTCCTGCTCGATCTTGTTCCCGCTGTACCACGCCACCCAGAACTCGGTGATGTAGGCCAGGCCGACGACGAGCGACGTGAAGAGGCAGAGCTTCGCCGCGGCATCGAGGTGGTTGAGCGTCACATAGTGCTTCAGGCCGAACCACTTCCGCAGCGGGATGATGATCGTGAAGACCATCCCGATGCCCGAGAAAATCGCACCGGCGACGAAGTACGGGGGGAAGATCGTCGCGTGCCAGCCCGGCACGAGCGACATCGCGAAGTCGAAGGACACGACGGAGTGCACCGACAGCACGAGCGGCGTCGAGAAGGCGGCGAGGAACAGGTACATCCGCGCGAAATGGCGCCACTCGCGATCCGTATTCCGCCAACCCATCGACAGCACGGCGAAGATCCGTTTCCGCACCGGATTCGTCTCGCGATCGCGAAGGACGGCGATGTCGGGGATGAGGCCGACGTAGAGGAAAGTGCTCGACACCGTGAGGTATGTCAGAATCGCGAACACGTCCCAGACCAGCGGACTCTTGAAGTTCGGCCAGATCATCCGCCAGTTCGGATACGGAATCAGCCAGAAGAACTTCCACGGGCGCCCGAGGTGAAGAATCGGGAAGAGCCCGGCGGTCATGACCGCGAACACGGTCATGGCCTCGGCACAACGGTAGATCGTCGTTCGGAACCCGGCGCGGAAGAGGTAGAGGATCGCCGAGATCAGCGTCCCGGCGTGGCCAATGCCGACCCAGAAGACGAACGTGATGATGTACACGCCCCACATCACCGGCGGGTTGTATCCAGCCACCCCGAGGCCTGCGTAGATCTGGTAGATCCAGGCGGCCGCGCCGATGATGAGGAAGAGGATCGCGGTGCCGAGGCCGATGAACCACGCGACGGTCGGATGGAGCGTCCCGATGATCTCGCGATCGACCTGCTCGTAATCGCGGACGGCGGGAAGCTGAACATCGCCGGTCGCAATGTTGGGGCGCCGGAGAGGGTCGCCGAGCGGGCTCCCGAGCGGCGTGGCGCTACTCGCCATGGGGTACTCCCGCCGCCGCTGCCGCCGGTGCCGGAGAGCCCGGCGCCGGGTGATTGACCTTCTGCAAGTAGACCACCGCGGTGAAGGTGTTCAACTCCTCGAAGACGTGGTACGCGCGACGATCCTCGATCAGCTCATTGACCGCCCACCCCGCTTCCGCCGCATCGCCGAACGTGATTGCACGCGACGGACAGGCCTGTGCGCAGGCAACCGTGAACTCGTCCGGCTGCATGGCGCGCTTCTCGACGGTCGCGCGGTTCTCGGCTTCACGAATGCGCTGGACGCAGAAGGTGCACTTCTCCATGACGCCTTTGCTGCGCACCGTGACATCCGGATTGAGCTGCCAGTTGAGCGGCTCCGGGAAGGCGTACTGCGGACGATCGGGCTCGCCGTACCCGAACCAGTTGAAGTAGCGAACCTTGTAGGGGCAGTTGTTCGAGCAATAGCGCGTACCGACGCACCGATTGTAGACCTGGATGTTGAGTCCGTCGGGCGCGTGGTAGGTCGCGTACACCGGACACACGGGCTCACACGGCGCATTGCCACAGTGCTGGCAGAGCATCGGAATGAACCGCGCCTCGAACTCGTTCTCCCCGTGCTCGCCCCCCTCGAAGTACCGCTCGATGCGGATCCAGGTCATCTCGCGGCTGCGCGTGATGTTGGCACCCGCACCGGTGCGATCAGGGAACAGCTGCGGTCCCTGATGCGGCGCCCCAACCGTCGGGATGTTGTTCTCGGCGTAACACGCGGTCATGCAGGCCGAGCAACCGGTGCAACGCGCGAGGTCGATGGTCATCGCCCAGCGGCGCTTCGCCATCCCGCTCCAGTGATCGGGGGCGTACATCCCCTTGCTCGCTGAGAGGTCGCTGCCAAGCTCACCCTGCGCATCGTTCGCGACCGGTGCACGCAGCCCCGGGAGGAACGCGTGCGAGGCGTCGCCCATGAACTCATGACCGTGCTCGACCTTCGGCGTACCAAGCTCACTGGCCAGCATTGCACGCGCGATTCCGCGTCCGTGCTGGCGTGCAGATCCCTCGGTCGTCACGAGGCGGGAGTGTCCGGCAGCTTTCGTCACTCGTGCTTTCGTCGCCACCGGCAGGAAGGATCCGGTCCGCGGGTCGAGCACCGAGGGCGCCGCGTCGAGCGCGTTGACGCCGATCCCTTTGGCGAATCGCCCATACGCCGTATGGCCCTGGCCCATCGGCATCGCGACGGTGTCCTGACGAATCCCGAGATAGAGGAATGCGGGCGCCGTCACTTCACCGACAGACGTCCGGATCGAGATATGATCGCCCGAGTCGATGCCCATGCGCTGGGCGGTCAGCGGGTGGATCTCGACCCACGACTGCCAGCAGATCTTGGAAACGGGGTCCGGGAGCTCCTGGAGCCATGGCTTGTTCGCACCTTCTCCCATGCCGAGTGTCGGCGAAGGATACGGCAGGAAGTAGAAGTCGCCTTCAGTCTGCTCGATCCCCGTCGGTGCGGCTGCGGGCGGGACCGCGCGGCGCGCGGCGGTCGTTCGTGCCGGCGCACCGCGCGCGAGGCCGGTCGTGAGGGCGCCCGCGAATGCAGACGCGCCGCCAGGGAAGCGCGCGATCAGCCAGTCGCGATATGTCGCCTGCGGGAAACGGCCCGCGATCGTCGCATCCGCCCGGGCCGCGACAAGCAGCACGTCGGCTGTCGCACGCGTGTTGAAGACCGGGTCCATGACAGGCTGCTGCAGGCCGAGCACGCCTGGAATCGGCTCCGCATCGCCCCACTGCTCGAGGGAGTGGTGATCGGGAAGGACGAGATCGCACAGCGCACTCGTCTCGTCCGGGTAGCTGGAGAACCCGACCTTGAACGGAACCTTCGCCATGGCTTCGCCGAACCCGGCGGCCTTCGGCATCGAGTACACGGGGTTCACGCCGCGGACGAAGAGCATCGGCACCTGGCCGTTGTTCATGCGTCCGACGAGATCGATCATCTCGGCATACGTCGCGGCGCCGGAGAGCCCGACGATCTGCTCACCCTGCAGGATCGTGGTCCCGACGTTCCCCGCACCGCGGTTGAACGCAGCGACGGCTGAGGCCAGTTCTCCGCCAGATCCGGTCGTTCCGCTGGCGAGGACGAGGTTGGGGCGTGCCGCGGCAATCTCGGCAGCGAGGCGCGTCAGGCGCTCCGCGCTGACACCGCTTTGCGTGGCAGCGTCTGCCGCAGAGCCACCCACGCCGAGCACCGCGCGGGCAATGGAGAGCTCGCTGCCCGGCTTGCAATCGATCCATTCATCGGCGTTCAGCCCCGTGAGCGAGCGGCGCGGGCCGATGTAGATGAAACGCGGCGCTCGATCGAGCGCCGCACGCGCGTTGGCGAAGTCGAGCTGCTGTGGGACGCTCGCACCCCAGCCGTCGAGGAAGTCTGCCCCGAACGACACGATCAGCCGCGCGGCCGAGAAGTCGAGCCGCGGCCATGCGGCGCCGTACGCCTCCTGATGCGCCATCGCCGCACCGGTGTCGCCCTCCGCGTGATACGGAAGGTGCGCCGGGATGCCGAATGCGCCGAGAACCCCGTCGAGAAACGCGGGGAAGCTGCCGCTCTCGTGCTCGTTGATGAACACGGCGCGTGAGGCTGAGCCATCCGCGCGCGCATCACGAAGCTTCTGCGCGAGGAGCGCCGCCGCTTCTTCCCACGTCGCCGATTCGAGGCGGTTGTTGCGGCGGATCATGGGACCGCGATGACGATCAGGATTGTACAGGCCCTGCAGCGCGGCCTGTCCCTGCGCGCACAGTGCGCCGCGGTTGACCGGGTGGTCCGGATTGCCCTCGAGCTTGATCGAGCGCCCGTCGCGCGTCTCGGAGATGATGCCGCAGCCCGCGCTGCATTCGCGGCAGGTGGTGGCGTAGTACGTCGAGACGCCGGGAACCGTGTTGTCCGGCGAGACGAGATACGGGATCAGCTTCCCCGGCTCGTCCATGTTGCACCCGGCGAGAGCGCCGGTGGTGCCGAGAATCTTGAGGAAATCCCGGCGTTTGACGCCCGTGGAACTCGGGGTCTCGCTCATGCGGTCAGGTCCTTTCGGCAGTTGAGGCAGCGGCGCGCGCGACGCGGAACGAGGAGCAGCGGATCAGTAGTGGCAAACGGCACAGTCGTAACGCGCCTTGTTCTCGAGATGGCAGCTGATGCACCAGCCCATGTTGAGGCTCTCCTGCTGGTAGACCTGCGCCATGTCCTGCACCTGTCCGTGACACTTCTGGCAGGTGACGCCGGCGCTGACGTGGCGGACGTGCGGGAAACGCACGTACTCGGGCAGCTTGTGAATGCGCTCCCACGGGATCGGCGTGTTGGAGTTCGCATACTGCGCGAGCTTCTTGATCTCGGGCTTCTGGGCTGCGACCACGAGATGACATCCCATGCACGTACCGACCGCCGGCAATCCCGGATCGGGGCTCTTGTTTGCCGCGGAGTGGCAGTAAAGACAGTTCATGCCGAGCGTCTTTACGTGCGTTGGGTGAGGGAAATTGATCGGCTGCTGCGGCTGGTTGCCTTCCGGGGAGGAAGCGCCGCTGTAGGCTGACAGTATGATCGCGGCAGCAGCGACCGCGAAGAGCCCGGAGAGAGAAGCCCAATTCCTCCTCAACGTGACCTCGGCGACCTGGTACGGGGGATGGCGATCATGTCCCTGAGTTTGTGAACATTTTCACAAGGCTCGCGGCGGAAAAATGACCGGCGGCGTTGCGCGGCGCAAGAGTCACACCCGATAGATGTCGGATCATGTGAAAGATGATGTCGCGAACGGACGAGCACGAAGATCATCGGGGAGCAACTCGAGATTCGCGCGCGGTGATTGCACGAGACGCAACGGCCACTGGGTTCCGTACACAAACCGGTCGCTGCCGATGGTGCGGAACAGGTGCGCGAGATCGTTCTCGGGCGGGCCCCAGATCCACGAAATGTCCCACCACACTCGAGCCCGCTCCTCCGGTGTGAGGCCCCAGTGGACTTCTTCGACGAGCGCGCGACCGGCCGCCGTGACGAGGATGCGAGCGGCGCCCGGAACTCGAGCGAGCGCGCGCACCGCCGCGCCGGAAAGGTCAGGGGCGCTGTCCATCCAGTGGCGCTGGCGAAGATCCTCGAAACGCGTCGTGAGGACCAGCGTCACGTCGGCCTCGCCGCACGCCGCGGCGAGTCGCGCCATTGCCCGATCGTCCGGACCGAGACGCCACTGCGAGGGATACGCACGTATCGCTGGTGCACCGCGATCGATGCAGTCGCGCAGCGCCGACTCCCACGCTGGCCAATCGGGGCGGATCGCGGGGACCGGCTGCAGACGGCCGCGGTGCGGGGCGAGGCTCTCGAACAACACCTCGTTGCCGTGGGTCGGGTCCCGGTGCCATGCCGACGGGAGGTGGCCTGTCCACGCGGCGCCGATCTCCTCGCGATCGAGGACTCCGACGAGGACGGAGGGCTCTGGGTGCGGCACGTAGCGAAACGGGTATTCACCAATGAAGGCGTTGGTATCGAGCGGGATCATGCGCGCGTCCCCTGCCCCACACGTACTTCGCGAGGGACCGCGACGTCGAGCAGGCTTCCCGGCGGGAAGATATCGACCGCGTTCCGCCAGCGAATGCCCTCGAGCTCGGATGCCGACAGTCCGATGACGCCGAGGGCGCGGAGCTTCGCGAGGCCGGTCTCCATCGTCAGGTCGCACCCCCACAGGAGC
Source organism: Gemmatimonadaceae bacterium (assembly GCA_031426115.1). Taxonomy (GTDB): domain Bacteria; phylum Gemmatimonadota; class Gemmatimonadetes; order Gemmatimonadales; family Gemmatimonadaceae; genus JANPKQ01. The sequence continues at coordinate 17,354 of JANPKQ010000317.1, read as the reverse complement.
CGTGCCGGCCCGACGGCGGCAAGCGCATCGTCGAGCATGCCCCGATCGACACCGCTACCGGAAAGATCGAGGTAGACGTTGGGAAGATCCCGCACCGCGGGAAATGTATGGGCGTAGTCGCCGCCACCACCGATGTGGGCGAGGATGAAAGCGACATTCGCGTGACGCTCCGCGAGCCGGCCGAGCTCGACGCCGTCGGACGCCTCCTGGCCCGGCCAGTCGTGCCGGCGGTGCTGCCAGATGTGATGGAGGATCGGGAATCGGTGTTCCGCTGCGATGCGCGCGATGTCATCGACGAGCGGATCGTCGGCGCGACGGCTGGCGGCGAGCTTGATGCCGACGGCGCCCGCGCGAGCGCACCGTGCAATCTCCTCGGCCGCGTGGCCGCCGTCGTTCGGGTTGACGGTGACGTACATGCGAACGCGGCGTGGCTCGGCCCGCTGCAGTGCGAGCATCTCGTCGTTGCCGAAGGACACATCGGCCGGTGATGGGAAGTACACCGGCGACGTGTGACCCCATGACCCGAGCACGGATGCAACGTGCACCGAGATCCCGATCCGCTCGCCCGCACTGAGGCGACCTTCGTTGACGTCGCGCCAGTGCTCGCGTCCACATCGAGCATGCATGAAGTGGGCATGCACGTCGATCAACGGGCCCGGCCCGGCCAGTGGCGCCGTACCGGGGCTCATGCCGCTTCCCGCGCTAAAGTCGCGAACGCGGATGTCGCCGCGGCCTCGATGGCCGCTACCGCGCGATCGTCGTGCGCAAGTGAGGCGAAGTTGTATGCCCCCCGCTTGAAGATGACACCGTGCTCCAGCCCGAGCTCGACGAACCGTGCGCCGTCGGCGTCCGTCGCGAACCGGATCATCCACATGGGCTCGATCCCCGCGAGGCGTGCACCGGCGTACCCCGAGGCAACCAGGGCACGCTCGACCACGGCCTGCATCGAGCGTCCGATTCGCGCGAGCGCCGCGCACACGTCTTCGCGGTCATGCCGGTCGAGCACCGCGGATGCGGCCGCGAGCGCCGTGGACTCACTCGCCAGCGTCGAGGAGATCCATGTCCGTCGCGCCGCATCCATCACGTCGGCGCGACCGACGACGGCAGCGAGAGGAAAGCCGTTCGCCAGCGCCTTGCCCACGGCCGCGAGGTCGGGAAGGATGCCCGACGCGCCCTGGTAGCCGCCGGTCCGGACGCGGAACCCGGTCTTGATCTCATCGAAGATGAGTACGGCACCGCGCGCATCGCACAGCTCGCGGGCGCGACGCAGCCAGGCGTCGCCCGGGAGCCGCTCGATGACCGGCTCGATCACGACCGCGGCGAGATCATCAGCAGCGGCAACCGCGCGCTCCAGCGCGAGGATGTCGTCGAAGGGAACGGCAGTGAACCCTGTGCGCACCGCATCCGGCACGCCGGCGGCGTCGCTCGCCCAGTCGAGCCAGCCAAAGTATCCGCAGCCGATGACGACGGAGCGTCCGGTCGCCGTACGCGCGATGCGCACCGCCGCCGCGATCGCCTCCGCTCCCGTCTTGAGGAATCTCACGCGCTCGGCGCACGGGATCGCCGCGCACAGCCGCTCGGCGACCTCGATCTCGAGCATGGGCGACCAGGCCGAGACGTTCCCGTTGCGCGCGGCGGCCGCCACCGCGTCGGTCACGGCGGGATCGGCGTAGCCGAGGGCGACGGATCCCAGCGCCATCGTGCAGTCGATGTAGCTCCGACCGTCGGCGGCCGTCACGGTGCACCCGTGCGCAGAGCGGAAGTGCAGCGGACCACGAGGCTCGCTACCGCCATACAGCGCCTCGACGCGCTTGCTCCCCGTGGAGGCACCGCCGACGATGCTCGCGACGGCGCGGCGGTGCGTCGCTTCGGATCCCATTGCTCCGTCGAATGCGCGCGCGGGCATCAGGCGAAGGAATCGGGTGGCGGTGCGAGCGTCAAGGTGCGCGCGCAACATGCAGGCGGAGCGGCCGTGTCAGTGTAGACCTCCAGCATCGCCCGATGGCGGCTCATCCGGGCGGCGGGCCCGGTCCATCGCGTGCATCACCTCGTAAGCCATCGCACGCAGGAGCTCGATCTCCCGTGAGTCGGGGGCGGCGCGGAACACGAGTGAGCGCATCGTCCGCAGAATGTACTCCGGGTATCGGGTCTTGTAGAACCCGATGCGATCGAGTGCCCGATCCGCTTCGCCGAAGAGGCGCTCCAGCTGATCGGACGTCGCCGGCGGCGCGTCCTTGCGCGGGGGGGCGAGGACACGTGTCGCATCGGCCGCCGCAACGTGCAGCTCGTAGGCAGCAAGGAGGACTGCCTGTGCGAGGTTCAGCGAAGCGTGCGACGTCGTCGGGATGGTGACGACGAGATGGGCCCTATCGAGCGCCGCGTTGTCGAGGCCACGGTCCTCCCGCCCGAACAGGAGTGCGACCGGCCCCTGGCTCGCCCACTGGAGCAGGTCGGTGGCTGCCTCGCGTGGCCCGACGCGCTCGCGCTTGGCCGCGCGCCGCCGCGCGCTGAAGCCCGCGACGCGAACGCAGTCCGCGAGCGCGTCCTCGAGCGACTCGAAATGACGGATGTTTGCCACAATGTCCCGCGTCGCGTGGGCGACCCCCTCGATCCGCTCGGGCTCGTACGCAACGGGCCGGACGAGGCGGAGCGAGCGAAGCCCCATGTTCTTCATCGCCCGCACGGTCCCGGCGATGTTCACCGGATCCTGCGGCTCGTAGAGAACGATCTGGACGTCCTCCAGCCGAGAACGGGCTGCGGGCTCGGGAGATCCGGGCCCCGTAGCGCCTTCCTCGCCGCCGGTGGCGTCGGCGTCGGGAGCGCGGTGGACGAGGTCGTCAGGGAGCAGCGTCATCGATGAGGAACGGGACGAGACGGTCGCGCGACTGCCGGTTGCCGCGGAGGTAGATCCACTCGCCGGACGCGCCGCTGAGCACCAGCTGGCCGCGACGACGCTCGCGATCGGGGGACATCTCGTTCACGATGATATCGAGGTCGAGTCCTGCACGGCGCATGGAGGGTGACAACGGGACGTCGCAGCGAACCGAGTAGCCCGATGGAGTGCCGCGCCAGCGCGCGCCCAAGGGCGGGGCACCCTCGGACGCGGTGATTCGCACGCTGTCGCCGGCGGATTCGGGGACGAGGAGCCAGCTGAGGACGGCAGATTCGGGCTCTGCCTCCGCGAGGTGAAGCTGGATGCCATCACTGTTGATATCCGGATGCTCGTTATCTAGCTCATTGAACGCGCGTGCCTCGGCAAAGAGAAAGGGCGCCGACTTCGTGACGTCGATCTCAACGATGAGGCTAGTGTCGGTTGCAGCCAGACGCACCCGCGCTGTCGGCGCACCGGCATCCTTCCACGCAAGCTCGGACCGGCGATAATGCTTTTCGCCCATGGAGAGCTCGATGCCGCGGATGGACGCCGCAACGCCGTGGGCGCTGATTCGGGGCACGGCCATGCGCGGACGGCGACGGGGGCGCGCCGGTGGTGGCGGAGGGGAATCTGGGATGGGGGCGTCCCTCAACCTGCGCAGCTCCGTCGAGACGGGCGCGTCAGACCCGGGAGTCGTCCGTTCGATGCGCCAGACATCCGTGCGCCGCTCGTGAACGTCCTTGCCACCGGCGGCTCGCTCGACGACCACGCCGCCGTCGGTGAAGCGGACATCCTGAATGGAGCCGCTCCAGTCGAGAACCGTGCGAATCACACCGCTCGCGCCGAAGCCCCGGATGAGGTAAAAGGACGCTGGTGGGCGTCCCGGGGCACCCGGTCCGGTGGCGCGCCAGACGGCATGATCGAGGCTCGACGTCACCCACGCCGCGATGGCGAACCCGCCCCGCGTACCGCCGAGGCGCGTCACCTCGCCAGCACCCTGCGATCGCGCGGCGGGGCTCGAGACGAATTCAAACCCGTCCTCGAGTCCCGTTCCTCCTCCGAGCGGTCCCGGTGACCACGGAGCCTGCGCAGCAGGAGGCACATCGAGATGCAGTGGAAGATCGAACTGAATCTCCCGTGGTGCGTTCCACTCGACGACATCGATGGCATAGCCATCCATGGCGATGAGGGAGCGACGAACCGTGACGCCGGGCGAGATCTCCGCTACCTCTGCGTCCACCCAGCCAATGTCGTCGCGCTCGTCGAATGCACGTAGCGTCCCGTGCACCGGACGCTGCGAGCGGCCGTCAACGAGCGGCGCATTGTGGGCGAGGGTGCTCCGATACCAATGCAACGTCGGATCGACGTACGAGCCAGTGCCCATGTCGTCGAGCCACCGCACCGATCCCTGGGCGAGCTGCAGGTTGAGCCGATCGGGGTGGCCATGGCCGCCGCCGGAATGCCCGTAGTCGAGCGCGAGGTAAACGCTGCCTTCCCCGCGACGGAGGATGGCATAACCCTGACCCTCCAGCAGCAGTGAGCGCGGCGCAGCGGCCGGTGCGACGCGCAGCTGCGGCGATGCCAGGAGAAGTGAGCGCCATCCGAGGTCGGAGCGCGCGAGCTTTGACGCAGGAAGATTCCGTTCCACTTCGGCGGTGGACATCGCCCGGCCGGTCGGCGCGCGCGGGATATCGTCGGTGTAGAGCCGGGTGAGCATTCCCGCGAGTCGCGGATCGTCCTCACGAACGAGGCCCAGCTCGCACAGCTCCGCAAATCGCCACTGGCGCACCGAGATGGCGTACTGCGAGTCTCGTCGCGAGGGCAGGGTGAGATCGGGGAGCGCCGTCGCGAAGGATGCGGCGAAGCCATCCTCGAAGCGCTTCATGTATGGGGCAGCGAATGCCTCGCCAAGCCCAAGCTCGAGCCGCTCCGCGAGCTGAACGCCGTACCACAAGCCGCGGTGGGCGAACAGATGATAGTTCTCTCCCTCGAACCAAGTGCCGTCACCGAGCAGGCCCCGCGCGAGGTGTGACATCAGACCTGACGGTCCCCAGACGAGCGGCTCCAGTTCGGGAGTGGCACCGACCAACGCTGCGGAGGCCAGCAGCGCTGCGTTGTTCCATACCTGGCGGTTCGAGCTGCCCTCGTCGTACTGGCGTATCATCGCCCGGCCTGGCTCGATGATCCGGTCGCGCACCGCGGCACCGAGCTTCACAGCGCGACCATTCGCCTCGAGGAGGTCCGTCGCAACCGCAACCTGCAGCAACCATATCGACTCGAGATATGTCGAGAAGAACAGCCGGCTCGGGCCGAGAACATTGTCTCTGTTCGGGTACCCGAGGTACCGCGCGACGTACTCCTCGAGGATGCGCTCGCTGAACGCCGCTGCGCGAACGTCGCCGCGGAGCAGGCCGAGCACCGCTCCATGCACGGCTCGCTCGGCAAGCCACAGCTGATAGCCCATGATCCACCAGCGATAATGCGCTTCGTCGGAATGCGACCGGCGGCATTGCGGGCACCGGTGCAGCCTCGGCGACGATGGATCGAACTCGAGCAGCGCGGCGTCGTCGGGACAGCGGCCCCCGACGCGGGAGAGGCGCGCCTTCTCGGGTGGGATGAAGAGATCGCGTTCGATCACCGGCAGCAGATCATCGCTGAGCGAGGCCGCGAGTGGCCCGAGCGCCCCGCGCGCGGCGGCGCGGCGTTCGTCGACCCTCCGCGGATCGAGAAGGAGGGTCATCCTCCGACGTGCCAGCGCGCCACGGTTGCCATCTCGCCACGGAGATCCATCGTGACGCCGCGCAGCCGCGCGGACACTCCCTGGACGCCGCGCGAATGGTAGATCCACGCGGCCGGCGCCTGCTCGGCGAGGCGCGCCTGAATGCGCTGCCAGTGCTCACGCGAGGATCCCGCATCTACTGCGACACGCGCGTACGCGAACAACGAATCGAGGCCAGGCTCGTGGAACCCGGCGTAATCGAGCGCACCATTGGCAAACCGGGACTCGTACATGCTCGCGAGGTGCCCCAGGGCGAGATCGCCGGGCACGCCGGTCAACAGCACATCGAAGTTCCTCGGGGCCGCGCGCGCGCGCGACAGAAACGTCGCCAGCTCCAGCTGCCTGATCTCGACGTGCATCCCCCGCGCGGCGAGGTCGGCCTGCACGAGCTGCTCGACCGCGTTGTCGCCGCTGCCAACGGTGAGGAGCTCGATCTCGAGGCGCACACCGTTCCTCGTGCGCCGGCCGTCCGCGCCAGGACGCCACCCGGCGCTGTCGAGGAGCGAGTCTGCGCGAAGCGAGTCGAGCGCCGGCACGAGCGGCAACGCGAGCGGACTGTCGGGCGCAACGGCGCCAGCCGCGGGAATGCCGTAGCCGGCGAGGGCGACGTCGATGATCCGCTCGCGGTGGAGCGAGAGGTCCACGGCGCGCCGCACTCGGACATCGTCGAAGGGAGGCCGGGTGGTGTTGAAGACCAGCCCCGTAGACAGGAGAAACGGGTAGGTGATGACACGCAGCGACGCATCCGCCTGTGCCAGCGACGCCATCCGCGGCGAGATTCCCGCAACGTCGAGCTCCCCGCTGACGAGCCCCGCGAACTTCGTCGTGGCCTCATCGACGACCGCCACGACGATGCGCCGCAACACCGGGGGCCCGCCAAGCGACTGTGGAAATGCATCGTTGCGATCGAAGGTCCAGCGCTGGCCGGCGGCGCGGCCCGCAAAGCGGAACGGGCCGTTACCCACGGGCGCCCACCCGAACGGGTGACGTCGCAACTCCGATCGACGAACATCGCCGAGGATGTGGCGGGGAGCGATCGGTAGCTCGCAGAGGATCGACGGCAGCTCGGGTTGCGGCGCGGAGAAGCGGAGGACGAGGGTCGTGTCATCCAGCGCCTCTGCACCGAGGAGCGAGACGAGGGCCGAAGCGCGAGGGTAGCCCGTGGCCGGATCGCGCGCTGCGTCGAGGGTGAACACCGCGTCGTGCGCCGTCGTCGGTACGCCGTCGTGCCATCGCAGGTCGCCGACGAGGCGAAGCGTCAGCACGCGACGGTCGCTGCTCCAAGTCCATTCCCGCGCGGCGTATGGGGCGGGGCGCAGCAGGCTGTCGAAACGCGCCAGCGTCACGAACAGCGCGTAGCGCTGGACCTGGCGCGCCAGCGGATGAGTCGTCACCAGCGGATTGGCAGATTCGAGATCGGCGCCCGAGGCGTAGACCACGGTATCGATCGGGCGGTCGGTGGAGACGCAGCCCACGGCGAGGGCGACGGGGATAGCGCACACGACGACGATGCGCGCCGTCCCTGTTGACGCCCTGCGTCGCAGGCGCATCATCAGGCCGTGAGAAACCTCGTCACGCGGCTCGCGAGCGCGCTCATTCTTCTTGGCCTCGTCGTCAGTCTGACGTTCGTGCTCGTTCACGCGGCTCCCGGCGACCCGGTGGAACTTCTCGCCGGGCCGGCAGCCACGGCGACGGACATTGCGCAGGCCCGGCGCGAGCTCGGGCTCGACGACCCCCTCCCGCTCCAATATGCACGCTGGATCGGCGGAATCGTGAGCGGGGATCTGGGGGAGAGCATCGCCTTTCGGCGGCCCGTGGTGCGGGTGCTTGGCGATGCGCTGCCGCTGTCGATTGCGCTGGGCGCGCTGTCGATCGCACTGACGTTCGCCATTGGAATCCTCGTCGGCGCCATTCAGGCGGCACGGCGCGGTCGCGCCAGCGATACGGCGCTGACGATCATCACGACGAGCGTCTACGCGGCGCCGAGCTTCTGGCTGGCGCTCTCGCTCGTCGCGGTGTTCACATACGGCGCATCGCGCCTCGGATTTCCGCAGGCACTTCGACTTCCGGCCTTCGGGCTGCGCGACCCGGCGGGCCAGCACGATGGCTTCGCCGCAATCATCGACGTCGCACGGCACCTCGTGCTGCCCGTCACGGTACTCACCGCAATCGGCGCCGCAGGGATCGCGCGGTACGCACGCTCGGCCATCGCCGATGTCCTCCAGTCGGATCATGTGCGAACGGCACGCGCGAAGGGCGCGGGAACGTGGCGGGTCCACGCCCATCACGTGCTGTCGAATGCCCTGCCCCCGCTCGTCGTGCTCCTCGCCCTGTCGGTGCCGGGAGTCATCGCGGGATCCGTGTTCGTGGAGAGTGTCTTCGCGCTCCCCGGCATGGGTCGCGCGATGCTCGGCGCGATCGCCGCGCGCGACTATCCGGTGATACTCGGGGCGACGATTCTTTACGCCGCGCTCGTCATCGGGGCGAACCTTGCCGCGGACCTCGTGATGCCGAAGCTCGACCCGCGTCGGCGGTCGACGTGACCGGACTCGCTCGAGCCGCCGTCGGGACGCTCGTTATCCTCGTCCTCGCCAGCGTCATCGTTCCGCTCGTCTCGCAGTCCGATCCCCTCGGCATCAGCGATGTGGTCGCCGCTCGGCTGCTGCCACCGCTGGCCATGGATGCTGCGGGACGTTTCCACCTGCTCGGCACGGACGCGTTCGGACGCGACCTCTTCGCGCGCATGATGCTCGCGGGGCGCCTGTCGCTCACCATCGGCGCCATCGCGGCGCTCCTCTCCGTGATTGCCGGCACCGCGGTCGGGGCGCTCGCCGCGTGGCGCGGAGGAATCGTGGATCGCATCGCGATGGCGTTCACCGATGCGCTGCTCGCCATTCCGCGACTCGTCCTGCTGCTGCTCTGCGCCGTGCTGTGGCGGCCAGGCGGCGCAATGGTCATCATCGTGCTCGTCGCCACCGGATGGATGGGGGTGGCGCGACTCACCCGCGGCGAGGTCCTCGGCATCCGTGGCCGCCAGTTCGTCGAGGCCGCCGACGCACTCGGTGCACGCTCGGAGCGCGTGCTCTGGCGCCACGTGATGCCCAACGCCATCGGCCCATCGATCGTGGCGATGACCCTCGGCGTCGGCAACGCGATCCTGCTCGAGAGCGGGCTCTCGTTTCTCGGGCTGGGCGTCCAACCGCCGGAGCCGAGCTGGGGAAACATGATCGCTGGCGGGCGTGAGGTCATCGTCGTCGCCCCGTGGGTCGCCCTCGCGCCCGGATTGGCCCTGGTCGTCACCGTCGTGGCGTGCACGCTGCTCGGCGACGCGCTGCGCGACAGACTCGCCGGCGATGAGCTTCTCGCCGGGCAGACTCTCGCAGAGCGTGGCTGACTCAGCGAACGACGATCGTGATCACTGCGCGTGGCGGCGCGGCGAAGCGGATCTCTCCGTTGGTGATGGTCAGTGGCTCGAGGGGCGTCTCGTCGAGGCGCGCCAGCCGCGCCGAGTGCGCCGTGAAGCCCAGTCGCCAGGACCCTTCGACGGGATCATCGGTGAGGTTGATACATCGCAACGCGACCGAGCTTTCATCCTCTGATTCCTTTGCCGAGCCAAAGCAAAGACCCGCTCCGATCAGCTCGATGCCGGGCGTCGGCGCCGGAATCGTCAGCGCCGAGCGAAGCGTCGTCCCCTGAAGGGGAACGAGCGCACTCTGGGCAGCGGCATCGACCGCACGAATGGTCTCGGCGCTCCGCGTTGCGTGCAGCATCAGCGCAAAGCGAGCACTGAACCGCCCGAGGCACTGCGCCTCGGGCGTCGATACGGGCCAACCCGCATGGCCGGGACGCTCGGGCAAGTCGTTGCGCGACAGCTCGCCGACGGCCCGCACCAGGGTCACCGCAACCGCCCCGCCGTGGAGCACCTCGTATTCGGCGAGACCATCGGAGATGAGCGTCGTCCCGCGCGTCGCACCGTATAGCGAGACGTATCGGTGCAGCGGGGCGGCGTTGACGGGGGCTTCCATGGCGCGCTCGCGTTCGCTGACGGTCAGCGCGCGACGGCGGATGGGGCCGAACGCTGCATCCGCCCACACTTCAGCGTCCGGAATACCCAGCGAGAAGATCGCTCTGAGGCGATGGTCGCGGACGCAGTTGTCGCCGCTGATCTCGATCCCCACGACCTCCGAGCCGGCATCGAGGGTGATGCGTACATCGACTTCGAGGGCAACGAGCGGGCGCTGGCCGATCGCCGGCATGGGGGTCGCCGGCGTCGCGTAGTCAGTGAGCGCTGCCTGCTCTCCACCCACAGCCGCGCTCCCGGGCATGCGCAGGCGCCACCGTCCTTCAATCGTTCCGCGGAGCGGTCCGCGCTGCACCACATGCGCACCGAGGAAGCTCGCATGCGTGATACCGGTACTCCCCGGCGCATGCGTGTAAAGGTCGCCGACGTCGGGGACATCCTGAAAATGAAGGACACCGGCGATTCGTGCGCCGAGGGGAACCGACGCAATGGCGAGGTTGCCCGCCTCATCGACCCCGACGGTGAGGATGCCGTTGTCGAGCACGGAACCCGCAACGCGCACCTGCGCAGGAGGCAGAGCGGGAGACGCCGGGATTGCATCGAGCGCAAAGGTGTGGGTCCCGTACCCGCGAAGCGGCGGAACCCATGCGACAGCAGCGGTGATCTCGACGAGATCGTTGTCCGGATAATGGCGCGGCGACTCCACGCGATCATGAGCGACGGATCGGGCAAGGATCTGCAGCGGCACGCGGCCGCCGTCGAGCTCGGGCGGTGGGAGTCGGAGACGACGCGGTGGTGCGGAGTGCGCGGATCCGGGACCGACCGGGACGTCGGCGATGAAGCGTCGGATTTCCACCTCCGCAATTCCCCCGCGAGTACGCGAGACCGGGTTGCGGACGACGAGCACCTCCCGCCAGTCGCGCCGCGCGGTCCGGGCGCGCGCCGCATCGTGCCCGATGATGTCGAGCAGGGCGTCGTCGCGAATCCCGGCGCCCTGAGTCATTACCTCCTCGAGCCTCGTGTCCATCGCGCGAGCGACCGAATCGATGGAACAACCGCAAAGCGTGTCATGCGGATGGCACAGAAGCAGTGTCGTCCACGCGGACTCCATCAAGGCGCGGCGGCTGAACCCTCCGCGGGCCCACGCGATCGCCGCCCACGGTTCTGCGTCGTGCACGAGCAGGCGCTCCGCGCCGGCGTTTGCGCGCTTCTGGTATGCGCGGCTCGCAAGGGTGCCCTGCAACGTCCACGTGTAGCCGTACGAATCGCGCAACTCGCCGTCAACGAGGGGTAGCGGCGATTCCGCGGCGGCCTTGCGCAGCGCTGTTGCAAAAGCGCCGAGTGAGCTCGTGACGATGGCGTCGGGGGACGCCGCGTGGGCCAGCGCCTCGATTGCCTCGGGAAGCATGTCCTGGCGTGCGTGGTGGTCGGCGCCGTTGGGAAGGAGCACGACGCCGACCACCGAGCGAGGGCCCAATTCATTGCGCATCTGTCGCCAGCGTTCGGCGGCGGCGGCGGGCTCCGTCGGCAGTGACGACGCGAACTCGTATCCCGCGCGTGGCAGGTGGTACAACAGTGCACCCGACCCGTCGGGCCCGCGCCAGCGCACCACATCTCCCGCAGGCCAGCGCGCGCTCCCGTAGCCCCGCCACACGACGATTAGCGGAAAACCGAAACCGGCGGCAATTGTCGGCAACGCAGCAGGATGGCCGAAGGCATCCGGCGAGTAGAGCACGCCGGGTGCGGTGGCCTCGAGCGATCGGAGGACGCGGCGTCCCGCGAACAGGTTCCGGACGAGCGCCTCCGCTCCGGGAATGAGCTCGTCGGCGAGCACGTACCAGGGACCCGCCTCGAGCCGACCCGCGGCAAGCCGAGCCATGACATCAGCGCGTCGCTCCGGACGGATCGCGAGATAGTCGTCGAGGACGATCGCCTGCCCATCGAGGAGGAATGCACCGGGGCCGCCATCGTCCGCGAGCAGCTCATCGATCAGCGCGACCAGGCGCTGCCGAAAGCGCGCGGCGGGCAGATACCACTCCCGATCCCAGTGCGTATGGGAAACGAGGTGCGCCTCGAGGGGCGAGGAAGGAGTTCGCGGGACGGTCACGGGTGACGGATGGACGGGGGTCGGGCCAGCGACAAGTATCCCGGCGTGTCGTGCGCGATGGAAGACCGGATGCGAACACGGAGCAGCCGCATGGCTGCTCCGTGTCATCCGTCAACGTTCGTGGCCGGTTGCCGTGACGGCATCCGGCCGGACGTCACACCGGCTTTCGGCCCGTGATGATGCGATACAACACGACGATGACCGCGAGAACGACGAGGATGTGGATCAGTCCACCGCCAACGTTCAACACGAACCCGCCGAGCAGCCAGAGAATGAACAGTACGACCGCGATGGTCCAGAGCATGGGGCCGACCTCAGGTTAGGGTGGCGAAGCACGAATCGCTAAAGCAACTGTCATACCCATCTCCTGAAGGTCGACGGCGGAGAAGAGATCGTGACATTGCTCACGCTCTCGGCGCGCGCTCTCCGGCCCGCTGATGTGGTTCGACGGTATGCTCGGCGATGTGGTGGGCGGCTTGCCGCCCAATGAGAATGCGCGCTGCGCGCACATCATGTCCGATGTCGATGAGCAGGATGGCGAGGTCGCCGGCGCCCCACAGCAGTCCGGCGATGCCGAGGAGCCGTGTGACGACACCGAGCAGCGTTGGAATGGCGGCCGTTCCCTGCTCGCGGAAGCCCAGCGCGATCTCGGCGAGCATCGCGACGATGAGCAGCAGTGCCATGAATTTGAAGAGCTTCGACAGATAGCGCAGCCCGATGTACGGCTCGATGTCCGTGGAGCGCACCTGCATGAGCGCGTCCGTGATCGACCCCGTTCGGGGTGCGGCGCCCGGCGCAGGGCGGCCCGGCTCCGCGGGTCCGAGCGGCGCCGCTCCGCAGGAGGGGCATGGTGTGGACAGGTCCGGTCGCGGGGCCTGACAGTTGGGGCACTGTCCGGCGCCACCCGCCGCCATCACGTTGGACTCGCGGTTCTTGCTCATCAGTCGTCTCCCGATCCGAGCCATCGTGCGCGAAAGCCGCGCGTGTCGATGTGAATGAAGGGCCCATGCGCCGATGTGCCCGGATAGATGCCAGTTCCGCCGAGAAGGGCCGGATGCGCGCGTTCCACACGATTGACGCATTCCTCGAGGACCCGCGCATCGCGCAGGTTCACGCGGCGGTCGCCATCGAGGTCATCCATGCTGCCATTGCCGTCGTTGTCGATGTAAATGTCGGCGGCGTCGCCGTACATGTGTCGGCTCAGCGCGGCGCGACCACTGGGATCACCGCCACGCTCGTTGTAGCTCGGTGTGCGAAAGCCGCTCATCACCCGCACGCCGGTCGTCGAGTGTCCCATTTTCTCCAGCTCGGCGAGCACGAGCTCGATCTTGTCCACCAGCTTCGTGTCGAGCACGAGGTACTTGGGCCACACGTCGCCCTGCCCTTTCGTGAGGAAGTCACGAAGCCGGAAGTGATCGGAGACCCAGGTATCCTGATTCTCCCTCGTGACTTCGATGAAGCCGCTCGGTGTCACGTATCCCCTGGCCCGGACGCGGTTCCCTTCCGTGGGCCACGTGCCAAGATAGTACAACCCGATGCGGCCTCGTCGCTTGTCGGCGAATGGCTTCAGCGTGATGATGCTGAAATCGGTGACGGGCCGTATCGCGGTGCCGACCTTGATCGCCATCGCCCACACTCCGACCGACCGCGGTGCAACACCCGGCGCCGTCGAATCGATCGGCGCGCCGCCATCGAACTCGATGCGGGCGCCGGCCGGAAGGCTGTCGGTCGCGAGCGGAGCGCCTTGTGTCTGAATGGCCGCTCTCAGCCGTCCGCTGCGCCCGCGGAGTGGGGTGAAGGCACGGAGCGCGGCGTCGGTGAGGAAAGGCGTCGTGGGTGCGGTGAGGTCAAGCGCGGATGTGATGCCGGCTGTGATCGTGGTGCTGGGCCCTGCCACCGCGATCCCTCGCGCCGGCGACACGAAGATCGACCACGTCCAACCGGCGGCGAACAGCACGAGAAGAAGTCCGCCGGAGATATGGAGCCAGCGCTCCGTGCGCGGGGTGACTCCGGCACGGTGCCAGCGGCTGCTGGGCTTCTCCGGAAGCCGCAGGACCGCCTCGAGGCCGTCGGCGAGCACGTCGGACGTGCGCAGGACGGCGTCCTCGACGACCTCCTCGACTACCCGGAGGTGGGTCTCCGACCAGCGACGCACGCTCATGGGCGTCCGCTCATCCGGCGCCAGGACGCCGCCGCGACCCGTGACGCGCACGGCGGGCGGGGAGATGGCACGGTTCGGCGAACGCAGAGCGCGTGGCGGGCCCTGGAGCGAGGCGGCTGGTCATCTGGAGTCCACTCAGTGCATCAACCGTACGAGCACGACAGGATGCCCGGCATGGGGCGCCGCGGCCAGGGCGTGCGACAGGAACCGCGAGGACGGTTCATACCTTTGACGAGTGAGACGCCGGGAGGAATCGTGATGCAGGCTGCACCGAACACGCGTGCCAAGCCGCGCCGGTCGAGGCAATGGCACTATCCTCGCGGCATGCTCCTCGTTTCGAGTCCCGACTGAACATTCCGGAGAACCAACATGGCCCATACGCTTCCGCCGCTTCCGTACGCGTTCGACGCTCTCGAGCCGCATATCGATGCGAAGACCATGGAGATCCACCATGGCAAGCATCACCAGGCGTACGTCAACAACCTCAACGCCGCGCTCGAGAAAGCGCCGGAGCTGCAGAACAAGTCCCTGGACGACCTGCTGAAGAACCTCAGCGCGGTCCCCGAAGCGATCCGGAACGCTGTGCGCAACAACGGCGGCGGTCACTGGAACCACACGATGTTCTGGCAGATCATGGCACCGAACGCGGGCGGACAACCGCAGGGTGCGCTCGCCGAGGCGATCACGAAAGCGTTCGGTGGCTTCGACAAGCTGAAGGAGCAGATCAATGCTGCCGGCGTCGCCCGTTTCGGCTCCGGGTGGGCATGGCTCGTCGTCGAGGGCGGAGGTCGGCTGAAGATCGAGAGCACGCCGAACCAGGACAACCCGCTCATGGAGGGCAGGACGGCCATCATGGGCGTGGACGTCTGGGAGCATGCATACTACCTGAAGTACCAGAACCGGCGCCCCGACTATCTCGCGGCGTGGTGGAACGTCGCGAACTGGAAGGAAATCGGGAAGCGCTTCGAGGCAGCCGCGCGCGGCTGATGCCGTTTGCCCGAACGCCGGACGACCTGTCCGGCGTTCGAGCATTCGGTCAGCCCGCAGGGTCGTCTGTTTTTCCCGCGCGCTCCGCGGCGAGCCTCGCGAGACGGGCCTCGATCCGCTGCTGAGCCTGCAGTGCGGCTCGCTCGCTCGGACTGAGCCCGTCCGCCGGATGCTCCCCGAGATCGCGTGTGACGATCTCCCCCGTCAGGACCGCGTCGCAGGAATCCGACGTGGCGCGACGAGGCCTCGTTCCGGACACGAGATCGTCGATGCCGCCGTCGCCGGGGCGGTCGTGAACGACGACGCGTCGCGGACCCGCCGCGATCAGTCCCAACAGGGGCGGAGTGACGAGCGTCGTCACGAGGACCATCAGCATGATCCCGCCGAAGAGATCCGCGCCGATCGCTCCCGTCGCGAGCCCCATCTGCGCGAAGATGAGGCCGACCTCGCCACGCGGAACCATGGCGACGCCGATGAGCAGTCGATGTCCGCGAAACCACCACGGAGCGAAGCCGGCCGCGATCTTCCCGAGCACACCAACGGAGATCAGGGCGACTCCAACGAGCAGCGCTCCGGGGTCGGCAAGCGCGCGGAGATCGACTGCGGCGCCGACGCTTGCGAAGAAGATCGGCACGAAGAGGTGACCGAGCGTCGTCACCGCCTTCTCGATGTCCTTCGACTGCGGCGTCGGGTGAAGAATGAGGCCGGCTGCGAATGCACCGATGATCAGGGCCGACCCCGCCGCGTCGGCGAGCCACGCGAGCACGAATGCGAACGCGAGCGCGATGAGCCCGAGCGTGCCCTCCGATCGACTGCGCCCAAGGAAGAAGAAGATCGGGGGGATCACGATCCGGCCAACGAGGATCGCCACGACGACGAACCCGAGCGCGACGAGAGTGATCCACCCGACGCTGAAGACCGTCACTTCTGCCCCGGCGACAATTCCCGCAACCACGGACAGGATGACGAGACCGATGATGTCGTCCAGCACGGCCGCGCCGAGCACGATCTGGCCCTCGGGTGTCTCGAGCCGGCCGAGATCGGAGAGAACGCGCGCCGAAATTCCCACCGACGTCGCCGTGAGCGCGGCTCCCGCAACGAGGGCCGGCACGACATCCACTCCGAGCGCGCGCGCGACGACGTAGCCGAGCACGAAGGGAATGGCGACCCCGACGGACGCGACCATCGACGCCGTCCGTCCGACCTTCATCAGCCCAGCGAGATCGGTGTGCAACCCGATCTGGAAGAGCAGCACGAGCACCCCGACCTGGGCGAACGCCGCGATGGCCGGATCGTTGGGATCGAGCACACCGAGCACCGATCCGCCAAGGATGACGCCGGCGACGAGCTCGCCCAGCACCGCTGGCTGGCCGAATCGCTGGGCAAGCCCGCCGAGGATTCGTGTTGCGAGGATCAGGGCGATCAGCGCGCCGAGCAACGCGCTGAAGGAGTGCGCCGCCGGCTCCTGGGCGAGCATCAGCCAGCCCCCCGGCGTCACCGTGCCGCTTCTCCCTCGAGGTAGGTGTAGCCTTCGAGACCGGCGACGTACTCCGCGATGAACGCGTTCGCATCCTGCCGGCTCAGGTCCTTCGCCGCCGCGACCTTCCGACGGAACGTCGCGAGCAGCGTCGATGCGCCGAACTGCACGTAGTTCAAGACCTCGGTGACCGTATCGCCGTGCACGAGATCCGTAATCTCATAGCCCTTCTCGGCGAGCCGAATGTGCACCGCGTTCGTGTCGCCGAAGAGGTTGTGGAGATCGCCGAGAATCTCCTGATAGGCGCCCGTGAGGAAGATGCCGAGGATGTAGTCCTCGCCATCGCGCATCTCGTGAAGCTCGAGGCTCGGCTGTCCATTCTTGTCACCCACGAACCGGTCGATCTTCCCGTCGGAATCACATGTGACATCCTGGAGCGTCCCGCGCCGGTCCGGCTCCTCATCGAGCCGGTGAATCGGCATGATCGGAAAGAGCTGATCGATGGCCCAGCTGTCGGGCAGCGACTGGAAGAGCGAGAAGTTGCAGAAGTAGCGCTCGACCAGTGATGCATCGAGCTCCGTGATGATGTCCTCGTACTCATCGCGGTCCGCCTGCGCGACGCGCGCGAGACCATGGAGGATGGAGAAGTAGATCTGTTCAGCGACCGCGCGCGCCCGCAGCGACAGGACACCGCTGTGAAAGAGCGATTGCGCGCGTTCCTTGGCGTACGTGGCGTCGTGGTAGATCTCGCGGACGCGCCGTGCCGGCAATGCACGGCGCGTCAGGCTCTTGTGGTCGTCCGCCATCTCGTGCAGGATGGGATGGTCGTCAGCCGCGATCTCGGGAGTCTCCGGGACGTGTTGAGTCTCCACATCGATGACCTTGATGAGGAGCAGCGCGTGATGCGCCGTCAGTGCGCGACCCGACTCGCTGATGACGTGCGGCATCGG
>JANPKQ010000316.1:0-23969 GCA_031426115.1 Gemmatimonadaceae bacterium | reverse complement strand
CCGCTGTACCCGGTCGTGCCGGCGCTGTTCATCATCGCGACGATCTACCTGCTGGTGAACGCGATCATCGATCCGAGCAGCCGCTATGGGACACTCGCTGTCATGGGTGTGATCCTTGTCGGGATTCCCGTTTACTACATCACGGTGGGTCGCGCGAAGACAGGGTGACGACGGTCGACAACGGCGGAACAAGGCGCGCTGAGCGCTGACCGCTGAACGACGCTGATCGCCGGTCGCCAGGCAGGAACGGCGACTGCGTGGGTGGTGTTCCGCTGGTCGAAACTGCTCAGCGACTAGCGATCGGCGTTTTTCAGCGATCGGCGCTCAGCGCGCAGTCAAACCGCAGTCTCCCCCGGTTCTCGCGCCGAGCCCCTGCCACCCGCGTCCGCCACGCCGGACCCTCCCACCCAGCCCGTTAAAAAACCGAGAACTTGGGAAGGAATTTCTTCGGGTTCGTTTTCACCTCGAGAATCAGCGAGTCCAGCCGCATCGACGCCCGTCGCAGGTTGTTGTAGAGCTCCGGGTCGTTGAGCAGCTGCGGCAGGCTGCCGGGGCCGCTATCGACCTTTGCGAGCACTCCCTGAAGCTGCGCCGACGTCTTCTGGAAGTCGGCGGTCAGCGCGGCGAGGTTCGCGCTCGACGCCTTGAGGTTCTTCACCGTCGAGTCCACGTCGCTCGAGTCGAGCGCGGCGAGCTTCGAGCGGAACCCCTCCTGGGTCAACGTCAGCTGGCGCGACTGCTCCGTCGCCACGGTGTTCAGCACGGTGATCAGCCGGTTCATCCCCGCCAGCGAGCGACGAAGGTCCTCGATGCCGCCGCTCTGCACGAGCTGGATCTCGAACGCCTCGGCGACATCGCCGAGGTTGTCGCCGATCGAATCGACCTTCGCGATGATCTCACCCGTCGTCGCCTGCGGCTTGCCGGCCGGGATCGTGTCGCCGGCCTCGAATGGCGTGGCGCTCGGCGATGACGGCTTCATCGCGATGATCTGGTCGCCGAAGATGCCGTATGCTTCGACGAAGGCGATCGTCGTCTGCGGGACCTTGTACTTCGGCTGCACCCGCATCGTCACGAGGACGGTGCCGCCCACCATGTCGAGCTCGATGTCATCGACGTAGCCGATCGCGACGCCGCCGAGCTGGACCTGCTGGCCCTGCTTCAGCCCGGCGCCCCAGGCAAAGCGGGCGTAGAGCGGATAGCCCTGCGACAGACCGCCGCGCGACAGCCAGATCGTGCCGAGCACGGCGATGATGAGGCCGACCGTGAGGAGGAGCCCAACGAGGACTTCGTCGCGTCGTTTCATCCCTGGAGTTGGTTGGCGAGAATGGTTGCCGTGAGCGCATCCAGCACGAGGATGGCAACCGATGTGATGACCACCGCCGATGCCGTGGACTTGCCGACGCCTTCGGCGCCTGCCTCGGCGTGGTAGCCTTCGTAGGCACAGAGAAATGCGATGGCGCCGCCGAACATCGTCGCCTTGATGAGGCTGTACGTGATCTGGAAGGACGTAAACGACAGGAGCAGCCCTTCCTTGAACTGGAGCGGGGTCACGTCAGTCGCGAATCGCGAGGTGAGGAACGCCGTGCCTACACCGACGGTGTTCGCGAGGACGACGAGGATCGGAAGCATGATGAGTGCAGCGATGATCCGCGGCACGACGAGGTACGCCATGGGATCCCACGCCAGCGTCTCGAGCGCGTCGATCTGCTCGGTGACCCGCATCGTCCCGATCTCCGCCGTCATGCGCGCGCCGACGCGGCCGGTGAGGACCAGCCCCGTGAGCAGTGGCCCGAGCTCGAGGATGATCATCTGCCTCGAGATGAGGCCGACGACCGACAGCTGCACGCCGGGAAAGAGCTGATAGCGCGTCTGGAGGGCGATGACCGAGCCGATGAACGCGGCGACGATGACCGTCAGCGGCACCGAGCCCACGCCGATGTTGTACATCTGCTTGATCGTCTGCGGCAGGTATGTCGCAGGCTCGGCGAGGGCGCGGATGATGTCGCGGAGGAAGAATGCACGCAGCCCGACGCCGCCGAAGACGCTGGTAAAGGTGCGGGTGATCTTCCGGAAGAAGCGGATCCCCGAGCGCTGGACGACGGGGAAGGTCGATGTCGGGCGCGGGTCGGTGCCGCGGGGATAGACGTACGTGCTCACGAAGTCCGTCGATGGAGGTGGATCACGTACGAACCCGCGCGAGGAGGATGGACCCCACGGTCGCAAAGATGACGCTCGGGATCCAGGCGGCGAACTCCGGATTGACGACGCCCTTGCCCCCAACCGCCTTCATGAGCTGGATCATGATGAGGAAGATGACGGTGGTTCCGAGGCTGACGCCGACGCCGTACGCCGCGCCGCCGCGCTGGGTGCTCGTCGCGAGGGGCGCGCCGAACAGCACGATGATCATGCACGTCACGGGGATGGCGATCTTCAGCATCCGCTCGACGCGCAGCTCGTTGGCGTCGGCGCCCGACCGCTCCATCGCCGTGATGAAACGCCCGAGCTCGCGAAACCCCATGTCCTGGGGAGCCTTGTCGCGCGCCGTGAGATCGCCGGGCTTCTCGGTGAGCTGATTATCCACCACCGTCTTGAACGCGATGCTCAAGTTGGAGATAGAGTCCGGAATGATGTGCAGGAAGCCGCTCGAGAGCTCCCACCCCGCCTGCGGTGTGTACTTCCCCCGGCGCGCATCGATGATATACGTCGGGTAGTCGGCACCGGTGCCCTTGCGCTCGATCTCGATGCCTTCGATGTGCGCGCTGTCCACGCGGAGGGAGCCGATCTTGTAGACGCGGCCGTGCTCGGAGGCGTACGTGAAGTTGAACCGTTCGTTGCCGCGCTGGAACGTGTCCTCGCGCAGCAGCTCGAGCCGCCGGGCGTTGGCGATGGGGACGATCTCCCCGAGCGCCAGCCCGATGAGCGTTGCGCAGAAGGCCCCGACGAAGATGGGCCGGATGAGCCGATAGAAGCTGATTCCGGATGCCTTGGCCGCCGTGATCTCCGAATGGCGAGTGATGGCGCCGATCGTGAAGACCGTCGCGAAGAGGACCGCAGCGGGCAGCACCAGGAACATCGATTCGGGAATCCAGAACAGGTAGCTCAGCGCGATGTCGGCGCGCGGAAGCTTCCGGTCGAGGTACTTCCCGAGCTGGTCGGTGAGGTCGATGATGACGACGAGCACCGGGAGGCCCAGCGCGGTCGCCACGAAAATGCGCCAGAACTCACCGAAGATGTATCCGTCGAGTGGGCGGATGAGGCGCCTCACGCGACCTTCCTCCGGCGATCGGCGCGCAGGCCGAAGCGGCGGAGCTGGGCGGCCATCCACGCGCGCCCGGCGTCGAACAGCTCGCTCATGTCGCCACCGCGCGCCGTGCTTCCTTCCTTGCCCATGCGGGCGAGCAAGACCGCGCCGACGAGGGTGAGCACGAGGTTCGTGACCCACATGGCGGCAAAGGGTGGCACGATGTTCTTGTCGGCGAGATCCTCACCGGCGATGAGCCCGACGTAGTACAGGGCGAAGACACCGAGGCTGACGCCGATGACGAGTCCGACTCCGCCACGCGGGAAGCGGAGCGCAACCGGTGCACCGATGAGGATGAAGACCATGCAGGCGATGGCGATCGAGAACTTCTTCTGGATCTCGACGTCGAACGCGTTGCGCTCCTCGAGCCGGCTCGTGGCCACACTTCGCGCGGCATCGAGCTCCGCGGTGAGCTGGTCACCTTCGGGAACGACGGTGTTGGTGTCGCCCGTCGCCTCCGACCGGCGCGCGGAGGCGATGGAACGCGTGTACGAACTGCCCTCATCTTCCGTCTTCGCCAGGGGTGGGGCGACCGTGCCGAGCACGGCGCAGTAGACCCGGCCGAGCCCCCACGACGGCATCGAGTCCACCTCGGCGCGGCGAACCCGCTGGGGCACGCCGGTGGTCGCCTGACGGGTCGAGGCGACCATCAGCGCCTTGATCTGCGCCGACATCGCGCGGTGATCCAGCTCCGCGGCGGCGAGCTCGGTCTGCATGTCGCAGACGGTGCGTTCACGATCACTCTTGTATTGCCCCTCGTCTCCGGAGCGCTGGAGGGTGTTGCCGACGCCGACGATCTTCACGGTATTCGTGGCGAAGAACAGGCGCTGAAGCCGCCCAGGCTCCGCCTGGTTCGTTTCAACCATCTCGCCGTTGAAGAGCACGAGCTGAAGGTCGCGCTGGTCAGCGGTGAATGCGAGGTCGCCGCTGTCGGCGTAGATCGTCTTGCGCGACATCTGGTCCCCGTAGTCGAGGATCATGACGTCGTGCATCCGGTTGGTAGCGCGGTCGATGCGCGCCGCGCGAAGGGACAGCGCACCCTTCTTCACCTCGTTGATGACCTGCTCCTTCAGCGCGAACGTCGGCTTCTTGCTCGCGATGTCGCGTTGGAGAGTGCTGAGGCGGTGGTTGGCGCGCGGCAGGATCTGGTCGTTGAACAGGATCATGGCGAGGGCGAGCACCGCTCCGCCGACCATGACGGGGATGAGCAGCTTCGCGAGGCCGACGCCACTCGCCTTCATCGCGGTGACCTCGTTCTCCGAGGCGAGCCGGCTGAAGGCGTACAGCGTCGAGACGAGCACCGCCATCGGCAGGGTCATCGCGACGGTGAACGGCACTGAAAGCGCCAGGAACTCGACAATGACCGTCCAGGGCAGCCCCTTGCCGACGAGATTCCCGAACTGCCGCGCGATGTAGTTCAGCAGCAGGAGGGAGGTCAGCGCCGACAGCGCGAAAAGGAGCGGGCCGACATGCTCCTTCAGGACGTACTTGTGAAGTATCTTCACGCGCGGAGGCGGAGTCTCACCGAGGGACGGAACTCCTCTACTATCACAGGGTTGTAGCTCATCAGCAGACCAGTATATTCCACCGGGCACCGCGCCAGTTCAAGGTTGCGGGCTCGAGCCGCGCTGGAAGAAGAGCGCCGTCCCATCCCGGGCTTCTACCCGACCTTCGGGCTTTTGGTGCGCTTCTCCTCATTCCTGCTGCTCGCCGCCTCGCTCGCGCCCGTCATTGCCGGAGCGCAAGTGCCGATCCCCGATCCTGCGTCGCGACCCCAGCCCCCGGTCGCGCCGCCCGCGGACAGCGCGCCGGAGCCGCTCTCGATCGATCTTCGGACGCGACTCGAAACGAAGCTCGAACGCAACCAGAACGAGCGCTGCACCGCAGGCCAGTCGCTCGTCGCCTTCACGAATTGCCGCGGCGGCTTCCAGCCCATCTTCGGCGTCGAATTCAACATCCTCAGTACGGGGACGCTCGCCGAACGCTTCAACGTCAACCTCGATTTCGACTCCGAGCGCGAGTTCGAGGCATCCAACAACATATCCCTGTATTACCAGGGACGAGGCAAGGAACGGCTCCAGCGGCTCGAAGTCGGCAACGTCTCCTTTACGCCGCCGCCCTCGCGCTTCATCACGAGTGGCATTCCCAGCGGCAACTACGGCGTGCAGGCGATCGGAAACCTGGGCGGCGCGCGCGTTCGGCTGGTCGCTGCCCAGCAGAAGGGTAACGTCAAGAACACCGAAGCGTTCACGATCGGCGACCGCACGCTCCAGACCAGCTCAACGCGGATCGAGGACTTTCGTTTCGAGGCGCGCCGCTTCTTCTTCACGATCGACCCCTCGCAGCTCGGGGGGTATCCGAACATCGACATCCTCGACACCCAGCGGATGCTCGACCTCGCGGCGACGCTCGGGGAAAGCATCCGCCCGACGCGACTCTCGGTCTATCGGCTGCTCATCGGCGGCCAGCCGCCGAATCCCAACGGCCCGCGGTTCATCCCGCGGGGCGCGCGCAACGCGAATCGCGGACCGGTCTACGAATACCTGCGCGAGGGCGTGGACTACTACGCCGATCCCTCGCGACTCTGGATCGCGCTCCTGCGGCCCCTCGGCCGCAACGAGCGGCTCGTCGTCGCGTACAACGTGTCGATGGCAAACGGCACGATAACGAGGAACCAGGACACCGGCGGCGACCCCGATCTCGAGTTCCGTGATGCGCCGCAGTACGCGAACCTGCTCTGGGATTCGGAGGTGACGCCGGGCGATTCGGTGTTCAACCGCGAGATCCGTTCGGCCTACCGGATCGGCGGGGACGAGCTCGATCGCACATCGCTCGACGTGAAGATCGTCACCGGCAGCAGCGGCGACCAGGAGAAGCCCATCGCCGGCACGGCCGAGACCTATCTCCAGCTCTTCGGGCTCTCTCAGTCGAGCAACGGCTCGACGCTCGACACGGAAAGCCGGCTGTGGCCGCGGACCACGGATCCGAACTACAACATCGGGGCGACGGGGAGCCAGAAGCTCATCCGGGATTACTTCCTCATTTTCCCGTCCCTCGAGCCGTTCGCGAGGCGCGGGCTCGCGTCGGCTGGCAACCCGTCCAACGACACGCTGTACACGACGCCCACCGAGGACATCACGTCGCCGCGACGGCCGCAACCGGTCTACCACCTCGACACGCGTTATGCGAGCGCAGGCGTCGGCGGGTCGGGAACGTTCGCGCTCCAGTCGATCCAGCTTCGCCGGAATTCGGAGCGTGTCGAGATGGACGGCGTCCAGCTTCTCCGCGATCGCGACTACACCGTGGACTACGATCTCGGACGGATCACCCTCAACCGGCCTGACACGCTTCTGCTGCGGCCGCGACGCGTCGAGATCTGGTACGAGGAGAATCCGCTCTTCGCCCAGAAACCGACGAACATCTTCGCGCTGAGCACCGAGTTCCCGCTCACCAACGGCGAGTTCGCGTTCACGGCCATCAGCCAGCAACAATCGTCCGTCTTCAGCCGGCCGACACTCGGCAACGAGGCGGCTTCGTCGCTGATCGCGGGCATGAGCGGCCGCTTCGCGTGGGATGCATCTGGACTGACGAGCGCGCTCCAGCGCTTCATGACGACGACCGCTCCCTCGCGCATCGCGGTCCAGGGCGAGCTCGCGATGAGCCGTCCCGATCCAAATGCGGAGAACCGCGCCTTTCTCGAATCGTTCGAGGGCGAAGGCGGGATCGTCGTACCGCTGGCCGATTCGCGCTGGTATTTCTCATCGCGCCCGATCGCATCGCCGTCGCTGCCGAATGAAGTCACCGACCTGCAGCGCGCCTCGACGCTCGTCTGGCAGAACACCGGCGCCACGGCCAGCGGCGACCTTATCGCCTTCACGGTCCGCGAGATCGACCCGCTGACGAAGCTCGTCGGCAGCGCGTTCAGCTCCGCCGAGCCGATCCTTCTGTTGACCCTCCTGCCGCTGAGCGTTGGCGGCACGGTGGACCCGGCGGGCAACAGCACGTGGACGATCGGCGGGACGCCGAGCGGTCGGCGGTGGCGATCGCTGCGAACGGTGCTCAGCCCGAGCGGGGTGGACCTGACGCGCGTCGAGCACCTCGAGTTCTGGGCGCTGGTGGACACTTCGCTGACAGGGAGGCGGGCCAACCCGACGGTCATCGTCGATATCGGCGATGTCTCCGAGAACACGATCGCGTTCTCGCCCGACACGGTCATCGTGGACCGCAGCATGCCGGGGTTCGCCATCATCGGCGCTCGGGGCAAGCAGTTCCAGGGCATTGACGTGCTGGACAGCGAGCGCGATTCCCTGTCGCGCGCGTTCGACGCTTCGGTGAACGACATCGGGCTCGCCGGTGACCTCGCGCGGACGATTCGGGTCCGCGATGCCGCCACCGGCGCGACATTCGATTCCACGAACGTCGCGGTGTGCCGCGCGGATCGCAGTGCACGCCGGCTCGGTGATCCGCGCCTCAACTGCACCGTGCGGAACGACCGGCTCGATGAAGAGGACATCGATCTCGACAACGTGCTCAACTTCCCGAGGGAAGGGGAGCGCGTGCTGCGATTCCCGGTGGACCTGTCCGATCCCGACAGCTACAGCCGCGTCGGTGGCCGCCTCAACGCGAGCGACACGCGCAACCGTTCCGGCGTGCCGCTCCATTGGGTGAAGGTCCGCGTGCCGATCAGCGCGCCAGAGACGAACGGGATCGCGGAGCCGCTTCTGCGCCGCATGAAGACGCTGCGCCTCACGATCGTGTCGAGCGGCGACACGCCCGACGATGCAGTCGTCGATCTGCCGATCTCGGGACTCAAGCTCGTCGGCGCGCCGTGGGTGAAGCGCAGTGATGCGCCGATCGCCGGCATCGCCGGGGATCCGGGCGCCACCGGCGGGCTCCGCGGCTATGTCATTGCAACGCTCATCGGGACCGCGGATTCCACCGCGTCGATCCCGTACCAGCCGCCGCCGGGTGTCATCGAGCAGGCGGACAATCGCAACACGGGGTTCGCGCCGGGCCAGATCCAGATCAACGAGCGGTCGATGCGCCTGCTCGCCGGCGGGCTCGGCGTGAACGAGCGTGCCGAGGCGTATTACCGATTTCCCGAAGGCCAGAAGAGCTTCATGGGCTACGAGCAGCTTCGGGTGTGGGCGCGCGGACGCGGGGAGGGCTGGGGTCAGGGAGGCCCGCTCCAGTTCTACGTCAAGATCGGCCGCGACGCGGACAACTTCTACCTGTACCGCACGCCGGTGAACGCGGGCAACACCCAGAACGCATGGGAACCCGAGATTCGCGTGGATTTCCAGCGCTTCTTCGCGCTGAAGGCGAAGATCCAGACCGCGCTGCTGCGAGGCGACGCGGCGGAGAGCATCACATCGTGCACCGCGGCGGACTCGGCACTCATCCTCGCGTCGATCGCGCCACCGACGGCGACATCGATGCGCTACGCGGCCTGCGACGGCGGCTACATGGTGTACTCGGTCGATCCCAACGTCAGCCCGCCCGATCTCGCATCGGTGCAGGAGCTCGCGGTCGGAATCCTGCGCGTCAGCGAGGGGACCATTCCCGTGCCGAGTCTTCTCAGCGACACCCTCGAGCTCTGGATCAATGACATTCGGCTCACCGGCGTCGTGAATGCGCCGGGCTACGCAGGGCAGGTCGGCATCGACATTCGCGCGGCGGACTTCTGGGATGTTCGCGCGAATCTCAGCCGGCGCGATCGCAGCTTTCGGCAGCTCGCCGAGCAGCCGACATTCAACACCCAGGACGCCCTGGATGTGATCTCGACGTTCCAGCTCGGCAAGCTGGTTCCCGGCCTCGGACTCTCCGCGCCGTTGACGATCAACCATCGAGCAGCCGGGAGCGATCCGTACTTCATGACGAGCTCGGACGTGCTTGCGGACGGTGTGCCCGGGCTCCGCACGCCGCGGTCGAGCGCGACGTCGTACTCGTTGACGATGCGCCGGTCGGTGCCCCTCGAGAACTCGCGGTACGCGCCCCTGTTCAACAACCTGTCGCTCAGCTCGACGTATGCCTCGACGGGTGCGCGAAGCGAGTATCAGGAGGCGCGCTCGTCGAACTTCACGGTGGGGGTGGATTACAATATTGCCGCGGACCCGCGAGCGGTGAGGCTTCCCGGCTGGCTCGACCGCGCTGTCGCCATCCTCCCGGACTGGCTCTTGCGAACCCCGCCGCTGGCGGCGTTCCGGAATGGCGAGTACCAGTACGCGCCGACACAGTTCCGCGTCACCAGCGCGCTCGCCCGCGCCACCGATCGACGGACATCGTTCTCGCGTCCCGCCGCGTCAGATAGCGATATCGGCCGCCGCGTAGACGGCCTCAACTTCGTGTGGCGGAACGGCACGGCGATCGAGCTGCGGCCGGCGCGCGCGTTGAACCTGCGATGGGATGTCAGCTCGCTTCGCGATCTCCGCGACTACGGCGACACCAGCGCCGCCGCCCGTAGCAGACAGCGGTTCCTTGGCGGGGATGTCGGCCTGGAGCGTGAGCGCTCGATGCGCGCGCTGGTCAGTTTTTCGCCGCTCCTGTCGCCGTGGATCCGGCCGAACATCAGTCTGGGATCCGATTTCACGATGACCCAGGACCCGAATGCGCGCTCGCTGGTGATCCCGAGCGGGACGACGGACAGTGTGCTTCCGCGGCGGATGAGTGGGACCCAAAGCTTCAATGCCGGGGCGACGATCGACATCGCGACGGGTCTCCAGACCTACCTCGGGCGAGTGCCGCTGGTGACACGAGCTTCGCGCATTCTCGCTCCCGTGGAAGTTGCCTACACGCGCTCGCTGTTGTCCTCCTTCGACCGGGCGGGCGACATGGCGCCCGTCGGATACCAGTTCGGGCTCGGCGGCATCGATGACTTCCGTTCGCAGAACGGTCAGCGCGCGAGCAGCGCTGGCCTCACCAACGCCCTGACGATCGCAAATACGCTGGCATTCCCCCTCGGGTTGTCGCTCCAGAATCGCTTCCAGCGCACCGACACACGCAACTGGACGCGGCGGCTCCAGGATCAGCAGTCGGTGATCGACGGCGCCCAGCGAACGTTTCCCGATGCGAACCTGCTCTGGAACTGGCGTCCGCCGACGGCGATCGCGAGCTATGTCTCGAGCGTCGGCGCGCGTGCGGGCTTCCGCCGGACGACACGGTCGACGCTCGCGCCCGCGTTCGACGCCGGCTCCGACATC
Source organism: Gemmatimonadaceae bacterium (assembly GCA_031426115.1). Taxonomy (GTDB): domain Bacteria; phylum Gemmatimonadota; class Gemmatimonadetes; order Gemmatimonadales; family Gemmatimonadaceae; genus JANPKQ01. The sequence continues at coordinate 13,469 of JANPKQ010000316.1, read as the reverse complement.
GACCGCGCGTCGGACAGGTCGCTGAGCTATCCGCTGAACCTCTCCGTCGCATGGGAAGTGTTCGGCGGGTTGACGACCGCGGGGTCGTACAACGTGACGCTGACGGAGAGCACGCGGCCCGGCAGCCTCGCGAAGGGCCAGACCCACGAGTACGGCGCCGAGCTGGGGAAGACCTTCGCGCCACGGCGCGCATGGCGCCTCCCCGGCGACCTGCGCACGCGGGTCGGTTTCCAGCGCTCGCAGAACCAGAGCCACATCACGAACGACAGCGGTTCGTCGAGTCGCCTCACCGACAATGGGCGCTACACATTCAACGTCGGGGCCGACACCGAGGTCAGCGAGACCGTGACGTTCAGCCTCACCGGCGCGCGCACCGTCACCTTCGACGAGAACTTCAATCGCCGCTTCACCCAGACCGTCATCTCGGCGGTGATGAACCTTCAGTTCTTTGGTGGGAACGGGCGATGAATCACTCCTCGTGTCGCGGGTACCGCGTTCAGTGGCTGCGTGCCGCCGCCCGAGCGATGTGCATCGCTGGCGCCGTCGGAGTCATTGCACAACCGGCGGCGGGTCAACCGACGCCCCGCCCGTCTACCGGATTCGATGGCGAGGCGGCGCTCGGGTATGTGCGCGCGCAGGTCGCGTTCGGCCCCCGAGTGCCAGGCACGGCCGCGGCCGAGCGTGCGGGCGACTGGCTGGTGGCGCAGATGCGGGAGCGTGCGGACACCGTCATCGTGCAGCGGTGGACGCATGTGACGTCCAGCGGTGCACGGGTGCCAATGCGGAACATCTTCGCACGCATTCGCCCGGAGCGAATCGCGCGAGTGCTCTACGTTGCGCACTGGGACACGCGGCCCGTCACCGAAAACGAGCACGATGCCGAGATGCGCGATCGCGCCGCGGATGGCGCGAACGATGGCGCATCCGGAGTTGCGATGCTCATGGCTCTCGCCGATGCCCTGAAGCGCACGCCGCCGTCGGTCGGTGTTGACATTCTGTTCGTGGACGGCGAGGACTACGGCACCTTCGGTCCGGACGTGGATGTCATCATCGGCGCGACGCACTTCGCCGCGAATGTTCCGGTGCCGGGCTACCGGCCGGTTTTCGGCGTCGTCTGGGACATGATCGGCGATACCGACCTCCAGTTCCTCCAGGAGCGACACTCGCTCCGGGCAGCGCCCGAGATCGTCGAGCGCGTCTGGACGAAGGCTGCGGCGCTGGGCCACGCGAAGCATTTCCCGCGGACCACCGGTTCGCAGATCATGGATGACCACGTCCCGCTACAGCGACTCGGCTGGCCGGTGATCAATGTGATCGACCTCGATTATCCGCACCACCACACGACCAGCGATACGATCGACAAGATCTCGGCGCGGTCGCTGCGGGTGGTTGGAGAGGTCGCGCTGGCGCTGGTGCGGTAGGCATTGTCGGCCGCGGATGGATGAGGCTGGCGCGGATACCTGCAACAGCCGACGGCGGCCGCGGATTACGCGGAAACGCCGCGGATAAAGCATGGACAGCTGCGGTATCTGCCGCGGACGGCCGCGGACTCACGCGGACAACGGCACCACTGAAAACTGAAAACCGAAAACCGAAAACCGAAAACCGAAAACTGTAAACCGCAAACCGCAAACCGCAAACCGCAAACCGCAGAACTGCAATTACAACAACGGATGCCACGGAAGCCACGGAAAGGGCAACGGCGACCCTTTTCCGTCGCCAAACCCGGAGAGGCTACCGACCGCAGTTGCGGTTTCGCGCCGGGGTGCCGATCGTCAACCGTCATGCCCTCGAACCCGCAGCGACCGTGACTCGACCGCCCCGCACTGCCCGATCCGGGCACTACTCCGGCCCGGGCGCTGGCTCTCCTTCGGCCATTCGCCGTTTCGGAACTTTGGTCAAGGTGCACGCCGATGATACCGGTGGGCAGTACTCGGTGCTCGAGCACGCGCTGGAACCGGAATCGCTGGCAATGCCAATGCACCGGCACCGCATCGAGACGAAGACCCTGTATGCGATCGAGGGCTCGGTGACCGTGCAGATAGACACGGAAGTCTTCGTCGCGACGCCGGGCGCCTCGCTGCTCGTTCCGGCGGGCACGATGCACACGATGTGGAACGAGACGGACCGGCGCGTCCGGTTTCTCGCGATCGTCGCGCCGGGCGGGCTCGAACGCTACTATGGCGAAGTCGCCGCGCTCGTGGCCTCGAGCGGAAAGCCGGACATCGACGGCGTCATTGCCGCCTCGGCGAAATACGGGATCGAGCTCGACATGCTCAGCTTGTACGACATCATCGAGCGACACCAGGTCCAGCTGGCCTGATCCGGCCAACGGGCGGCAGTCGAGAGAAGGCGTCGTCGCCGACCTCTTCGACAGCTACTGCGCGGATGTCGCGCTGGTGGTCACGCGGTTCCCACCGCGCGCCCCTCGCCGTCGAAGAAGTGCAGCTTTGCCAGGTCGAATGCCACGCGCACCGGCTGACCCGCTTCAGGAACGACCTGAGGCGCCACGCGGGCGGTGAGCTCGTGGTCCGTGCCGCGGCCGTGCAGGAAGATCTCGTTGCCCATTGGCTCCACGGATTCCAGCTGCACCGTCGCTTCGGCTGTCGCCGATGAGGGTTTCGGGCCCGTCGCCACGTACACATCCTCCGGGCGCACGCCGAGGGCGACGTCCTTGCCGGCAAGCGGCTGGAGGCGGCGGCCCTGCTCCGCGGTGAGCGGGATCGAGACCTCGCCGTCGCGCGCAACGAACCGGATCCCGTTGTCGGAGGAGACGCGGCCTTCGATGAAGTTCATCGAGGGGCTGCCAATGAATCCGGCGACGAAGCGGTTGGCGGGGTGGTCGTAGAGGTTCAGGGGCGTGTCGATCTGCTGAACGCGGCCCTTGTCGAGCACGACGATCCGGTCGCCCATCGTCATCGCCTCGACCTGGTCGTGCGTCACGTAGATCATCGTCGCGCCGAGCTGGCGGTGCAGCTTCGAGATCTCGCGGCGGGTCTGGACGCGCAGCTTCGCATCGAGGTTGGACAGGGGCTCATCGAAGAGGAATACCTGGGGCTGGCGCACGATCGCCCGGCCCACGGCGACGCGCTGGCGCTGGCCGCCGGAGAGCTGCTTCGGTGTGCGATCGAGCACCGCGCTGATATCCAGGATCTCGGCAGCAGCGCGGACACGCTTGTCGATCTCCGCAGCCGGGAGCTTCTTCAGCTTGAGCGCGAACGCCATGTTCTCGAACACCGACATGTGCGGATAGAGCGCGTAGCTCTGGAAGACCATGGCGATGTCCCGATCCTTCGGCGAGACGTCGTTCACCAGCCGGTCGCCGATCCAGAGCTTCCCGGCGGAGATCGACTCGAGGCCGGCGATCATGCGCAGTGTCGTACTCTTGCCACACCCCGACGGACCCACGAGGACCACGAACTCGCCATTCCGGATCTCGAGGTCCACTCCGTGCACAGCGACCTGTGCGCCGCTGTCGCCGTATACCTTTCGGACACCCTCGAGCCTCACGCTGGCCATTGCATCGCTCCGCAGAGGATGGTGGCCGCCGACGACGAGGGTCTGGGGTGGCGCGACACGGGATAGATGAACTTCGACATTGCTAACACCAAAGCGAGAGTATGACCGACACCATCCGTTTCCCGGACGGGTTTCTCTGGGGAGCCGCGACGTCCGCGTACCAGATCGAGGGTTCTCCGCTCGCCGACGGAGCGGGGCCGAGCATCTGGCAGCGCTTCACGCACAGCCCCGGGCTCACGGCGAATGGCGATACCGGTGACATCGCCTGCGACCACTATCAGCGCTATGAAGGCGACGTCGCCCTCATGGCGGAGCTGGGGCTGAACGCCTACCGGTTCAGCATCTCGTGGAGCCGCATCCTCCCCGAGGGGCGCGGACGGGTCAACCCGAAGGGACTCGATTTCTACGAGCGGCTCGTGGACGCGCTGCTCGCGAAGGGAATCCAGCCCACGGCGACGCTCTATCACTGGGACCTGCCCGCCGCGCTCGACGATCGCGGCGGCTGGCTGAACCCGGACATCGCCGAGTGGTTCGCCGACTATGCGCAGGTCGTCTTTCGCGCGCTCGATGATCGAGTGCCGATGTGGAGCACGCTGAACGAGCCGTGGGTCGTCACCGACGGCGGCTACCTCCACGGGTTGCTCGCTCCGGGCCATCGGAACCACTTCGAGGCGCCCCTGGCGACGCATCACCTGATGGTGGCGCATGGTGCCGCGGTGCAGGCCTACCGCGCGATCGGAAAGAACCGGATCGGCCTCGTCGTGAACCTCGCGCCGAAGGATCCCGTCTCGGCACGGCAGGCCGACCGGGAGGCGGCGAACCGCGACGACGCCTACATGAACCGGCAGTATCTCGACCCGGCGCTGCTCGGCACGTACCCGGACGAGATGCGCGAGATCTTCGGCGAAGCGTGGCCCGAGTTCTCCGACGCCGACATGGCGCGGATCCGGCAGCCGATCGACTTCGTCGGCGTCAACTACTACACGCGCAACGTCGTGAAGGACGATCCGAAGGCGCTCCCCGTGCGCGCCGGCTACGTGCCCCAGCGGCAGCACGCCATCACCGAGACCGGATGGGAAGTCTACCCGAAGGGGCTCACCGACATCCTCGTGTGGGTGACGGAGCGCTACGGAAAGATCCCGCTGTACATCACCGAGAACGGTGCGGCCTTTTATGATCCGCCGACGCCGGTGAATGGACGCATTCAGGACTACCTGCGCACCGACTACTACCGATCCCACCTTCGCGCGGCCCACGACGCGATGCGCCGGGGCGTTGACCTGCGCGGCTACTTCGCGTGGTCGCTGCTCGACAACTTCGAGTGGAGTCTCGGCTTCGCGAAGCGCTTCGGGCTCGTGCATGTCGATTACGGGACGCAGGTCAGGACGGTGAAGGAGAGTGGGAGGTTCTACTCGGAGGTGATACGGACGAAGGGGGAGATCCTGTAAGCACAAGGAAGTGAACGGTTATCAGTTGTCAGTTTTCAGTCGTCAGCCTCTCACTACGAGGTGCCGTCCGACCGTCAACTGAAAACTGAACACTGAAAACCGTACACTTCGCCTTTCCGCGCTCGATGCATGTATGCCTAGTACTTGATGATGATGTCCGCCGGAACTCGCCGCACGATGATCTCCGCCCCAGTGATCACCGCCGCCTGACCATCGACCATGGCCGATGCCATTCGTCGCGCCAGCGGTGACTGCAGCGCTATCCCGCCACGGGGAACCCGCACTCCGCCCTCGATCCGCACCCGAACCTCCGTCAGCGTTCCCGTCATCGTATAGCTGAGCGCGCCGTAGTGGGTTGCGAGATTGGTGATCGACACGCCCGGCGCGGTCGTCACCCAGTCGTCCGCGATCCCGGCCCCGACCACCAGCGCATCGTCGTCCTCGCGCTCGTAGGCGAACATGTCGGTGACCGACCGGATGTAATCCGAGCCCACCCACGTGTGCGGCATGTCGCCGATGAACTTCGGCGTCGCCGGGTCCTTCCACACCACCTCGGCCCAGTGATTCCACGCCGCCGGACGGAGATCCCTGAAGAAGAAATCGAGAAGCTCATGGGCGACGGCGCGCTGGCCGAGACGCACGAAGGTGCCGACGGTCCGCAGCTCGTACGGGGTGTAGTTCTCCGACACGACCGTGCCGTCCCGACGGCCGCGGAAATGTTCGAGATACTTCTGGAACGTCCGGTTCAGCGCCGGCTGCGGAAGACTCCGCAGCTCGCCGCCCGGCGCGACCGCGACGGTGGTCGATGTCGCGTCGAAGTCGCCGAGCTCGACGGAGCCCGGGAGGAAGTCGATGGCGTGCATCTGCATCGCCAGCCGATATGAGTCCATGAGGTTGCGCCGGAACTCATCCCGCTTCGCCCCGAAGGCCGCGGCCGTATCGGTCTTGCCAAGAATGCGGGCAATCTCCGCGGCATCCTTGAGCCCACGGAGCACGAAGGCATCGTCCCAATACGAATGCATCGGCTTGGCGGAGTACCCTTCGTGGCTGATCGACTGTGGAACGAGCCCGAAGTACGCACGCTTCGCTCCGCTGCGATTCTCGTCGGTGGTGCGCTGGGCGCGCAGCGTGTCGATGTAGCCGACGGACCGCGAGACGTGCGGCCACATCCGGGCGAGGAACGCGGTGTCGCGCGTGAACCGATGATGCTCGGCGATGAGGTAGATGAGCTGCCCGTGACTGTCGTGCTCGGGCACTGGATCGGCGCCGCGCCGGTCCACGCAGCACGGCACCTTCCCGTTCTCGAACTGATACGGCGCGTACCACTCGATGAACTCGCGGACCTCCCGCGTATGGCCGAGTCGCAGCATCGCCGCGGAGGTCAGCGATCCGTCCCGGATCCATGAGCGCTCGTAGGACCGCGAGCCCGGCTGGATCGACGGCCCGTCCCGGTTGATGAGGATCCAGGCGAGATTGCTCCGGATGACCCGCGCGACCCGCTCAGCGGATGCCGGCAGGTGAATCCCGACCTTGTCGAGCTCCGATGACCAGTCGCGTACGGCTGCGGCGAACAGCTCGCGGCCCCAGGCCGTCGCCTCGGCGCCGATGAGGCCGGCCGGGGCCGGGGCGGCGTCCATGGTGTGCAGCGGAACAGCGATGTAGACCTCGCGTTGCTCGCCCGGGGCAAGGTCGAGCGCGTACGCGAACGCCCCCGATGCATGCAGCGTGCGGTCAGTGAGCGAGTCTGCCGCCGGCAGGGTTCCGCGGCGGAGATAGTCCACGATATTGCCCTGGTCGAACGCGACCGCGCCGAAGTCGGTCGGCGCGGTGACCGGGATGACGACGCGGTCATCGTCCACGGCGAGCACACCATTTTTGTACCGGAAGTTGTGGATCGTCGCGACACCGCCCGACGTGTTCAGGAACTGCCAGGACGGATTCACTTGTAATGGCCGCATCGCGAGGTAGAGCGTCGCAGACTGTCGGGCTGTCGTGCGGTTCTCGACGACATAGCGTGCATTCAGCACCGACTTGCCCGCGGATCCGGTCGCGAAACCTGTAACCGTGAGCGCGAACGGCGGCGTCTCCCAGCGCACCGATGGAATCGGCAGGTCCCCGCGCTCGAGGGACTGCGACACCGCTGCGTCTGCCCATGTCACGAGCTGCCCGTTCGCATGGAGGAAGGGCTCGATCGAGAACTCGCCCTTGCCGGTCTCGATCATTCCCTCCTCGTTGATCATCGCCTCGCGCTCGTCGCCGCTGACGCCGATGACCGTCCAGTAGGACTGGACGCCAGACAGGTACTTCGGGTAGCTGCCGCGCGGTGCATCCTTCGCGATCGCCGCGAAGAAGTCGTTGGGCGTTGCGGTCCACGACAGCGGCTGCACGGCGATCTCGTCGATCTGATAGCCGCGTCCGCGGCTCGAGCGCTCGAGTGCGAGGCGTAAGTGGCGGGTGTCTGTCTCAGGCAGGGCGATGTGATCATCGCCGCCGTTGCCGCCATCCACTTCGTAAACCGAGGTCCACCGCTGGCCGTCGGGGGAGGTCTGCACCCGGTACGTCGTCGCGTAGTCCTCTGGCCCCCAGTGCACGGTGAGGCCCCCGAACTCTCGCCGCTGGAGAAAGTCCACCGTGAGCGTGGATGCCTCGAGGCCAGGCCGCAGCGGCCCGGTCGCCGCCTTTGATCGCCACGCGGTCTCGCGCTTGCCATCGAGTGCGCGGCCGGCGGCATTGGCGCCGGAGGCCGACGTCGCGCGGACGACCGGGACGCGGTTGTACTCGGTTGCAGGATCGAGCGGCGTCAGGGTGAGGTCATCGATCCAGACCGTACCCTTGCCCCCGGTACCCGCGGTGATCGCGAGCTCGATCGCCGCCGACTCCTTGAGCTCCCCGCCTCCACTCGGCCCCCACGCGAAGGAGATGTGCCGCTTCTTCAGGGTGACGGTCTCCCAGGCGCCGGGGAAGGTGAAGTCCCGCCGGTTCACCCACCACACATTGTCGCCCGAGCGATCGACGAGCTTGACCTCGAGGTTGTTCCGCGGCGCGCTCGCGCGTACGCGGAAGCTCAGCTCGTAGTTCGCAGGATACGTGATCGGAATCTCCTTTCGCGCGATGACGTACCCGCCACCACCCCGGAAATCGAAGTCCAGCCGCATCCCCTTTCCGCGGGAGCCGCTGTCGGATGTGATGGTGAGCCGCGTGCCATCGGAGGGATGCGAGGTCCAGCCCGAGACCGTCGAGAAATCATCGAGCACCCGTGGCGACGCAGCCTGGGCATGGACAGCCGCCGGCAGCTGGATGCAGATGCCGAGAGTCACCGACAGCCAGGATCTGATGCGCATCACGACCAGCCTCCAATCGAATTCGACGTCAACTTCAAGTTCAACAGATTGAGAAAAACGATAAAGCGGAAAAGGCACGGATCAAACGGATACCCCCTGTCGAGATCCTCTTACGCAGTAATCCGCTGCATCCGTCGCATCCGCTGCATCGTTCTACCCGGCGGTTGACCTTGCCGTTGACAGCCGCCATGACACGAGTCGTCTCAGGCCCACAACAGCATCAACGTCAACGGCTGTGAAGAACGATTGAGCGGAAAAGGCGCGGATCAAGCGGATCCCATCTACCGCATTGAGGCATCAGTGATGCGGGCAACCAATACTTGATTGATTGATCTTGTCTCTTGCTGTTGCAGTATCCGCTGCATCCGTCGCATCCGCTGCATCGTTCCACCCGGCTGTTGACCTTGCAGTTGACCTGCCCTTGACCGCCTACCCTTTCACCGCACCACCAGTGATCCCCGCGATGTAGTACCGCTGGAGCGCGAGGAACACGAGCAGCACCGGCACGACGGTCATCACCGAGCCGGCCATCATGAGCTCGGTATCCTGCACGTGCTCTCCCGACAGGTTCGCCAGCGCGACCGGGAGCGTGTACTTCGCATCGTCGCTCAGCACGATCAGCGGCCACATGAAGTCGTTCCAGGTCGTGAGGAACGTCCAGATCGCGAGCGTCGCGAGGATCGGCGTGATTACCGGAAGCACCACCGAGCGATAGATCCGGAACTCGTTCGCGCCGTCAACGCGCGCGGCGTCGAGGAGATCATCCGGAATCGACAGCGCGTACTGGCGAATGAGGAAGATCCCGAAGATGCTCGCGAGCGTCGGGATGATGACGCCCCAGTACGTATTGATCAGTCCGAGCTGCTTCATGAGAAGGAACAGCGGCAGCATCGCAACCTGCACCGGGATCACGAGCCCCGTGCCGAGCAGTCGGAACAGCCGGTCCCGCCCCTTGAAGCGCAGCTTCGCGAACGCGTAGCCCGCCATCGAGTTGATGAACAGGGAGACGACGGTGACGACGAGCGAGATGACCGTGCTGTTGAGGAGGTATCGGCGCATGTTCAGCCCCGTGAACACCGCGCGGTAGTGATCGAAGGTCACCGAGCTCGGAAACAGCCGCGGTGGAAAGGTCGTGGCCTCCCCCGTCGGCATCAGCGATGCCGAGACCATCCAGATCATCGGCAGCATCGCGAGGAAGGCGCCGGCGATGAGCGCAGCATAGAGAAGGATCTTCCCGATCGTCGCGCGCATCAGGCGGCCCTTCCCGTGCGGCGCTCAATCCAGAGCTGGAGCAGCGTCCACGCGAGGATGAGCACGAACAGCACGAACGCGATCGCTGCAGCCGCGCCCATCCGCCACCAGCGGAACCCTTCCTCGTACATCATGAGCACGAGGCTCGTCGTGCTGCGCAGCGGGCCCCCCTGCGTCATCACGTACGGCTCGGCGAACAACTGAAAATACCCGATCATCGTGACGACGCCGACGAAGAAGAAGGTCGGCGCGAGCATTGGCAGGGAGACGTGCCAGAACTGGCGCAGCGCGCTCGCGCCATCGATCTTCGCAGCTTCGTACAGCTCCTCGGGGATCGCCTGGAGGCCGGCGATGAAGATCAGCATGTTGTAGCCGAAGTTCTTCCACACGGCGAGGAGGATGATCGCCGGCATCGCCCATTTCGGGTCGCCGAGCCAGTTGATCGGCGGGACGCCTACGGCGCCGAGCGCGTAGTTCAGCAGGCCGTACTGCGGCTGGTACAGGTAGCGCCAGACGATCGCGACGGCGACGAGCGTCGTGACGAATGGAATGAAGTAGAGCGTCCGGAAGAGGCTCTTGAAGCGGACGGCCTTCGCGTTCACGAGCAGCGCCGCGCCGAGGGAGACGGCGACGGTGAGCGGACCGCCGATGAGGGCGAAATAGAACGTGTTCTGGAGCGCCGTCCAGAAAAGCGGATTGTCGAGCAGCGCGACATAGTTGCGGGCGCCGACGAACCGCGCGTTGGCGAGGTCGCCGACCGCGTAGATGTCGAAATCGGTGATGCTGAGGACGAGCGACGCCGCGACGGGAAGAAAGAAGAAGACGCCGATGAGCAGCAGGGCCGGTGCGAGGAACCACCACGCCGCGCGCGCGACGGTGCCTTCGGTCGTGCGGCCAGTGTGCATCGCCGCGCTCGCCGCGGCGTGCCGCGGCAGCTCGGCCTCGGGTGTCGCCTGGATCCCCATGCTCAGCGCACGCCTCCAATATCGCCGCCGCCCGTTGGCGCTACCCGGGGTCTGGCGCGATCAAGCATCCAGCGCCGCTTCTCGAGAATGTCATCCACCTGCCGATCGAGATCCTCGAGCGCGCGCGGCACCGGCGTGCCGCCGCGCACGACTTTCTCACCAGTCTCGAAGACCTTCGTCACGATGAGCTCGATCTCGGGCACGGCCGGCAGCGGCTCGACGCGCTGGAGCTGTTCCCAGAACGCGCGCGTGTGGCGATCGCCGATCAGCGCGGTGTCCTTCCACGATTCGAGGCGGGCGGGGAGGTCACCGGTGAGCCGCCAGAACGCGAGCTGCTGCTCGGGGCGGGAGAGATATTCCAGGAGCTTCCACGCCTCCGCCTGGTGCCTGGAGCCGCGGAAGATGACGAGGCTCGCTCCGCCCGCCGTCGAGATCCCGGACGCGGCGCCCGTGGGACCGGGCAGGGGAGCGGTCGCCCACTTGTCCTGAAGATCGGGCGGCAGTCGCCGACGGAACTCGCCGATGTTCCACGGCCCCGTGATGATCATCGCGTACGTGCCGTTCGCGAACTCCTGGTAGATGTTCGAGATCTGGTTGCTGCTGATCGATGGCGCGAGGCTGTCGCGGAAGAGTCCCGTGTAGAAGTCGAACCCCGCGCGGAAGGGAGGATCGGAGAACGCGCCCTCCCTTCCGCCGTCCGCGAGGAGCAGTGAGCCGGCCTGCTGCCCGAAGATCACGGGCTGCGGCCACTCGTTCGTCGGGAGAAGAATGCCGTACTTCCCGGCGCCCCCCTGCTCGCGAATTTTCGTCATCGCCGCGCGCCACTCCGCCCACGACGTCGGGAACGAGGCGTAGCCGGCTTTCGCGAGCAGGTCGGTGCGATAGAACACGACCCGGGTATCGACGTACCACGGCACGCCGTAGAGCGTGCTGTCCACGATGTTCGTCTTCCAGATGCCGGGGAAGTAGCCCGCGGGGTCGATGACCGGCGACGCCGCCACTTGCACGTCGAGCGGCACCAGCGCGTCGAGCGCCGCGAACTCCGCGATCCAGGTGTTGCCGAGCTGCGCAATGTCAGGGGTCGCATCGCCGACGTGCGCCGTCAGCAGCTTCTCGTGCGCCGCGGTCCAGGGAATCTGCTGCACCCGGACACGAATGCCGGGGTTGTCGCGCTCGAAGCCGCGCGCGAGCTCCTGCACGACCTCCCCCTCGCGACCCATGCCCCAGAAGCGGAGCGTGACGACATCGTCAGCGCGCTGCGATCCACAGCCTAGCCCGGCGGCGGCGGCCGCGGCGAGCGCGAGGCAACGGCGCGCGGACGTCCTCATCGCGGAGCGCGCTCGAGCCAGCCGCCGGTGAAGCCAGCGCGCCGCAACCCGAGGATGATCGCGGGCTGCTGGCGCATCTCCTTCCAGACGAGATCCGAGCGATAGTTCTCGATCATCGCGATGATCGGTCCCTGGTCGATCCCCAGATAGTCGGTGTCGAACCAGCCGACGCCGGGAACGACTTTCCCGTGCTGAACGCGGACGTTTGCGTCGAAGGTCGGATTGAACGAGTCGAGGAAGCCGTAGCGAGAGTACAGGTTCTCGCCGTACTTGTCGCGCATCGCCTGGAGAGCGGGGATGGCAATCTCCGGCGCGAAGGGGATCGACCCGCCAGCCGCGGTCGGTGCGAGGGTTCCGTCGTCCCGGATCTCATTGAACGTCGCGCCGCGCGCCGAGTAGGTCCAGAACAGGCGTGAGCGTCCGTCGATGACCATCGTCGTGTCCTTCGGTCCATCGGCAGCGGTGAGTCCCCAGATCGTGCTGCTGTAGTCCTTCCACTGGTTGGGATTCGCGATCGCGTAGGCGCGTTGCGAGATCGTCGCGCGGCGCGAGTTCTCGAAGTAGTCGATCCCGCGGCCGCGCATGTAGGCATCGCGAATGCCGCGGAAGTCGATCCATGTCTGGGAGTACTGATGGCCGAAGAGCGGCGCGAAACCGAGGTGCGCCTGGCCATAGAACGTGCCCCACTGGTAGGTCTCCGTCCACGCGCCCCATGCTGCCGGCGAGATGGGATACGTCGGCGAGCCAATGGCGAGGACGTAGAGCAGCATTGCCTCGTTGTAACCGCGCCAGTCCGAGACGATGAAGCCGCTCTCCGGCTTCCACCCCATCGTGACGCGCGATGTGCCGTTCATGGCCCACTGCCAATCGACGCGCCGGTAGATCGAATCCGCGTACGCGCGGATCGAGACTTCCTCCGCATCCGCTCCGTCGAAATACTCACCGCAGAAGAGCGCGCCCGCGAGCAGCAGCGCGGTGTCGATCGTGGACAGCTCGACCTGCTCGAACCGCAGGCCGGTGTCCATGTCGAGGAAGTGATAGAAGAATCCCTTGTAGCCCGTGACGCCGGTGGCGCCTGGTCCCTGCGGCGCCTGGTACATGAAGCGGAGCGTGGTCAGCGTGCGCTGCTTCGCCTCGGAGCGGCTGATGTATCCGCGCTCGACGCCGATCGGGTACGCGGTGAGTGCGAAGCCCACGGCCGCAACGCTGGAGAACGAGCGCGTCGGCGCGCGATCGGGGGTGAGCCCGTTCACGGGATTGGTGAGCTCCCAGAAAAAGCCGAACGTGCGCTGCTGCACATCGTCGAGGAAGGCCGAGGCGACCGGCGTGAGCGGCGTGACCGGCGCGACGGCGACCGAGTTCGCCCGGCACCCCAGCGCGACGACGATTAGCGCTGTGCGGCCGACAAACCCAGCGTGCCGGAGGACGCGCTGGAGGGCGTGGGGACTAGCAATCATGCGGGTCTCTCCTGCGGGGTGAGCCCGGTGGGGCGGGGAATGGTACCAGAGTTCCAACTGCAATGCTCAGGCTCGGGCACGAAAGGCATCGGCGCTGGCCGCGATTGTCCGGAACCTGGCCGATGACGGGAGCAGCAAGGCGAAGTTCATCACGGCGATG
>JANPKQ010000315.1:0-2832 GCA_031426115.1 Gemmatimonadaceae bacterium | reverse complement strand
CGATGTGACCACCGGCGTCGACCTGCAGGAGGTCGACAACGCCATCAACCAGGCCCAGAAGGAGATCGGCCAGCGCTACGACTTCAAGGGCTCGAAGTCGGCGATCGAGTTTTCGCGCGCCGAGAACACGATCACGCTGATCTCGGACGACGACTTCCGGATGCGCGCCCTGTTCGATGTGCTGCAGGCGAAGCTCATCAAGCGGGGCGTGCCGGTGAAGAACCTCGACATCGGCGACATCAAGCCGGCCGGCGGCGACACGGTGCGGCGTGAGATCAAGCTCAAGACCGCCCTCGACGGCGACACGGCCAAGAAGGTCGCCTCGACGATCAAGGAGGCGAAGATGAAGAAGGTGCAGGCGGCGATCCAGGGCGACCAGGTCCGGGTGAGCTCCCCGTCGAAGGACGAGCTGCAGGCGGCCATGGCGCTACTGCGAGGCAAGGATTTCGGCGTCGAGCTGAAGTTCGGGAACTACAGGTAGGGGGTGGCGGCCGGTAGCCGCCGTCCGCTTTTGTTGGTAAGCGCGAAGCATCGAGCCATGAGTTGCCAGCTACGCGCTTGCTCGTGGCTGGCAGCAGGATTGGAAAGGCGTGCGACGAGCCGCAAGCAGCTTGGCTGCCAGCCGTGAGATACTTGCCACGGCGAAAACCCGGGAAAGCAAACGCGGAACGACCGGGGCACCGTGGCCCTTGTCGTTCCGTCGTTCCAAACAACGCACGTGCACCTAGCCTGAGAGCTCGTGGCCAAGCTGCTTGCCGCTCGTCGCACGTCTTTCCAACCGTATCAGGCACCACCAGCAGCTGACGGCCCAGAGCTGTCCGCTCTCCGCTGTGAGCTCCCAGTTTCCCGTCCCGGGTACGCCACCTCGAGCCGCGTGAAGCTCCATGGCTGGCCGCTCCGGCCCAGCTGAGTTCCTTACGCCGAGCTCCCGATCTGGCGCTCGATCTCCGCCTCCGACTTCGTCCCGAGGATGACGCTCCATTGCTCGATCAGCCCCCGGTACACCGCGGCGGCCGGGCGTGGCGTGCGACCGAGGTCGAACAGTCCCTGGCCATCAGGGGCCGGTTGCTGGCCGCGCGCCGTCTGCTTCGTCGCAACGCCGTCGGTGAGCGGCAGCCACGTGAAGCCGTGCACGGGGATCCCCACCGTCCTCAGCGCCATCACCTGCTTCCACTGCTCGCGCAGCCATGGCACCGCACGCCGTGTGGCCTGGTGGGTGCCCGCATGGAACAGCGGGAGCTTGTAGCGCGCGTGATACTCGGTGGCGAGGCGCCGCACGCCGAACCCCTGACGGGCGAGCGTGATCCGGCCGCTCGACGCCACCCGTCGCTCGGAGAGCGGGGTGTACTCGAGTCCCAGCCACCGCTGGCCGGTTGCGCGCGGCTCGCGGAGGAAGCGGAAATCGTGCGCCTTCATGCCGTTGTCGGCGAGGAAGCCGGCGAGGCCCGGGGCGAGCTCATGGCCGGTCGTCAGGTCCAGCGCGACCATCTCGAGTGCGTTCCGCCGATCGGCTTCGAGCCGCGCTGACTGGCCCGCGCCGTGGTAGTGCTCCACGCGCTCGGTCTGGATGAAGATGGCATCGGGCCGCTCAGCGAGGATCGCCTCGACAGCAAGCTCGTGCGCCATGCAGAGATTCCGCAGCGCCCGCACGTAGCCCGCTTCGGTCGTGAGGCATTCGTTCCACTTGCCCTCGAGCCCAGAGACCCGCGCGCACGCGCTGATCCGCGTCACCGGCACGAAGTACCTGATCCACGGATGCTGGCGCGCGAAGGCCCGGGCGTAATCGGCGAAAAGGACCGGGAACGCAGGATCCTGGAATCCGCCGAGCCATGCGGGGGTGCCGAAGCTGCACAGTTCCGCGATGAGGTCGAGGCGCGAGTCGCGAAGCCACTGCATCGGTGCTTCGCAGCTCTCCCAGTCGTAGCGCCCCGGACCGGTATGAGTGCGATAGTAGGCGGGGCCGAACCGCAGCGCCGTCACCCCGAGCTGCCGCGCCGATTCGAAGTCCTCTTCCCACTGCGCGTAGTGCCCGCTTCGATCCATCTGGTCCAGTCGGTTGCCCGCTGCGTCGGTCGGGCAGCTCGGATCGATTGCGGTAGCGAAGAGGAAGGCCATTCAGCGTGCGGGAGGTGGAGTTCGGGGCGCGTGGAGTCGTGTGCAGTGCACCATGCACCGACATGAGGTAGACGACGCACCGGGACCGGCCGCCACGATTCGCGCGCCGCGACGCGATTTCTTGGGGAAATCGTGACTCGATCCCCGCAGCGGTCGTCCGGCGCGGTTGGTCCCGAGGGCCCGCTGGCTTAGCTTTCGGGATGCATTTCCCCCCTGCAGGCGCCTCGAAGTGAAGATCGGCTTCATCACGCTCGGCTGTGACAAGAATACCGTCGACAGCGAGCGATACCTCGCGCAGCTTGGCGACCGTGGCGCGGAGCGCACCGACGACCTGCGCGAGGCGGATGTCATCGTCATCAACACATGCGGTTTCATCGACGCCGCCAAGCAGGAGTCGATCGAGGCCATCGTCGATGCCGGTCGCTACAAGACCGAAGGCGTCTGTCAGGCGGTCGTCGCGGTGGGGTGCATGGTCGAGCGGCACAAGGCCGAGCTGATGCTCGAGCTGCCCGAGGTCGATGTGTTCCTCGGGGCATCGGAGATGGATCGCCTCATCCCCGCGCTCGAGGAGCGAGGCGTTCTTGGCGACCCATCGGTGGAGCACCCAGGCGTCCGGACCTATGCCGGCGACCTCCCGCACGTGCGCTACCTCAAGGTCAGCGAAGGCTGCGACCACGGCTGCGCGTTCTGCGCGATTCCGCTGATGCGCGGCAAGCA
>JANPKQ010000314.1:0-2046 GCA_031426115.1 Gemmatimonadaceae bacterium | reverse complement strand
CCCGACGTACTCATTCGCGCCCGGACTTCCGCCCTGGATGACGAAGTCCGGCTCGACGCGATGCCAGGTGAGGCCGTTGTAGTAGCGACGTCGCGCGAGCGCGAGGATGCGCGCCGCCATCATCGGGGCGACGTCACCGCGAAGTCGGACGACGAACGATCCTCCACCGCTCGCGCGAGCGAGGGTGACGCGAAGGCGGATATCGGCGCCAAGAACGAGCGCCACGGCGCGCGGCGGGAGGTCGACACGTACTGCGGGCGGACGATCGTCGGTGGCCGGACGACCCGCGGCCTCGAGGAGCGCGAGCCGGGCGTCGCGCGCGGAGGAGTTGCCGCGAGCGACCCAGCGATCGTAGGCGGCGCCGGCGGCCGCGCGTGCCTCGGGTCGCGACGATCCCTTGAGTGCGGTTGCGGCGGCGCGCACGACCTGGGCGCCGTTGGAGGCGAGCGCAGCGATGTAGATCCCATCATCGACGTGCGCGGTGAGGCTCGAGAGGGATTCGATGGCCGTCTCGCGTACGTTGTCGTCGCGATCGCGAGCGAGCGTGCGCAGCGTCGCGGTATCGGCGAGAACGGCCGCCGCCCGCGCAGTGTACATGCGGACCTGCCACTGGCGGTGCATGGCGGTTCGCGGGATGCGCGAGCGGGCGTCGTCGGGGCGGGCCCGGGCGAGCGCGACGAGGGCATGTGCGGCAGGGTGCCACGACACGCCACCCGCTGCACGTCGGGACGCATCGCGCGGAAGTGCGTCCACCCAGGCGCGCAGCGTCGTCATCAGACCATCACTCGTCGCGCACGAGGGGCCGACGAGATCGGCAGCGCGAAGCCGCACGGCCCACGCGCTGTCGGCGAGCGCAAGGCCCAGTGCCGCGCAGTCGTCGCGCTGGCCGGTGAGGGCGCGATACCGAAGCCGCCACGCAGGCTCGGGCCAGGTCTGGGGAGCGGCAAGCGCGGGCAGCGAGTCGCGGGCGGCGAAGCGCGGATCGCGAATGCGGCCACGGGCGCGGAGGGCGAGCGCCTGGACGCGGGCGTTTGCATGGCTGGCACCGGCGTCGAGGCTCGCGTCGGTGGAGTCGCGCCGATCCTCGGCGAGCAGGATCCGGCCGACGAGGGCAGAGTCGCGCGAGGACAGTCGTGCATCCTGGGCGAGGGCGGAGCCAGCGAAGAGCGTGAGGGCGGCGAGCAGTCGAAGGATGCGCATGGGAGTCGGGTGGTGAGGGGGAGCTGTCAGCTATTCCCGCCAAGGCGTTGACTCGGAACACCAGGAACGTTGAAGGCCAGGGCGTCGGGAGCGACATCGGGCAAAACAGGACTGCGGGAAAGGTATGTAGAACTGAACGGCGTGACTGCGCGTCAACGCCGTCAACGGCGGCAAAACTGTAACCTCGGTTGGCGCCCGTGGCACCGCTCGCCGCCGCGCGACGGCGTCAACATCCCCTTACCGCCGTTCGGTGTTGCGCGATGTCGCCGCCGACGCACGGGTCCTCACCGCCGCCGAGCCCCGGTCGCCGAACGTCAAGTGAAGACTCTCGCCCGGCGCCACGCCCGCCCACCGTGAAAACAGCTCGTGCCGCAGCGCGCGGATCCGCGCGAGCGCGTCATTGGTGAGCGCCGTGCGCATCGACGGCGAGAGCGAGACGCCCGCAATCCCGAGGTGCGTTGCATAGTCTGCGGCGCTCCATTCCGCGTTGCTCGCGCGCTCCCGGTCGAGGAAGCCGACGATCTGCTCGACGACGATCGCGCCTGCCGGCAGCCCACCGCGCGGGCCCTTGCCGGTCGTATCCTCGATCTCCCATCCCTGCGTCACGAGGCCAAAGAACCCGTCCCGCACATCCAGCACGGTCTCGACCGCGTAGTGGGTGAGGTCGTGAAGCGGAAAGAAGGCGCCCGTGGATCCACGCTGAAGCTGCCAGCTCACCGTGCCGTCGGGACGCGTGCAGCGGAGCACCGCGCCTCCGTCGGTGCGCTTCGCGATCTCGATCCGGAGCTCCCGCATGGATGTCGGTGGCTCCCTATCGCGCGGTCGTCCCGAGATCCACGACGATCG
>JANPKQ010000313.1:0-13475 GCA_031426115.1 Gemmatimonadaceae bacterium | reverse complement strand
TGGGCCATGAACTCGGCTTCGGTGAAGCGGGGCTCGTAGTGGAGGAGATCCTCGCGCTTTCTCCGTGTGAGCAAGCCTTTCGCCACGAGCTTGTTCAGCACCGTGATCACCGTCAGCGGTTCCACCTTGTGAGACCTGACTACGAAGGTGTGGACGACGCGCGCCGGGACCGGGCGATCAAGGGCCCAGACCGCTTGCATGACCCGCGCTTCCAGATCACCCAGTACCTTCGCGAGTCCTTCAGCGGACAGACGAACGGTGTCCTGCAGACGCGGAACCTTGCTGCTGCGGCGGGGGGGCTTGGTCACGAAGCACCAGTTGGGTGGATGAGTTGGCCGCACATCACTTTTCAGTCAGGAAAGATGGACGACATTCCATGCAACGGCAGAACCGTGATCCGTGGATCCGATCTGCCCCGGAACCATCCCGCGACTCGATGGGCGGCGAATGGAACGAATTACCTGGCTGCGTCGCCACGAAGCATTCCTCGGCTGGCCCAACCTGATGCCTGACTGCGCCAGAGACAAGATGCGCTTCGCACGGCATTTCGAAAGCTGGAGATGAGCGACGTACCTGCGATTCAGAAGCCTGGGAGGATTCCCGGCGCATCGAGCGGACGCCGACCAGACGGGCCATGACGTCCGTGAGGCGATGGGCACGATGTAACACCGTGCGGTGACGGTGCGCACGTTCATCAGTGTCATGAGAATGACTCGCAGCGGAACGGAAAATGTCCTCAGCGCCATCGGCGTACCAGACCGCTCAGCTGCGCCGTTCGAGCGCATACGCCACGATCCCGGCACCCCAGAGAATGGCTGGCGCCAGAAGCAGCCACTTGAAGTTCGAGTCGATGGCGAAGTTGATCCAGCTCATCGTCACGACCGTAGCGAGTCCTGTCACGACGAGGACGGCGCCGGTGCCTTTCCGTCGCGCCGGGATCGCCGTTGCCGCGAGAAATGTCATCAATACGCCTGATGCAGTCATGAATCCTCCCATGACGGTGAAGACATGACGCAACCAGCGGCTCAATCCGGGGACGGCAGAACGGATCTTGGTGGCGCTACTGACCATGTAGGCCGCATCCTCGGGGAGAAGCGCCGGTCGCAGGAGCACGAAATACAGCCCCAGCCCGATCAGCCAGATCCCGCATGTAAGGAAGATCAGGACGGAAGGCTGGCGGAGTGGCATCCGAATCAAGGAGCGTGAAGCATCCATGTTCTCCGTCGCGGTACGGGCCCGCCCGTCGGCTGCGCGATCGGACAAGCTAACGGCAGCTGGCGTGCAGGTCTCGGGGTGGCAGGCTGCGCAGAAGTGCTCAGACAAAACGCCGTCCTCGTGTCCTCTATTCGCGCAGAACCCCGCTGATCCTCCAGCGGGGTTCTGAACTACGTCGGCAGTACGTGTCGAATGCCTACCGAATCAAACAGCTAGTGCTCTGCACCAACGGTGAAGACATACGTCGCGCGGGCGACATCCCACTCTCCGGCAGCCCCCGGCCGCGGGCTGACGTAAGCAGCGCGGATGATCCAGGGGCCTGCCTTGGTGAGGGGAATATGCGCCACGCCCTTCGCGTCGGTCATCAGGTGCAGGGTTGCTGCGGTGCCGGTCTCCGTGCTGTCAACCACGCCGTTCGTGTAGAGACCGGTGTTGGCGAGCGGCTTTCCGTTGCCCTCGATGCGCACATGGAGTGTATCGCCCACGTGAACATGCGATGGATCGGCGAGCGGAATGAACTGCAGGGGTTGCCCAGTGTTCTTGTTGTAAGCCGTGGGTCCACCGATGCCGAACTGCACGATCGTCGTCGCGTACGATGCCGAGTGGTAGACGAGGCTGTCCCGACCGGCGAAGGCGTTCTCGCGCTCGAGGCGGGTCGCTTCATCTGCCCCGCCCTCGGCTCTCAGGAACCGGGCGAGTCCCGCAGGCGTGGACCGTGACGGCCGCGCTGTCAGGCCGACGACGATGAGGTACTGCCCGGCGGCTGACGGCTTCTGGAACAGCCGGAGGGACGACCCCTCGACGGACATCTCGGTGATCTTCGTCTGGGACGAGGCGCCCACGATCCGAGCGTCGGCAACGCGGGTCGGCTGTACGGCCGAGCCATTCGGGAACCGCAAGCCGGAACGTCCGCTGGTCCGTACCGTCGAGTCGGCCGCCACCCAGAATGCGTCCGGAATCAGCCAGAAGTCGTGGGCGAACATGGTGGAGGTCGCCGTGAGGATCGCGACGACGAGCATCGGGACGACCGCGCGCCGCGGTGAGCGGGTGGGGGCCGTGTTTTCAATTCGCTTCATCGGGTTTCTCCTGAGACGGGGGCAGCACCTACTATACCGCCGGATTTTAGTCGCTGTAAAGGAGGCCCGCTGCCTGGCGCACGGCACGAAGCGCAGGGCCACGGCGACGGAAGCGGGGTCAGGTTGGCGAACTCCGGACACCGCTGGCGCTCAAAACGTCCATAGTGCCCGTCGACCGTCAGTCACCAGGATCGAGCGTGAACCGAATCGATACTCGGCTCGCGCCGCGGGGCGCACGAGCTCCAGCTCCAGTGTGACAAGCCCGCGTCGGACGGCATCAGCCGGCTCCAGATGGATCACGACGCCGGGTCCTGAGGCGGATGCACGCCCGTCGCGGGCTGACGTCACGTCATAGCCCAGCGCGGCAAGTTGCCCCAGCAGAACCGTCCGTTCCGTCGAATCGAGCGCGAAGGTCGCGCCTACCAGATCGCCGAGGAGCCGATCAGGCCGGTATTCGATCGCCCTGACGGCCAAGCGCGAGATCGGGTAGCCTGGCGCCGACCGGGGTGCAGTGCTGTCGGGAAACCACCCCTCGAGAAACTCGGGGTGAAACTCCATGACCCATGTGAAGAGCATTCCCCGCGGGCGGCCGCCGGCCCAGCCAGGCGGTGCGAGCGTGGTACTGATATACCAGGGTACGACGCCGGCCTCCGCGCGGTCCCGCTGTGCGCGCGTGTTGGTCGTGCGGGGAACGCGAGATGAGTCTCCGTCCGCAACGGCGAGCAGTCGTCGGCGTACGTCTTCGATCTCGCCGGCGCGATCGACGCCGAGGGCCAACCCGGAGAGTCCAAGGGGTCGCTGGGCATCGGGTTGAAAGAGCTCGAAGTAGGTATGTCGACCGTAGAGATAGCTCGCTCGGTAGGAGCGCCCGCCTTCTCGAAGAGTCGTCCGCTGCTCAAAGCCAGCCAGCGTATCGCGGAGAAAGGCGGAGCGTTCGATGTCGCCGTAGGTCGCTGAATCGACCGTGACGTAGAGATGATTCAGCAGGACCTGCACGCTCTCGCGAGACACCGCTGGCTCACGACGCTGCTGTCGGCATGCCGCGAGAGCCAGCACCAGCGCCAGTGCCACGACGGATGGGATTTCCAGAGGTTGGCGCATGATGAATTCGGAAAGAGTTGGGAAAGTGAAGCGGCATCTGCGTCGACTCCCGCGCACTGCCATCTGCATGCGCGATGTCGCAGGCGCCAGATCGTCGTACTCACGTTCAGGAACGTCGGCCAACGGAGAGGGCTGTCAGGGGAACGCCGTGCGGAAATCCGGGTTGGCATCGCGGGACGCAGCTATGACGGTGACACGCCGCGCTGCTGCTGACGCCAGCCGTAGATGGTCAGCCCCCGCGGCTTGACGATGGACAGCGTCGTCGCCATGAGGAGCACGCCGATCGCTGCGATCGCGTCGGCGATGAGCTGAATCCTGAGTCCGCGAAGCTCACCGCCGGAGAGTGTTGCCCGCGCGACTGCATCGGCGATGTGACCGACCGGCTGCATGTGGACCAGCAGGACGGCCGTCGCGAGAACGGTCATCGCCAGCTTCACGATCACCCACCAGTGCCGGAACAGGCCCCACGCCGTGCCGAGCGACTGGACGAGTCCGCTGAGCAGCGACGAAACACTCAGCGGGACGATGATGAACCAGCCGATCGTCTCCATCGCAAGATATGCGGCGCGTACCTTCTGCAGATCCCGACTGGTCAATCCGGTGATCGCGAGTGCGAGAAAGGCGGCGACCGCGCCAATCCAGCCCACCGAGACAGTGACGTGAACGACGAGGGCGACCCTCCGGACGCCGGGACTCATCGTCAGTGGCCCATGTGGCTGCGGAAGCCACCCCCGGTGAGATGGAGGATGACGAACAGCAGCACCAAGGCAAGCGCGATCGCGCCGAAGGCCTTGACCCAGCGCGGCGTGGCTGGCGGAGACCCGGCCGCGGGCGGCGAGTCGGAACGTTCTGCGTATGGGGGCGGATCAACCATGCCCTCTCTCCCGGAGTCGCGCCGGTGTTGAGAAATCATTGAACTCTGCACTGCAGTCTACGGAACCCTGCACTCGCAGTCTACGACGGTATCGCGCCACGAGGCGTCGTCGTCGCCCCAACGCGGCGCATGCGGGTGCCGCGCGAGATCTAGAGGAGCCGAATCTCCCATCACCCCGATGTGCTGGTGAATGTCGGGCTCAGGACCTTGGGCAGCCCGAGGTGTTCCCGAGCGCGGTCGAGGGCATCGTCGAGATTTCCAACGAGGTTCTCGTCGCCGATCTCGTCGAGTACGGCTGAGCGGCCAAGGGCGATGAGAGGTTGCGCGTGGACATCGGAGAGGAGTACCAGCGTACCATCCTTGCGTGAGCGGTGAACGAGGTCTCTCAGGGCGTTCATTCCGGTCGCATCGATCGCCGGCACGGCGCGCATACGAATGATCAGCACGCGCGGCTTGTCGGCGACCTGTGCGAGGGTGTCCTTGAATGTCGCAGCGGCGCCGAAGAAGAAAGGCCCATTGATTTCGTAGACCTGGACCTCGCGCGGAATCGTCCGACGACGAACGCTGTTCGGATCGGGGGCGTCCGCCTCGTCCGGGTCCTGCAGTTCGCTTGTCACGGCGCTGACGTTCGTCACCTCCGCCATGCGCCGCATGAAAAGGAAGGACGCCAGCACCATCCCGACCTCGATGGCGACGGTGAGGTCGACGAGCACGGTCAGTGTAAAGGTTGCCAGCAGCACCGCGACGTCACTCTTCGGCGAGCGCAGCTCGGCGCGAAAGGTTCGCCACTCGCTCATGTGGTAGGCGACGACGACAAGAATCGCGGCAAGCGTCGCCATCGGAATGAGCGCCGCCCATCGCCCCACGAAAAGCGTGATGAGCAGGAGAGTGAACGCATGGACAATTCCGGCGACCGGAGTGCGCCCGCCGTTCTTGACGTTGGTCGCCGTGCGCGCGATGGCCCCGGTGGCAGGAATCCCCCCGAACAACGGGGTCACAATGTTCGCGATTCCCTGCCCGACGAGTTCCATGTTCGATCGGTGTCGGCCGCCGATCATGCCATCGGCAACCACCGCTGAGAGCAGTGACTCGACGGCACAGAGGATCGCGATGGTGAATGCCGGGGCGACGAGCGCGCGAACCTGCTCGAGCGTCAGGTGCGGCAAGGTCAGTGTTGGAATTGCAGCGCTGATCGCGCCAAAACGACTGCCGATCGTTTCGACCGGCAAATCAAGCAATTGAGCCAGGGCCGTGGTAACGAGCAGGGCGACGAACGGGCCGGGTATCCGGCGGCTCACGCGGGGCCACAGAACGATGATCGCCAGGGCGAGCAGCGCAACCGCGAAGGCGCTCGGAGTGACGGTACCGCGGTGGGTCGCGAACGCTCCCCATTTGTCGATGAACTCGGGAGGGACCTCGCCCATCCGAAGGCCGAGAAAGTCCTTGACCTGGCTCGAGAAGATGATCAGGGCAATCCCGCTCGTGAAGCCGGTGACGACCGGATGCGGGATGAATTTGATCGCTGCTCCCAGCTTCGCGAGCCCCATGATGACGAGCATGACGCCAGCCATGATGGTGGCGACCGTCAGGCCATCGATTCCGTACTCGTGCACGATGCCGTAGACGATGACGACGAATGCTCCCGTCGGCCCGCCAATCTGGACTCGCGATCCGCCGAAGACGGAGATGAGGAATCCCGCAATGATCGCGGTCCAGAGGCCCCGGTCCGGGGTGACGCCGCTCGCGATGGCGAACGCGATCGCGAGCGGGAGCGCGACAATGCCGACAATGACGCCAGCGGTGACGTCGGCGAGCGCCTGCTCGCGCGTATAACCCTGCAGGGTGGTAAAAAGCTTGGGGACGAACACGACTGCTGGGTGCTCCGCGATCTGGACCGGGGGGGTTGGGGTCCGTCCGATGGCGTCGGATCAGCCACTCATGAAACGAACGACCGGCGTCGGCATGGACGATATCGCCGCGATTCCCCGCAACGTCTCGCACGGACCGACATCGCGCCACTGTTCATCAGTGTCGGGCCCTTCATGATCATGATTCGTGCAACGCATGGAGAGCCTCGCGGTGAGTTGTCGTAGGAGAGAGAAGAGCCACGCTGTGCGAGCGTGGCTCCAGGGTACTCTCCGCGAAATTGGCGATCTTGAACGAAACGGCTGGGTCGTTGGACGCAGGGGCTAACGTGTCACTGGCGCGCCCGCCACTGACCGAAGATCCCCGCCAATCACCGGCGCTCGCACGGCAGCGGCGCGCTCCGGAGGGAGCGAACCGCTCATCTGCAGCGCCGACGGTGGAAACCCGAACACGCGATGTGAGGTCCGAGTCAGGTGGGCGGCGTCGGCAAACCCAGCCACATGTGCCGCCGTCGACAGTGACTCGCCGGCCATGATCAGTTCCCAGACACGCAGGAATCGGCGCCAGAGGATGTAGGGCCGCAGCGCCATCCCGGTCTGCTCGACGAAGAGGTGCCGGAATCGGCTCGGCGAGAGGCACGCCTCGGCGGCTACCGCGTCGAGTGTGAGCGGGGCATCGAGGTGACGGTTGATGTACGCGACAGCGCGGAGGATGCGCTCGTCCGAGACGACCGACGCCTCGACACCGCCGGTGAGCGCCCGCACGAGGCTTCGCGCAGCCTCGATGATTGCATTCGCCGGTGAGCGCTGTCGCCACGCCGCATGCAGCGCCAGGGCGGCCTGGGTCAGCACGGCATCGGGCAGTGCGGCGATGCCATCGCGCAGGTACAGCTCGGTGAGTGCGCGGCCTTCGCGCGTTTCCGGCTCGACGAACAGGATGGCGTTCGCGCGCACTCGGGTCGCATCCATCGAGTGTGGTTGGCGCGAGGGGAGAATGGCGCCGTGGTACTCGGTCCAATCCTCCCGATCGCTCGTCCGGAAGCGGACACCGGGTTCCGAGCCGACGGTGATCTGGATGGCGTAATGCGCGTGCAGGGGAATGACGCCGGTCGAGCTGCCGATGAGGAGGCAGCCGCCGTCCCAGGACAGGAATTGTCCGACTCCTACCGAGCTGCTCATGGTTTCCACTGGGTGCCGTCAGTCGGCGTCGTGCTGGGACGTGGCGGCAGGAAGGCGAAGACGGCGAGCAGCCACCCTCAGGCACACGCTGCTGGCAGTTGCTCCGAGCAGAAATCATGGGTCGCGGAAACGGTGAGCGTCAGGGGGAGCGCAGAGAGGCCAGCGTGCGTCCCGTGATCAGACGACGGCCAACTCGCAGCGCCGAACCACCTGCTCCGCGATGAACACGGCATCCGCCCCAGCGCCCCCAACCAGCGACGAGGTCATCCGGTACTGGAAGCGAAGGCCGACGAAGTAGAGTCCCGGCGAGTCGGCAGCGACGCCACGCCGATGACGCGGACGTCCGTCGTCGTCCAGCACCGGTAGATCCATCCAGCTGTAGTCCGGCTGGAACCCGGTGCACCACACGATCACGCCGGGCTCGATGACCGCTCCGTCGCACACCGGCAGCCCTCCCCGCTCGTCCGTGAGTCGCCCGACGCGGACCACGCCCGCCTTCGTCAGCGTGCGCTCCGGGATACCGATGAGCGCATCGCCGCTGCGCGCGCGAGCGCGAAGCCGGCGGCCCAGCCGCGTATCGAGGGTGAGGCGCGTCATTACTGGCCACACCCAGTCGAACAGATCTCGGCCAAGGAGTCGGCGCGGGAGATGGCCAGTGTTACGCCCCGCCAGCCACACCTTGCGAAAGCGAGCGAGCTCCAGCGCGATCTGTGCGCCGGAGTTCCCCGCGCCGACCACCAGCACGGGGCCATCGGGAAGCTCGAACGGGTTCACATACTCGCTCGAATGAAGCTGGTGAATGGCTGGAGCGAATCGTGCTGCTACCGCCGGGATCTGCGGTCGTTGAAATGGGCCGGTCGCCACCACCACGTTGTTCGCCTCGAGCGTCGATCCGCCAGCGCGCACGACGTAGCGCTCCCCATCCCAGCGGAGAGAATCGACCCGGGTCTCGAGGCGAAGGGGCAGGTCATGCCGCTCGGCGTATCGCTCGAGGAAGTTCGCCGCCTCGTCCTTGTCGGGCAGGTGCGCCGGCGATGCGGGAAACGGCATTCCCGGCAGGCCGCTGTAGCGAGCAGGAGTGAAGAGACGCAGCGAATCCCATCGGCGGCGCCAGTTATCGCCCACGCGCGACTCGTCGCTCAGGATGACGAAGTCGACGTCGCGGGCCGCGAGCTCGTAACCGACCGCGAGTCCAGCCTGGCCGGCGCCGATGACGATCGTGTCGAAGCGCTCAACACGACCAAATCGTGGGACACCGGTAAATGAGGTCGAAGTCATCGCACGACCAGGTTGAACGCCAGGTTTGTCCGCCATCTTCGTCTCCCGTTGAGGTGAGCCGTTTCCAATCGTGCTGAATGTGGCGAGTCGGCTGGCGGAGGGCTTGAATGAATGGGCTGACTTGCGCCACTCGATGTGTGCAGGTCAGCCGCTTCGTTCAAGACACCCGTGGTCGGCGAGGCGAGCTTCATGTCACGCTCGCTGGATTCGGCATCCCGCTTCCGCTCTCTCGATAGCGACGCGTCGCCACCATCACGTGAAGAGGCAGATGAATCCCAAGGACCAGTTTCCGACTGAAACCGTTGGACTCTCGAGTGCGGAGACCTCGAGCACAGTCCGGCTCCGTGATGGCGACCGCTTCGACCTGCGCATCAGCCCCGTACGCAAGCGCTTTGGTAACAGCGACGTGCGCATGCTCGCCTACAATGGCTCGATTCCCGGACCGACACTGCACGTCGATCAAGGCTCGGAGATCACCGTGCGGGTTGCGAACCATGGCGACATCGAGACGACCGTACATTGGCACGGCCTGCGACTCGAGAACTATTCCGATGGCGTGCCCGAGGACACCCAGGCGCCGATCGCGATCGGGGGCGAGTTCACGTGCAGGGTCCAGTTCCCCGACGCCGGCTTCTACTGGTATCACCCGCATCTCCGGGAGGACTTCGCTCAGGAGATGGGGCTGTACGCGACCGTCATCGTCGAGCCCTCCGACCCGTCGTACTGGCCCCCCGCGGACCGGCAACTGAGCATCACGCTCGACGACGTGCTCATCGAGGACGGACGCATGGCGCCCTTTTACCGCTCCGGACCAACCTTCACGGCGATGGGCCGCTTCGGGAACGTCATGCTCATCAACGGTGAGACGCGCTTCGAGGCGTCGGCAGCCGTCGGGGAAGTCGTGCGACTCTATCTGGTGAACACGGCGAACACCCGAATCTTCAATGTTGCCATGGCGGGAGCGCGGATGAAGCTGATCGGCGGCGACAGTGGCCGCTGCGAGCGTGAGACGTTCGTTGACGAGGTCCTGCTCTCGCCATCGGAGCGTGCCATTGTCGACGTGCTGTTCACGCAAACGGGCGAGGCGCGCCTCGAGCATCGGACGCCTGAGCGCGTTCATGACCTTGGCGCGTTTTCGGTGCTGGGCTCGCGAGCTCCGGATGCCGCCCGCTCGTTCGACATCCTGCGTGTTGATCCGGAGCTCACCGCCGAGCGTCAGTCAATGGCGCACGACCTGGAGCGGCACCCGGACAAGGTGCTCGCGTTCGTCGCGTCGATGCCGCTGCTGTACGGCCCGCAGGACGCCAGTGCCGGATCATACGTCTGTCCCATGCATCCGGACGTGACGGCGCGGGAACCAGGCAAGTGTCCGAAGTGCGGGATGAAGTTGGTATCTCAGCCAGCCAAGCCGGCGGCATCCTCGTATGCCTGCCCGATGCACCCCGAAGTCACCGCCTCGGCATCCGGCACATGCCACAAGTGCGGAATGAAGCTGGTCCTGTCCAGCACCCCCTCATCGCACGGCGCAACGTCACAGCGGGACAGGGACCATGAAGGGCACTCCGATAGCGGGCATGGCGAACATGAAAAGTCCGACGGTGTCGAGTGGGAGGACCTGATGCCGGAGGTCAACCGCGCGTCGGATGACACCAACATGATCTGGAAGTTCATCGATCGCGCGGCCGGGACCGAAAACCATGCGATCGCGTGGAAGTTCACGGTCGGCGACCGCGTAAAGATCCGTCTTGTGAACGAAATGGAGTCGGATCACCCGATGCACCACCCCTTCCATGTGCACGGAGCGGGTCGATTCCTCATCCTCTCGAGAGATGGTGTTCCCGAGGCGAACCTCGTGTGGAAGGACACGGTTCTCGTGCGCGCAGGAGAGACCGTGGACATCCTGCTCGACGTGACGAACCCCGGCCGCTGGATGGCGCACTGTCACATCGCCGAACATATCGAGACCGGAATGATGTTCAGCTTCGAGGTCTCACCACGCATGGTCGGCCAGATCTGACCGAGCGCTTCACCTGCCATCTGCGCTCGTTCCCGGCGTGGACTGCGGCTCTTCCACGCTCAATGAAGGGCGCGTCGTACTCGCCCGCCGGCATGAAGCGGGCATAGATTCGGGTCATGCTGTCGGCGTGGCCGGGCCGATCGCTGATGCGCTCCAGTGTCAGGCCCATTATCCCTCGTGGTATCTCCCATGAATCGTCGCACTTTCCTTCGGCACTCCGCGGCCCTCGCCGCGCTACCCATCCTGCCGCCCGCATTGGACCGCGTGTTCGGTCCGGGTGCGCAGCCCGCCCCGTTGCGCGCCAATGGCGCGCGTCTCAACGGCTGGCTCACCAAGTTCGACCAGATCGGGCGTACCGCCGGCGGGATCAATCGCGTCGCGTACTCGCAGGCCGACCTCGCCGGACGCGCCTTCACGCTCGACCTCTTTCGCGAGGCAGGCCTGAACCCGCGTGTCGATACGGCGGGGAACATCTTCGGGCGCCTCGATGGGACCGACCGTTCGCTCCGGCCGATCCTCATCGGCTCACACGTCGATTCGGTGACCGATGGCGGCAACTTCGATGGACCCGTCGGCTCGTTCGGCGCGATCGAGGTTGCGCGATCGTTGCGCGAGCAAGGCGTACGACTGCGGCATCCTCTGGACGTCGTCGTCTGGTCGAACGAGGAAGGCGGGACGATCGGCAGCAAGTGCGCCATCGGTCACATCACGCCCCCCGACCTCGACAAGGTCGCGCGGTCAGGGAAGACGATACGCGAAGGCATCGGACTCGTCGGTGGCGATGTCGCGCGCCTCGGCGAGGCGGTTCTGAAAAAGGGTGACGTCGCCTGCTACATCGAGCTGCACATCGAGCAGGGTGGCCTGCTCGAAAAGGCGGGGCTCCAGATCGGCGTCGTGGAGGGGATCGTCGGGCTTCGGTGGTTCGAGGTCACGATCACCGGCTTCTCGAACCACGCGGGCACGACGCCGATGGATCAGCGCCAGGACGCCATGCTCGCGGCCGCGAAGTTCACCGTCGCGGTGAACGAGGCGGTGCGAGGCGTTCCGGGCCGCACCGTCGCGACCGTGGGTCGGGTGAACGTGACGCCCAACACGACCAACGTGATTCCCGGGCAGGTCGTTCTCACGGTGGACCTGCGGGACCTCGACCCGACGAAGATCGACAGTTTTACGCAGCGCTTCGAGGGGCTCGGTCGCGAGATCGGCACCGCGACCCGGACGACGTTCGCGTTCACCCGCACCGTGGATAGTGCGCCCGCCGTGTCCGATCCGAAGGTGATGAGCTGGATCGACGGCGCGGCTCGATCATGCGGTCTCACGCGGCAGCGCATGCCGAGCGGGGCAGGGCATGATGCCCAGGAGATTGCGCACATCGCGCCGATGGCGATGATCTTCGTCCCGAGTGTTGGTGGAATCAGCCATTCGCCACGCGAGTTCACGAAGCCCGAGGATGTCGTGAACGGAGCCAACGTGCTGCTGAACGCCGTGGTGGCCGCCGACCGGTAGCGACCACCTGCGATTCTTGGGCTACGGTCGCGAGCGCTAGGCGCCGACCGGGCTGGGACGCGTGGTGTCGTGTGCAGTGAACCCGAAGAATACGAGGGGCACGCCGAGCGCCAGGTGGAGCCAGGGGTCGTTGCCGCCCAACGGAATCAGGCCGAAGCCGGTGGGGAAGACGAATCCCACAACGATGAGCACGAGGTAGATCACGCCGTCTGCATCAGAGCCTCGAGGTAGGAGAAGAGCGCAGTGTCAAAATTTGCACTTCCTTCATGTGCCGATTCTATCACACCGAGCAAAGCATATGTAACGCAGTGCAAGACCCATGTTGCTCGCGCTGATGATCGCCGCCTGCTCGAGCGACCCCATCGGCCCCCGGCGACACTCGCCATCAACGGGTTCAGGGGCGGAGTCGAAGCGAAGCATCAGGAGCAGAGGACGACTCACTGAACTCGGGTTTACGAGACCGCGACGTCGGCTGGAGCTGGCGTCGCCTGCCGTCGTGCAGCTTCCGGCCCCTCCATGATCTCGCCTGAGCGAGCGAGCGCGCGCCGGAAGAATACCGGACCCAGAATCTCGTTGATCGCGACGACCGCGAGAAATACCGTGCGAAGCTGAGCGCCGCGCAGCGGATAGGCCTGCGCGACGGCTTCCGCGAGACCGATCGCAACCCCGGCCTGCGACACGAGGCCCATCCACACGAAACGGCCCTCGTGTGGCGCGCGGGCCCACCGCCCGCCGAGCCAGGTCCCGGCACGAATGCCGGCAATGCGTACGAGGACGACCGGGACGACGAAATACCAGGATTGCGCGATCGCCTCCGGTGCGAGCTCGGCGCCTGCGAGCGCAAAGAACACGACGAACACCGGAGCGGCGGCGCGCTCCATCGCGTGCCGGAACGCTTCGCCATCCGCCCACGGCGACACGTTCTCGGCCACGAATCCCGCGGTGAGGAGCGTCAGCAGGGTTTCGACGTGTAGTGCGCGCGCCAGCGTGGCGCCAAGGAACGCCATGAGCAGCGCGAACAGGAACAGTTCACGCTTGAGGAAGCGCAGGTAGAGCGCCACGAGCCCGCCCAGCGCTGCGCCGACGAGCACAGCCCCGCTGATCTCCCACACTACTGCGCCGAGGGACAGCCCGGTCGCATCCAGGCCGCTGGGTGGCGCAACGGCGCGCGCGAGTGCGAGTGTCGCGCTGAACAGAAGCACGACCACGACGTCGGAGACGAGCACCACCCCAAGGGTCGTGCGCGCAATCGGGCCGCCGGCCTTCGTTTCCGTCAGCAGCGCCATCGTCACGGCTGGTGAGTGGACGACGGCAATGCCGGCGAAGAGCAGGCTGAAGGCGATGACTTCGCCCGCTCCACCTCC
>JANPKQ010000312.1:0-15516 GCA_031426115.1 Gemmatimonadaceae bacterium | reverse complement strand
TCGCATGGATCTTCAACACCATCACGCCCGTCGGGGATCTCGAACGACAGACGCAGTTCAAGGAGAAATCACAGCGCCAGGAGAGCGTTCCAGTCGGCGTGCTGACGTACCCTGTGCTCCAGGCGGCGGACATCCTGCTCTATCGGGCGGATCTCGTGCCGGTGGGCGAGGACCAGCTCCAGCACCTCGAGCTGTCGCGCGACATCGCGCGAAAGTGGAACGCGCGATTCGCGCCGGATGGGCCCTTCTTTCCGGAGCCGAAGGGGCTGCTCACCCCGGCCAAGCGGATCATGGGGCTCGACGGCGGGGCCAAGATGTCGAAGTCGCTCGGCAATACCGTGGGCCTGCTCGAGGAGCCGGCGTCGATCTGGGAAAAGCTGCGGCCGGCCGTCACCGACCCGAAGCGCGTGCGGCGAACCGACCCTGGAACGCCGGAGGTGTGCAACATCTACAACCTCCACAATGCCTTCAGCCCGCCCGCCCTCGTCGAGGAAGTCGCGCTGAACTGCCGGACGGCCGGCTGGGGGTGCATCGACTGCAAGAAGGCGCTGCTCGGGTCCATGGACGCGGAGCTCGCGCCGATCCGTGAGCGTGCGGGGCAGGTGCGTGCGCGCCCAGAGCGGGTTGACGAGGCGCTGGCCACGGGGGCGGAGAAGGCGGCGTCGGTGGCGCGCGGGACGATGGCCGAGGTCAAGGCTCGCATGGGCTTTGCGTGAAATCGGGGCATCCTTCCAGCGAGCTCCCGATGGCCAGGCCGAACGAAAGCCCCGAAGTCCTCACCCTCGTCTGCCTGACCTGTGGGGCAGAGCAGTTTTTCGACTCCGCGCCTGCGTCGTCTGTTAAGTGTCCGACCTGCGGAAGCAGTGTCTTCCGCCCGTTCAGCACACCGACACAGCCCGACGACGTCCTGGAGTCCCAGCTCGAAGACACGGCTCGAAGCGCGTCCCTTGGCGACATCTCGCCGGACACCGCGCCCGATGACGTTCGCGAGCTGAACGCCTGATGGTCGCGGGCGGGGGCCCGCTATTCTTTCCTCACTCATCGCACAGGTCGTCGCCCTTCCAGCCCCGGAGCACGGGATCATTGGAACGCTGCGGCTCGACCTGCTGCTCAAGCTCGCACTCGCCGTGCTGTTCGGCGGTGGCATCGGTCTCGAGCGCCAGATCTCCGGCAAGCCGGCCGGACTGCGAACCAACATCCTCATCTGCCTTGGCTCAGCCCTGCTGATGGATCTTTCGCTGCAGGTCGGCATCATCGACGGCGGTGTGCGGGTCGGCGATCCAGCCCGCATCGCGGCGCAGATCGTATCCGGCATCGGCTTCATCGGCGCGGGAACGATCATGCAGGCGCGAGGCGCGGTCATCGGGCTGACGACGGCCGCGACGATCTGGGTGGTCGCCGCGATCGGAATGACGGTCGGCGCAGGGCATTACATCGAAGCCGGCGGCGCGGCCATCATCGTCGGCGGGGTGCTCGGCGGACTGGGCAGCATCGAGCACAAGCTGCTGCGCGCGCGACGAGTGGTGTCGGGGACGATCCGGGCACGTCGCGACACGCCGTTCGAGGAGCTCGATACGGTGTTCGCGTCGTCGGGCATCCGCGTCACGGGGAAGGAGATCTACGACCATCCCGATGACCGAACGTTCGAGGTGAAGCTCGTCGGGCCCGCGCGGCAATACGACGTCGTGACGGCGGTGCTGATGCGGCGAAGCGACGTGCTGAGCGTTCAGTTCGATTGAGAGCACGGCCCACCGGCGGCGACGTCCGCCTGCTCGTTGCCGATCTCGCCGCATCGGCGCCGGTCTGGCGGCTTCGTCCGGAAGGCGCTGACGCGATCCGCGCCGCGACGCCACCCGGGTGGCGCACGCACGTCGTCGCCGCCCCGACCATCTCCGACGGCGATGGCGGAACCGCACCCAGCGCCGAGTCGCTGGAGGCGGTGAGGGATGCCGAGGTGTACTTCGGTTTCGGGATCT
The DNA here is from genome assembly GCA_031426115.1 of Gemmatimonadaceae bacterium. Taxonomy (GTDB): domain Bacteria; phylum Gemmatimonadota; class Gemmatimonadetes; order Gemmatimonadales; family Gemmatimonadaceae; genus JANPKQ01. Next base: position 13,540 of record JANPKQ010000312.1, on the reverse strand, counting down.
CCCGCACGCTGTTCGGGGCGGCGCGACAGCTGAAGTGGGTGCACTCCGCGGCGGCCGGCGTCGGCGGAGCGCTCTTTCCCGAGCTCGTCTCGAGCGACGTCGTGCTGACCAATTCCGCGGGGGTCCACGCCATCCCGATCGCCGAGCACGCCGTCGGGGGAATGCTGTACTTCCTGCGAGGCTTCGATGTCGCCGGAGTCCGACAGCGCGAGACCCTGTGGGATCGTGATGCGTTCGTCGGCGCGGAGTCGCCGGTTCGCGAGCTGCGCGGATCCCGGGTCCTCATCATCGGGGCCGGTGGGCTCGGCGGCGAGATCGCCCGGCGGTGCGCGGCGTTCGGTGCACAGTGTGTCGGAGTGCGGCGGCGGCCGGACCTCGCCGTTCCCGAAGGCTTCGAGCGCATCGTCGGCAGCGGAGAGATCGATGCGGAGCTGCCGGACGCCGACATCCTCGTCATCGCGGCGCCTTCGACGAGCCTCACGCGCGCGATCGTGTCGCGCGCGCGGCTGGCGATGCTGCCGCGGCATGCCATTGTCATCAACGTCGCGCGGGGAACGCTGCTGGATGAGGAGGCGCTTGCCGACCGACTCGAGGCGGGCGCGCTGCGTGGCGCAGTGCTCGATGTGACTGAACGCGAGCCACTGGCGCGCGAGAGTCGGCTGTGGCAGCTTCGATCGGTGCTGCTCACTCCTCACGTCTCGGGCGTGTCGCCCACCGGATTCTGGGAACGGGAGCTGGCGCTCTTCTTCGATAACTGGCGTCGCTACGTCGCCGGGGAGCCCCTCCGTAACGTCGTGGACAAGCGCGAGGGTTACTGACCGCTGATGGAGAAGATCATCAAGGCAGCAGTGGATCGCGGGGCATCCGACATCCACATCAAGGCGGGCGATGTCTTCCGGGCGCGGATCGACGGAAAGCTGATTCCGCTCACGAAGCAGGCGCTGACGCCCGACCAGACCAAGGCGATCGCGCTGCGCATCATCCCCAACGAGGTCGATCGCGCGCGAATCGACCAGATCCGGGACTACGACTGCTCGTGGGGCGCTGTGGGGATCGGACGGTTCCGCGCCAACATCCTGAAGCAGCGTTCGAGCTTCATGATCGTGCTGCGCGTCATTCCGTTCGAGGTTCCGAGCCTCGAGAAGCTTCACTTGCCAGCGCGGGTGACGGAGATCGTGTCGGCCGACCGTGGCCTCGTGCTCGTGACCGGCGCAACGTCATCGGGAAAATCGAGCACTCTCGCGGCGCTGATCAACCACGTGAACAGCACGGCGAGCAAGCACATCGTGACGCTCGAGCACCCGATCGAGTTCCTGCACCGGGACCTCAACTGCTCGGTGACGCAGCGCGAGGTCGGCGTCGACACGGAGAGTTTCGCGACAGGGCTGCGTGCGGCACTCCGCCAGGATCCCGATGTCATCGTCATCGGGGAGATGTACGACGCCGAGATGGTGGACACCGTGCTGTACGGCGTGGAGACGGGGCACCTCATCCTCACGACACTCGACAGCCCGGATGTCGAGAGCGCGATCGCCCGCATGGTCGGGATGTTTCCCAGCGAGGAGCAACAGGTGGTGCGGCACCGCATCGCAAGCTCGCTGCGCGGGATCATCTCGCAGCGACTCCTGCCGCGCGCTGATGAGAAGGGCCGCGCCGTGGTCGCCGAGGTGTTGATGGTCACTCCGGAGATCCGGGAGATTCTCGCGGACGCCGATCGCCTGGGCGAGCTGCGCGGCCAGATGGAAGCGGGCGGCGAGGAGCACGGCATGCAGACGTTCGACCAGCACCTTGTGACGCTGCTCGATGGGGGCATCGTGACGCGCGATGTCGCACTCGCCGCGGCGCGGGATCCCGAAGCGCTCGCCCTGGCTGCGAAGGCTTCAAAGGTGCGCGGCGCGGTGAAGGCGGGCGACAGTCCCCGGAAGGGCGCAGGGGCGCCGGTCGCATGATGCGTCCGTTCGGGGGAATCATCGGGCCCGTCGTGACGACGTTCGACGCCGTGACCGAGGATGTGGTCATCGACCGGTTCACGGCGAACATCCGGGCCCACCTCGAGGCCGGGCTCGACGGCATCCTCGTCGCCGGTTCGACCGGAGAGGCTGCGCTGCTCGAGGAGAGCGAGCGGCGGCTGCTCCTCGAGGCAGCGCGCGACGCCATTCCCGAAGACCGGACGCTGCTGGCCGGCATCGGGGGCGAATCGACGCGAGTGACGATCCGGCGGGCGGAGGACGCAAGGACGGCAGGCGCCGACGCCGTGCTCGTCGTATCGCCGCATTACTACACGAGCTCGATGACGCCGGCCGCACTGCGCGATCACTTCACGCGCGTGGCCGACGCCAGCCCGCTCCCCGTGCTGCTGTACAACATTCCCAAGTACGCACACTTCGCGTTGACACCGGAGCTCGTCGCCGAGCTCGCGGGTCACGAGAACATCGCCGGGATGAAGGACAGCGCCGGGGATCTCGCGATGCTCGGCCGGTACGTCACATCCCAGTCGCCCACCTTCACCGTGCTCACCGGCAACGGGCCGACGTTCGCGGAAGCGCTCGCCCTTGGCGTAAAGGGCGGCATTCTCGGGGTCGCCCTGTTCGCGCCGCTGCTCGCGCGCGAGGTCCACGACTGCGCCGCCCGCGGCGACAGGCGGGGGGCGCAGGCGGCACAGGACCGCATGACCGCGGCTGCGCGCATCATCGTCGGCGAGCTCGGGGTGCCGGGAGTGAAGGCTGCGCTCGACGCGATCGGCCTCCATGGCGGGGCCGTGCGCTCGCCGCTCGCAGGGCTCGATGACAGCGGCCGTGCGCGCGTCGCGGAGCTGCTGCGCGCAGTCGCGGGGGCGTCCGTCGCCTGAGTCCGGGGCGGTGGCGGCCCGCCGCCACCTCGAGCGCCTCGCGGTGGCGCCTCGGCCGGCCGGCTCGGAGGCAGAGGCCGCCGCCCGCCGCTACTGCACGGACATCCTCACCGGCCACGGCTTCGACGTGACCGAAGAAGGCTTCGACTACTCGGCGCTGCCCGGCCGCTGGGCGACCGCCGGCGGTGGGGTGGCGTCGATCGGGGCGCTCGCGGTCGCGGCGCGTCTCGGGACGAACGGGATGCCGCTGGCCGGGCTCGCGGTGATGGGTGCGTGCGTCGTGACGGGACTTCTGCTCGGCGTCTGGCTCGCGCGCGACGGCGTGCTCGACCTCCCGGTCGGCCGGCAGCGCGGGATCAACGTGCGGGCGACGCGAGGTGGTGCGGAGCCCGCAGTCTGGCTCGTCGCGCATCTCGACTCGAAGTCGCAGCCCGTTCCGACGGCCGTGCGCGCGGGGGGAATCATCGCCACGGTGGTGGTCTGGATCGTCGCGCTCGCGCTAGCGACGGCTCAGGCGCTGGGCGCGGCGGTCGGCGACTGGTGGGTGTGGCTCTCCCTCGCGGGCGTCGCGGCCGGGCTGCCCGTTGCGGCGAGCGTCGTCGGTCCCTATTCCCCCGGTGCGCTCGACAACGCGTCAGGCGTCGCGACAGTGCTCGAAGCGGTAGCGCGCCTCGGCTCCCATACCCGGGTCGGTGTGTTGCTGACGAGCGCAGAGGAGTTGGGGCTCGCCGGCGCGCGTGCCGTGGGACGGCGGTATTCGCGTGCGATCGCGCTCAATTGCGACGGCGTGGACGATCGTGGTTCGCTGGTCTGCATGCGGCGTCGGAGGGGGAGTGCACGGTCGGTCGCTGCATTGGAAGCCGCGGCCGCGAGTGTCGGCGTTCCGCTGGTCGTGCGCGGCCTCGTGCCCGGACTTCTCGTGGACGCCGTTGCACTCCAGGACGCGGGGTGGGACTGCGCGACGCTGAGCCGGGGCAACTGGGGCACGCTCGCGCGAATTCACCGCCCGCACGATGACCTGCGCCATCTTGCTGGTGCAGGTGTAGAGGAAGCCGCGATCGTCCTCGCGGCAGCCGTGCGACAGATCGACCCACCCTGAGACCCCGGCGCCATGGCCCTGCTTCTCCTCGCCCTCGTGATGTTCGTCGGCATCCTGCTCGTGCCGCTCGGGCTCCCCGGCATCTGGCTCATTGTCGGAGCGGCGGCTGTGTACAACCCCCTCGTCGGCACGGAAGCGATCGGGACGTGGACGATCGTCGCCGTGCTCGTGCTGGCGGTGATCGCGGAAGTGATCGAGTTCACGCTGTCGGCGCGGTTCACCCGGAAGTACGGCGGGTCGAAACGCGCGGGGTGGGGGGCGATTCTGGGTGGAATGATAGGTGCAGTCGTCGGCGTGCCGATCCCGGTGATCGGGTCGGTCATCGGCGCGTTCGTGGGGTCGTTCGCCGGAGCGCTCGTGGCAGAGTGGTCGCGCGGCGCACGGACCGGTGATGCGACTCGCGTCGCAACGGGGGCACTGCTCGGGCGGGCCGCGGCGACCGCGGCAAAGATCGGGTTCGGCTTCGTCATGGCCGTGTGGGTGATCGCCGCCGCGTGGCAGTGAGGGGCCTGGCATCCTATATTCTCCGCCCGCGCGGACGCCTCTGCGTGTCGGCGCGGCATCACCACTGAGTCCAGGCCCGGATGAGCGAACAAATCACCCACCCCGACGACGCAGCGCCGGTCGGCAGCGCCCCTGAAGGGGGGAAGTACGTCTACTGCATCATCCGGCTCGATCACCCACGCGATTTCGGGGAGATCGGCATCGGGGGCAGCAAGCGAGTCTACACGGTGCACTACCGCGACCTTGCGGCGGTGGTGAGCGACACGCCGATCGTCATCTACGACCCGACGCGAGAGAACGTGCTCGCGCACGAGTTCGTGAACGAGACGGTGATGCGCGAGTTCACCGTCATCCCGATGTCGTTCGGCACCGTCTTCCGGTCGGAGGATGATGTCTCCGAGCTCCTGCGCTCGACCTACCAGGCGTTCAACGACGTCCTCGACAAGATGCAGGACAAGATCGAGTTCGGGCTCAAGATCCTCTGGGACCGGGAAAAGGTCGTCGCCAACCTCGAGCAGGAGAACGACGAGATCCGGCGCCTCAAGGATGAGATCAGCCGCAACGCCGCGTCATCCACGTACTTCGCGCGGATGCAGCTCGGCCGCCTCGTGGAGGCGGCGCTCGAGGAGAAGGGGAATCACTTCGTGGCCGACGTGCACGAGGAGCTCAAGCAGGTCGCCGTCGCGAGCCGGTCGAACAAGGTTATCGGCGACCGCATGATCCTCAACGCCGCGTTCCTCGTCGAGCGTGCGCGAGAAAAGGCCTTCGATGAAAAAGTGAAGGATGTCAGCCGGCGCTACGAGGAGATGCTGACGTTCAAGTATACCGGCCCCTGGCCGCCGTACAACTTCGTGAACATCAAGCTCAAGCTCGAGAAGGCAAACTGATCGCCGGATGGGCATCCTGAAGCACGTGCTCTTCTGGCCGGTCACCGGACCCATCGCCGGCATCCGCTGGACCCTCGGAAAGGTGCAGCGTGTCGTCGAGGACGAGCTCATCGACGATACGTCGATCAAGCAGGACCTCATGGAGCTGAACATGCGCTCCGAGCTCGGCGAGATCGACGACGCCGAGTATCTCGCCGAAGAGGCGAAGCTCATGCAGCGGCTGCGCGAGGTGCGCGAATGGCGCGAGCGATTCGGGATGCCGACGGCCGGCGGTCCGGTCCGCGTCGCGCGGGACGAGCCCGGGTCGGAGTGACGGGGATCGACCTCCTGCTCGACGCGCTTCCGGCATGGACGCTCGTCGGCGGGAAGGGCGGTGTCGGAAAGACAACCTGCGCGACGGGACTCGCGCTGCGCGCGGCCGAGCGCGGCGCCCGCACGCTGCTGCTCTCCACGGATCCAGCCGGGACGCTCGGCGATGCGATCGGCGTCGCACTCACGGCGAGACCCGTTGGCGTTCCCGGTCGGCCAGCGCTCTCCGCCATGCAGCTCGATGCGAGCGTGGCGCGGGATGCGTTCCTCGATCGCTGGCGCGGCACGCTCGCCACGATCCTCGACCGCGGCACCTATCTCGATGACGAAGACATCTCCGGCCTCATCGAATCGGCGCTCCCCGGAGCCGATGAGGCGATGGCGTTCCTCAGCCTCGCGGCACTCCCCGATGAGGGCGCGTGGGACCGGATCATAATCGACACCGCGCCAAGCGGCCATACGCTGCGGCTGCTGTCGCTGCCGCAGACCTTTTCCGCGCTCGTCGAGCTCCTCGACACCATGCAGGGGAAGCATCGCTTCATGGTCTCGGCGCTGATGCACCGGTATCGCGAGGACGATGCGGACGCATTCATCAAGGAGATGCGCGGGGAGATCGACCGGCTGCGCGGGATCCTCACCGACCCGGCGCAATGCGCGATGGTGCTCGTGACGAGGCCGGAAGGCGTCGTGAGCGCGGAGACCGTGCGCTATGCTGCGTCCCTGCGCAACCTTGGCATCGCCGTCGGAGCGCTGGTCGTGAATGCGGTGCCCGCGGAGCCCGAGCCGGGCGCGGAGGCAGGTCGTGCGCTTGCCGCACTCGAGCCGCTCCGCGACCTCCCGACGTTTCACGTCCCGCAACTCGAGCGAGCGCCGATGGGCGCGAGCGAGATCGAGGCGTGGTCGCGCGCGCTGCACCCGATCGTCGCGGGTAAAGTAGCTCGGGGCGCCACCGTACCCTCCGCCGCGAGTCCCGGCACGCGGCGGGGCAAGCCTGGAAATGTCTCGAAGGTCGCGGCTGCATCCGGCGAACTGCATTCGCGCGCTGAAGTCGCGATCCGCCCGCTCACGATCGTCGGCGGGAAGGGCGGCGTCGGAAAGACCTCCGTCGCCTGCGCCCTCGCTATCGAGGCTGCGCAACGCTCCCGTGTGCTGCTCGTGTCCACCGATCCCGCGCCTTCCGTTGCCGACGCGCTCGACCAGGCAATCGGCGATGTGGAAACGGCGGTGGACGGCGCGGGCACACTCGTCGCGCGCCAGATGGATGCAGGCGCCGCATTCGAGCGGATGCGCGCGGATTACCAGTCGCGGGTGGACGCGCTGTTTGATGGACTCATGGGTCGGGGAATCGACGCGGCCCACGACCGTGCCATCGTCCGCGACCTGATGACGCTCGCGCCGCCGGGCATCGACGAGTTGTACGCGCTCGCGTCGCTCGGGGAGACGCTGGACGAAGCGCGTTTCGATGTCATCATCGTCGATCCTGCGCCAACGGGGCACCTGCTGCGGCTGCTCGAGATGCCGTCGCTCGCGCTGGACTGGTCGCATCGCCTGCTTCGACTGATGCTGAAGTACAAGGAGGTCGTCGGCCTCGGCGAGACCGCGCAGGAGCTGCTGGCATTCGCGAAGAGAACGCGGGCCGTGCGTGCACTCCTCGCCGATGGCACGCGCGCCGGCCTCCTCATCGTGGCGCTCGACGAGCGCCTCGTGCGCGGCGAGACGACGCGCCTCATCTCGGAAGTGTCGGCACGGGGCGTCGCGGTGCTGGGAGTGCTCTGGAACCGAACGCGGACGATGCCCGAGCCCCTTTCACCGCTTGGCGCAGTGCCCCAGCTTGTGAGCGCCGAGGTCTCCCCGCCGCCGGTGGGTGTGGAGGCACTGCGGCGCTGGCGCGATGGCTGGATCCCGCTTCACCCTGCCGATGACTGATCAGGTTCAGTACGTGTACGCCGTGGTCGATGCTCGCAGTGGAGTGATCGACGCACCCGCCGGTATCGAAGGCGCCGCCGTCGGCCTGCATGCCGATGGGGAGATTGCGGCGCTCGTCTCCGGCGTCGACGCGAGCGTGTACGCGGGACCGGAGGTCGAGGCGCGCACCGCGGACCTGGAGTGGCTCGGGCCCCGTGCGCGCGCCCACGACGCCGTCGTGACGTGGGCCAGTGACCGCGGGGCGGTCGTGCCGCTCCCCATGTTCTCGCTCTTCCGGGATGCAGCGGGCGTCACGGCGATGCTGCGGGAGCGACGCCAGTCGCTCGAGCGGATGCTCGAGCGCGTACGCGGGCGGCAGGAGTACGGCGTACGACTCTTCCGGATCGATGATGCGCTCACCGCGCACCTCGCCGAGGTGAGCCCGCGCATCGCGGAGCTCGAGCGGGCAGCCGCCGCGGCGTCCCCGGGGCAGCGATACCTCCTGACGCGGAAGCTGGAATCGGAGCGCGCCGAAGAGCTGCGGCGTGTCGGCAGCGATGTCGCGCAGCGGTCGTTCGACGCACTGACGAAGCATGCAGCGGAGGCGGCGCTGGATGCGCTGCCGCGCCGGACACTCGAGGGCATGGCAGGGACGGCGGTGCTGAACGCATCCTTCCTCCTCGAGCGGGATGCCGCCGAGCCGTTCCGCCGCGAGCTCACGTCACTGGTCGAGGAGCATGAGCCGACCGGCTTCCGTTTCGAGTTCACGGGGCCGTGGCCGCCGTATCATTTCGTGCAGGAGACCACGGATGGCGAATGAACCGCATATCGATGACACGGACCGGTTGATGCTCAGCGATCTCGTGAACCGTGTGCTCGACCGCGGGCTCGTCATCTCGGGATCGATCATCGTGTCCGTCGCCGGAGTGGACCTGATCCGCGTCGGGCTGAACGTCTTCATCGCCGCCATCGAGACCGAGCTTCAGAAATCGGCCGATCGCGAGCGCGAGCGCTCGCTGTTCCATGCCAACCTACCTGTACTGCATCCTCCCCGCGGCCGCTGAGCCGCGCGCGCCGACGCAGACCGGCGTTGGCGGATCGGGCGTCCGTGTGCTGCAGGCGCACACACTCGCAGCGTGGGTGGAGACGGTGGGGGATCGCACCATTACGCCGACACTCGACCGCCTGCGAACGCACGACGCGGTCGTGATGGCCGCGCTCGAAAGCGGCGAGACGCCGTTGCCGGCGCGATTCGGCCAGGTCTTCGAGTCGGATGAGAGCTGCCGCGCGGCGCTGGTGGGCCAGGCGTCGCGGATGGAGAGCGACCTCGCACGGGTGCGCGGACTCGTCGAGATGCGCGTCATTGCGCGGCTTCCGAAGGGTGACGAGCCACAGCAGGACTCCGCGGGGTCGGATGCGCCGGGCACGAGCTACATGCGTCAGCTGCAACGAGAGCGGAGCATGGAACAAATCGTGCAAGCCACGGCAGCGGCGGTCCGGGCGCGGCTCACGGAGACTGTGGGGGCTTTCGTCCGTGGCGAGGCAATGACGCTCGATCCGTTTCCGGCCGCCACCCTCACCCTCTCGCATCTCGTCGCCCGCGATGAGATTCCAGCCTATCGAACCGCTCTGAATGGCGCCGATCTGGGCGGCCTCGTGGAGCGGATCGTCGTTTCCGGCCCTGTCGCACCATACCAGTTCGTCTCCGCCCCGCATGACTGATGCTCCATCGGAGGACGAGGTCAGGGCGCTGCACGCCGAGCTCACGGCGCTCGCGCGGACATTGCCCGAGCGGATCGAAACGGATCCGGAGCAGGTGGAGCAGGGGCTTGCACGTCTTGTCTTGACGCTGATCGAGGTGTTGCGTAAGGTCTTGGAACATCAGGCGGTTCGTCGCATGGAAGGAGGAGCGCTCACCGACGCGGAGGTCGAGCGCCTGGGGCTCACCCTGCTCCGCCTGAACGACCGCATGGAAGAGTTGAAGGGCGTCTTCGGCTTGACGGACGACGACCTCAGCATCGATCTCGGCCCGCTGGGCCGGATTCGCTAACAGCGGCGCCTTGCGCCGAAGGGGAGCTGCTGCTTGGCCGATCTCGTGACACCGTCGCGCAGCCACGGGCTGGTGGACATTCTCGACCGGGTGCTCGACAAGGGCCTCGTCATCGCGGGTGACATCAAGATCAACCTGGCGAACGTCGAGCTCCTCACCATCCAGGTGCGCCTGCTCATCTGCTCCATCGACAAGGCAGAGCAGATCGGGATGAACTGGTGGCGCCACGATCCCCGGTTGACCTCCTCCGGCACTGGTGCGTCTCTCCCACCGGGCAGCGATCTGGATGCCCGGCTCGATCGGATCGAGCGACAACTCGCGCAGCTGGCGGAGCGCTCCGGCCCGAAGCCCCGCTCCCGCCCCTAACCTCAGCACGGAGTTCCAGGCATGGCAGTAGAACGCTCGCCGAGTGGTAGTTCCCTCATCGACGTCCTGGATCGCGTTCTCGACAAGGGGATCGTGATCGACGCGTGGGTCCGCGTCTCGCTGGTCGGGATCGACCTCGTGACCGTCGAGGCTCGCATCGTCGTGGCATCGATCGAGACGTACCTCAAGTATGCGGACGCTGTCGGCATCACCGGCTCGATGTCGCGCCCGCGCGAGATCGCGGCCGGCAACGAGACCGAGTTGGAGCGCATGCAGCAGGAGAATGCGGAGCTGAAGCGGCGGCTTGAGAAGCTCAACGGGTGAGGAGCCGGTAATAGCGGCGGTATCCCAGCTTTCGGGAGAGGGGCTCGCGGAGCTCCTCTCCGTCATCTCGGAGGCACCGGATTTCGGGACGGCCGCGACGTTCCTGCTGGAGCAGCTCGCAGACGTCGCCGGAGTAGGGCGCGCCGTGATGCTGACCCTCGACCGGTCGAATCAGGTGCTCCAGATCGCGAGCACCGTCGGCTTCGCCGTCGGCGCACAACCACGCCTCGGGGTGCCCGTCGAGGATCGGGTGCATCCCCTCGTCGTGGCGCTCCTGACGTTGAACACGCTCTACTGCGATGGGCAGGCATCGCCTCCCGCCCGGCTCGGCCTCCCGTTCAAGCAATGGACGGTGATTCCCTTTCCGCAGCCGAAGTTCCGCGGCGCTCCTGCATTGCTTCCGGACAACCGCGGCGCCGAAGCGCCTGTCTCCGGGTGCGCGATGCACCCGCTGCCAGCGGACCGACGCCGCCGGATCGGACACGCGCCGTGCGGCGTCGTCGTGCTCGAGGGACTCCCGCGTCCCGAGGCCGTCGTCATCCTCGCGAACGCCGCGATGCTCGCCGGCCCGGTGCTCTCGCGGATGTTCGCCGTCGAGGAATTCCGCCGCGCCGCGGATCGGCTCGATTCGCAGCGCGATCTCCTCACGGCCATCCTGAACTCGCTGCCCGATCCAATCGTCATCACGGACGCATCGAACGACATCGTCGTCCACAATCGTCGCGCCGAGCACCTGCTGACGATCAAGGACACGGACTCCGAGGGACGGCGGCGGGCGGTCGAGATCAACAACCTGCTGTTCACGTCGTTCCTCTCGAAGTCGGTGATGGCCGGCGGCGTCCAGAGCGGGGCGCGCGAGCTCAACCTCGTGGACCCCGACGAGGGAACGGACCTCCTGTTCGAGGTGCTCGCCCGTCCGCTGTCGGCCGACATCTCCCGCGAGGGCTCGTTCGTCTCGGTGCTGCGCGACGTCACCGACCTGCGCCGCGCCGCCGGCGAACTGGAGCGGCAGATCCAGCGCGTCCGCCTCGCAGAGATCGACGCCACGCGTGAACGCGACCGCCTCAACCTCATCCTCGCGAACGTCGCCGACCCGATCCTCGTCACCGACGACCAGTCGAACATCATCCTGATGAACCGGCAGGCAGAGGAGCTGTTCCAGGATGACCAGGGCGCGTCACGCCCGCGGCTGGCCGCGGTGCGCGGCAACGACACGCGGTTCACGACGTTCATCTCGGACTTCACCATCAGCCCGGCATCCGCCCGGCGCGAGCAGATGACGCTGACCCACCCTTCGACGGCGGTCGAGTTTCCCGTCGAGGTCGTGTCCGGGAAGATCTTCAACCAGCGCGGCGAGCCGCTGGCGATCGTGTCGGTCGTGCACGACCTGACGAAGCAGGTCGAGAACGAGCGGCTCTACGACGAGCTGAAGATGTCGAGCAGCCTCCTCGAGCAGCGCATCACCGAGGCGACGACCGACCTCGCCGAGCAGAACCAGCGGCTGCAGTGGCAGTCGCGCGAGCTCGAGAAGGCGAATCGCCTGAAGTCGGAGTTCCTCGCGAGCATGTCACACGAGCTCCGCACGCCGATCAACGCGCTCATCGGCTACACGTCCCTGATGATCGACCGCATCTACGGGGACATCACGCCGAAGCAGGAAGAGGGGCTGACACGGATCCAGGCGTCGGCGCAGCACCTGCTCGCTCTGATCAACGACATCCTCGATCTCGCGAAGATCGAGGCGGGAAAGATGCCGCTGCACCTCGAGGATGTTCCGGTCGCGTCGATCATCGCGGAGATCACCCAGCAGATCGAGCCGCTCGTGAAGAAGAAGGCGCTCGAGTTCACGACGGAGATTCCCGGCGACGCACCGGTCATGCACACCGACCGGACGAAGGTGAAGCAGATCCTGCTCAACCTGCTGTCGAACGCCGTGAAGTTCACGCACGCGGGTGGCATTACGCTTCGCATCGTGCCGTCCGACACCAGCGTCCGCATGGATATCGTCGACACGGGCATCGGCATCCGGACGCAGGACCTGCACGCCATCTGGGAGGACTTCCGCCAGGTGGACCAGTCGCGCACGCGCGAGTTCGGCGGCACAGGCCTCGGCCTCAGCATCACCCGCAAGCTCGTCGAGGCGCTTGGCGGCGAGGTGTCGGTGAAGAGCGAGTATGGCGAGGGCTCGACGTTCTCGGTCAGTCTGCCCGTGCGGAGCGTCATCCAGCCGGGGGACGTCGTGTCACGGTTGACGCCGTCGGCGGGGCTGGATTCACTGGGGCGCTGAGGCCGCCGACAGCGATCGGCTGCGGTTGACACCCCCAGTGGTAGGGGTAGATTGCACCAACGCCCCACGCCCGTGGGGCGTTTTGTTTGCGAGCGACTTTGGGCGCCGGCAGCGCCGAACGATTCCGGGAGCTACATGTTCGATTCGCACCGGCGCACCGTCGTCGTGGTCGGGGCGCAGTGGGGGGACGAAGGGAAGGGAAAGCTCGTCGACGTGCTCGCCGAGCGCGCGGACTGGGTCGTGCGCTATCAGGGTGGCGCGAACGCCGGGCACACCGTGCACATCGGCGACACCCAGGTGGTCCTCCACCAGATCCCGAGCGGGATCCTGCACCCCGGGGTTCGCTGCGCGATCGGCAACGGTGTCGTGCTCGACCCCGACACGCTGTTCACCGAGATCGATGCGCTCGTCGAGGATGGCGTGGACGTGGAGGGTCGCCTGTATGTCAGCGACCGCGCGCATCTCGTCCTCCCGCACCACAAGCTGGTGGATGCCGAGAGCTCGGCGAGCCGCGAGATCGGCACGACCGGGCGCGGGATCGGCCCGGCATACGAGGACAAGGTCGCGCGCCGTGGCGTGCGGGTGCTCGACCTTCGGCACCGCGACCGGCTGCGCTCGCTGATCGAGCGCGGGGTAGACCACGCCAACGGTCAGCTCGCTCGATTCGGCTCGAAGAAGCGCGCGGATGTCGAGGAGACGCTGTCGCTCCTCGAGAGCCTCGCGCCGCGCCTCCTCGCGGTGGCAGAAGATGTCGGGCTGATGGTGCACCGCGCGATCGGCCAGGGCGCATCGGTGCTGCTCGAGGGTGCGCAGGGATCGATGCTCGATGTCGATCACGGGACGTATCCGTACGTCACATCGAGCAGCACGACCTCCGGCGGCGCCGCCATCGGCGTCGGGATCGCCCCTACGGCGATCAAGGCGGTGCTCGGCGTCGTGTAGGCCTACACGACGCGCGTGG
>JANPKQ010000311.1:0-4714 GCA_031426115.1 Gemmatimonadaceae bacterium | reverse complement strand
GCCGGGTCGCTGCTGGAGGGCAGCATGCCGGTCGGGCCAATGGAGCCGGCGACGAATCGCGGCCGGTCCGACGTGGCGGCCGCATCGCACGCCTCGCGGGCGAGTCGTGCCGCGGTGACGTTGATCTCGCGCGTCTTGTCGCCGAGCCCCCATTCGGCCAGGCGGCGCGGTGTCGACTGGAAGGTGCACGTCTCGACAACATCGCAGCCGACGGCGAGGAACGACGCATGGATCGCGCGGATGACGTCCGGCCGCGTCAGGACCAGGTTGTCGTTGCACCCTTCGAGCGACTTTCCGCCGTAGTCCTCCGCCGTGAGGTTGTAGCGCTGGATGTTCGTTCCCATCGCGCCGTCATAGATGAGGACGCGGCGCGCGAGCTCGGCGAGAAAGCGGGATGGCGGTGCAGTGTCGGACATGGCTGGTCATGGGATGCAAAAACGCCCGAACGCGGGGCGCCGGGCCGGCGCTTTAGCGATTTTTTAACGTGGTCGCAAGTAGCCCTAAATCACCACGGTGCTCTATTGTAGTTCCCGGTATCTAATGAATCGGGTCATCCCGTGCAAGCGAATTGTCGTCTAACCCTCGACGATGATCGTCGGTGTCGCATCGCCTTCCGCCGGCACACCGGGTACCGGCGCCTTCTCTCCGGTCGTGCCTTCATCGGCGCGTTTTTCCTCGCCAATGCCGGCAAGGGCCGACTCCGGGATCCAGCCCTGCTCGACCGCGTGGCGCGCCGCGGCGAGGGTGTCGTCGGCGAGGATGAGGGTCGAGCGTGCGGCGCGGACTTGCTCCGCCAGCGCGTTCACCCCTGCGATCCGCTCGGGATTGCGGAGGATGTTGCGGATGTACACTGCGAGGATGCGATCGGGAAACTCCTCGACGATCGCCTTGTAGATCTCCGGGTCCTGCTGTCCGCTGTCGCCGATGAGGATGAAGGGCAGCGTCGGGTGAAGGCCGACGATCTCGCGAATGATCGCGCCCTTGTGGGTCTGATGCCGATCGCCTTGCATCATCGCCCGGTCGAGGTCCCAGTCGCGCAGCATCAGCGGCCCTGCCGGAATGCCCTGGAGATCGAGGAACTCCGTCAGCAGCGAGTAGAGGTTCCACGGGCTGCTGGATACGTAGTAGATCGGGTTCTTCGCCCCGCCCGTCCCCGCATGCAGCGCCTGATAGAATGCGGCGACGCCGGGGAAGGGAAGTCGCGTCCGGGCATTGTCGAGAAAGAGCGTGCGCGCGGCGAGGAGGAAGTTGGTGACGTGCGACTGAATGACCGTGTCGTCGAGGTCGCTGATGATGCCATAGGCAGCGCCGCTCGGTGGGATGAGTGCGAGTGCGGTCGCCTTGACGTCCACGTCCTGCGCGCGCAGTGGCCCGACCAGCTCGAGCTTGACTTCGTGCCACAGGGAATCGGGAGAGTTCGCGCTCGTCGCCGGTAGCCACGCGCCGAAGAAACCCTCGTCATCGGCGACGATTTCCAGCTCGGCGTCCCCGGACCGCGCCATGACGCGCGCGAAGGGAAGGGGATCGCTTTCGAGACGCCTCCACGTGTTGAGGAGGTTCGTCCACGTGGAGTCGGCTTCGGCGGCTGGCGCGATGGTCTCGCTCTCGAGAACCCGGCCGTGAACATACAGCCGCCCGGTCGAGCCGTGACCGCGGTAGGGCACGATGTCGTACGGACTGCTTCCTGCCACCGTGCGTGCGAGCTGTCGTGCTGCGCCCCGTACTCGCGATCCCAGGGCCCGCGTGAAGGATGAGAGGTCGCTCGTCCAGTCAGCCATTATTGGGCGTCGCCACGGCGGGACGGTGCCCGCGATCAGGCTCTCGGGTGGCGCTCGGGTGGTGTCGGCAAGCGATCGCGCCCGGTGCTGCGCGCCCGGCTTTCGACATGCTGCAGCAGGGCGACGAGGCGGTGCCGCTCGAGTGGGAGCGTGAGATCGGCGAGCACTGCGCGCTGGACGGAGATCGGCAGCGCAGGAGCGGTGGCGCCATCCGGGCGATACACCACGAGCGTTCCGCCGCGCGCGAGCGGCAGTCGGAGCGCTTCGCCGGTCGGCTGGATCATGGCGCGATCGATGACGGCGACGAGTGGCGCGTGGACCGCGGCTGCCTCCATCGCTTCGGCGAGCGATGACGCAAGCTGGGTATCGTGGCCGACAGCGGCCAGCGTCTGCGCGAGACCTTCGAGCAGAGATACATCGGTGCCAACCAGCAGAATCGTTGCCATGTCGTCGTCAGCTCGGGGTGCCGCGCGCCCGGCGCGGGAAACGGAGTTTATTCCTCGTCATGGCGCGCCGCTAGTCGTTCGATGGGACCAGCTTCGATCCCATCGACATGAACTCGTTCGTCCTCAACGGTGGAGCGCATACGCCAGCAACTCGCTGGACCATCATCCCACGACGGCGAGGAATGCGCCTTGGAGAAGACGAAGCAAGAAGTAGGCAACGATGGGAGTGATGTCGATCACACCGATCGTGGGAACGACCTGACGTAATGGCGCCATGAACCACTCCGTCAACTGGAACGACCAGCGGATCCATGGCGAGTACGGCGACATCCGGATCCACGACGAAACGACGCGGACGATGAGCGCCAGCTGCAGCAGGCCGAAGGTCCAGTGAATGAGCAGCATCACGAGGCCTCCCGCGCCCCTGCGGGATGAGATCGCCACCGTGAGCACCTGGCTCCGGATGAATCCGAGGAGCGTGATGATCACGAGCGTTGCGATGACGACGAACACGAGCGTCCACCAGGGCGCGCTCGCCGGCAGTCCTCCTGCCGCGACGACGCGGCGCTCGATGGGCGCCATCAGCGGATCGATCGTCGAGCGCATGCGGCGCGCGATCGGATTGAACGGGTTGATGCGACGTGTCCGCACCAGCCAGTCGACGAGGCAGACGACGGCGAGGATGACGACCGCGACGAACAGCGAGATCCGCAGGATGCGGACGAACGCGTCGAACCAGAGCAGGAAGGTCGTCACGACTTATGGAGTCGGAACAGCCGTCATGCGGAGGTGCTGAGCCGTGAATGCGAGGCGATCCGCCGCTTCCTCGATGCGCTTTGCGGTCGGCTTGCCCGCGCCATGGCCGGCGCGTGTGTCGATGCGAAGGAGCACGGGCGCACTGCCACCCTGAGCGGCCTGGAGCGCAGCCCCGTACTTGAACGAGTGGCCCGGGACGACGCGATCGTCGTGGTCACCCGTCGTGATGAGCGTGGCCGGGTACGTCGTCCCCTTCTTCAGGTTGTGCAGCGGCGAGTAGGCATAGAGAAATCGGAACTGCTCCGGATTGTCGGACGATCCATAGTCCGAGATCCACGCCCATCCGATCGTGAACTTGTGGAAGCGCAGCATGTCCATGACGCCGACCGCGGGCAGCGCGACGGCGAACAGGTCCGGACGCTGCGCCGTGACGGCGCCGACGAGCAAACCGCCGTTCGAGCCGCCCTGGATCGCCAGCTTCTGCGCCGATGTGTACTTCTGGGCGATGAGGTATTCCGCGGCGGCGATGAAATCATCGAAGACGTTCTGCTTGTTGGCGAGGATGCCGGCCTGGTGCCACGCTTCGCCGAGCTCGCCGCCCCCGCGCAGGTTCGCAACGGCGTAGACACCGCCCATCTCGAGCCACACGAGTTTTTCCGGCGAGAACTCCGGCGTCAGCGACACGTTGAACCCGCCGTAGCCGTACAGCAGCGTCGGGTTGGTACCGTCGAGCGCGATGCCGCGCCGCGCCGTGATGAACATCGGAATCGGCGTTCCATCCTTGCCCGGGACGAACACCTGCTTCGTCTCGTACGGGCTGAGGTCGGCGGGCACCGTCGGCTGCCGGAAGACGGTCTGCCGATTCTTCTTCGTGTCGTAGCGGTAGATCGTCGGTGGCGAGAGATACGACTGGAAGGCGTAGAAGAACTCCTCGTCCAGCTCGTGCCCCGTCACTTCGGTCACGGTGCCGATCCCCGGCATCGGCACCGTCCCACGTGGCGTACCCCGCAACGAGTACAGTCGCAGCGACGACACCGCATTCTCGAGGTAGGTGACGGCGATGAGGTCGCTCACCGCTTCCGCGTCCACGAGGGTCGCGGTTCCCGCCTGCGGCACGATGGCGCGCCAGTTCTCGCGGCGCGGTGCCGTGATGTTCACGCCGATGAGGCGCCCGCGCGGCGCCTCCTGGTCCGTGCGCAGGATGAACGTCGGACCCTCGTTCTGGACGAATCGATATGCGGCGTCCGCCTCGTCGATCAGCTTGACGACCGGCGCGGTGATGCGAGGGCGCGTCGGTGCATCCAGGTCGATGAAGTAGAGTCGGTTCTTCGGGTCGGTGCCTTCCCACACATGGATGACCGCGAAGTAGCCGTCATCGCTGACCTCGGCATCGAAGCCCCAGTCCGGCTCATCGGGGCGCGAGTAGATGAGCTCATCGGCGCTCTGCTTCGTGCCGAGCTTGTGGTAGTACAGCTTCTGGTTCCGGTTGACCGCGAGCAGCGCCGTCGCCGCGGTCGGCTCGTCGTACCGTGAGTAGAAGAAGCCCTTGTTGTCGTGCGTCCATGCGATCGACGAGAACTTCGCCCACTTGAGCGTGTCCGCGAGGTCCCGCGCGGTGCGCACGTCGCGCACGCGGAACTCCTGCCAGTCCGACCCGCCCGACGCCACGCCGTACGCGAGGTAGTTGCCGTTCGGCGACGGCTCGAAGATGCTGAGCGCGAGGGTGCCGTCGGA
>JANPKQ010000310.1:0-7210 GCA_031426115.1 Gemmatimonadaceae bacterium | reverse complement strand
TGCGGATCGTCGCCGACCAGATGGCGGCGACGGCCGAGAAGGCGGAGCTCATCGCCGAGCTCCAGCGCGCCAATGGCGCGTTGCTCGAATCCAACGCCGAGCTCGAGCGACAGTACATCGCCGTCATCGAAGCGAAACAGGTCAAGGATGAGTTCCTCGCCAACGTCTCGCACGAGCTTCGAACGCCGCTGACCGCGGTGATGGGCTACATCGCCCTGATGCAGGAGGAGCTCTCGGGACCCGTGACCGCGGGGCAGGCGGAGGATCTCGCCCAGGCCCGAACGGCGAGCGAGCGCCTGCTCGACCTCATCGACAACCTTCTCGCGCTGACGACGTTGAAGCGCGGCGCAGTGGACCTCGAGGTTCGCGAGTTCGATCCGCGAGAGCCGCTGCGAATGGCGGCGGATCGCGCGAAGGGGCGTCCGCCCGCGGTGGCACTGCGCGTGGACGAGCCGACGATCATGCTGCCGACGATGCGCAGCGACCGCGGCAAGATCTCGAAGATCCTCATGACGCTGCTCGGGAACGCCTACAAGTTCACGACGAAGGGCGAGGTGCACCTGTCGCTCGAGGTGCGTCACGGCCGCGCGACCTACAGCGTTCGGGATACGGGCATTGGGATTCCAGCGTCGAAGCACGAGCTCGTCTTCGACGAGTTCCGCCAGGTGGACGGCTCGACGACACGGCAGTACGGCGGCTCCGGCCTCGGCCTTGCGCTGTGTCGACGACTCGCGCACCTGCTCGGTGGCGAGATCTCGCTCGAGTCGGTTCAGGGCGAGGGATCGCGATTCACGCTGGACCTGCCGCTGGAGCTCGAACAGCCCGACACGATCGTACCACGCGCGCCAACGCTCTAACCGACGGAAGCAACGACATGCGCCAGCAGGATCGCACGATGCAGCACACGATGACCACCCTCTCGCCCGCGGACGTCCTGTCGCAGGCGAAGCAGTTCTTTGCGCGGCAGACGAGCATCTACACGGCCTACCTCGATCGCGAGGGCCCGACGTTCGTGAGCCTGCGCGGTCAGGGCGGGGAGGAGCTCATCATCGGTGTCCGCACGACGGCGGAGGGCACCGAAGTCACCGGCTCCACCTATCTGTTCGACCAGCAGATCGCGCGTTTCTTCACGACGCTGCCGCCCTTCCCGGGAGTCGTCGCATGAGCGTCCCCGGGTCACTGCCCCCGACGCAGGTCACGGCGCGTACGGCCGAGGACGAAGACCGGCTCGATCGCGCGCCGTTCGCGGCGTCGCTGCGCGCGCGTCCCACGACGATTCGCGTCGGGTCGGGTGGCGACTGGATGGTTCGGGTACAATCGCTGGAGATGTGGGACACGCTGCGCCTCGAGACCGCGCCGTCGGCGAGCGTGCGAGAGGTAAAGGAGCAGGCGCTCGCCGCGCTGATGCCCGATGGCGGGCACCCCGGCGAGTTCGTGACGAAGTTGAACGGCGTCGAAGTGCTGGACGAGGAAATCTCGCTCGCCGATGCCGGCGTGAAGAACGGCTCGACGCTGCTCGTCACCTACCGGCGTCGTCGCCCGGTCCGCTGAGCGACATCCTCGGCGCCTGCCCGCGACGAGGCCGGACGCCGGCGCCCCTGCGTGTGACGGCGTGGCGAAACGAGCGTTGACCGACGTCGCGTACATCTCGCACTCGGATTGCGGAATCCATGACACCGGGTGGAGCCACCCCGAGCACGTCGGGCGGCTTCGCGCGATTCCGCGCGCACTGCGCGAGGACTTCGACCTCTTCCAGCGCCTGAGCCACCGCGAGGGGCGGCATGCGACTGCGGCCGAGCTCGCGCTGGCCCACGATCCCGCCTATGTCGAGATGGTCCGCGCGCTCGCCGATGGTGGTGGTGGCCGCGTCGACGGCGATACCGTCGTCAGCACGGGGTCGTGGCTGGCGGCCACGGCGGCCGCGGGCTGTGTGCTCGATGGCGTGGACCTCGCCGTGAGCGGTGAGATTCCGCGGTCGTTCGCGGCCGTCCGTCCGCCGGGGCACCATGCGCTCCGTGGAATGGGGATGGGATTCTGCCTCTTCGGCAACGTCGCCGTCGCCGCCCACTATGCGCGCTCGCTGCATCGCCTCGATCGCGTCCTCATCGTCGACTGGGACGTGCACCACGGCAACGGGACCCAGGCGCTCGTCGAGGATGACCCGGCAATTCATTTCGTGTCGATGCACCAGTGGCCCTGGTATCCCGGCACGGGCGCGGCGACCGACCGTGGCCGGGGCAACATCTGGAACGTGCCGTTGCCGGCGGGGCTTCATCCCATGCGATACGTGGACGCCTTCAGGCGCGCCGTGGACGCCGCGACCACGGGATTCGTTCCGGACCTCGTGCTCATCTCTGCCGGCTTCGATTCGATGCGCGGCGATCCCCTCGGCGGGTTCACCCTCGAGCTGGAGCATGTCGAGATGCTGACGCGGGCGGTGACCGAGCGAGCCGATCTCTGGTGCGATGGTCGCGTCGTGAGCGCGCTGGAGGGGGGCTATGCTCCGGAGCTGCTCGGTGCCGCGTGTCGGGTGCACATGGCGGCTCTTGGCGGGGGGTCGTGAGGGGTGTCCCTGTCTGGGGTGGGGCACGCCGGGTATACTTGACCCATGCCCGCCCGGGCCATGACGATACGCCCTCCACTGAGCCGGATGACGCCACCGATATTCTCCTGGCGCGCCGGCTCCGGTCACCTTCCCGATTGCTGAGCGCGGGGCGATGAACGAGTCCGATCGCGTCCCACCCGTACCAGCCGTGCTCCGGCTGGTGCAGATGGTCGTCCTCGGACGCTGGCGCGCTACCGGCGATGATATCTATCGCGAGCTGGTGCACCTGCTGGAGCCTGCCCCGGGGCGGGAGATCCTGGTGTCGGGGTGCGGGGACGGAGTGACGGCGGAATGGCTCGCGCGACGGACGGGTGCAGCGATCACCGGGGTTGACCCGAGTCCGGAGCGGATCGCGAAGGCGGAGGCACGACGGCGCGCGATCCCGATTCCGCCGCCGCTGACGTACCAGCAGGCGAGTCTCGACGACCTTCCGCACGAGGATGCGGTGTTCGATGCAAGCGTCGGCGAGCCGGTGCTCGCGGCAGCGGCGGATCCGGAGCGAGCTGTCTTCGAGCTCGTGAGAGTGACGAAGCCCATGGGGGCGGTCGTCCTCCTCCAGCCGACGTGGAGCTCGGAGATCGCGACGGGTGCGCGTGAGTTGCTGGTCGAGCGGCTGGGCCTGCGTCCACACCTGCTCGTCGAATGGAAGCAGATGCTGCGCGACGCGGGCGTGGTGGATGTGCAGGTGCAGGACTGGACATCGGGAGGGCCGGGTGCGTCGGCAACGCGCGCAACGGGCAGCCGGACGGCGCTCGAGGCACGGCTCACGTGGCAGCAGAAGATGCAGATCGCCGGGCGTGCCTGGCGGAGGTGGGGATGGCGCGAAGCACGCGGCGCGGTCGAGCGCGAGACCACGCTGCTGCGCGAGCTTTCCCGGGAACGCTCCATCGGCTTTCAGTTGATCAAGGGGGTGAAGTGGCCGCACGCGAAACAGTAGTGACCACCATGCATGGACAGCGGGGATCGACATCGTGAGCGCGCTCCTTCTCTACGGCGTCATGGGCCTCGACGCGGCTGATGGCGATTCCCTCGCGCAGGGAACGTCGGTCGTCGGCTTCCGTGACCTCGGCGCCGTCGTGGCGCCCGACCAGTACGCGTCGCACGTCCCCGACACCGCGGAGGTCGAGAGTCATCGCGCCGTGGTGGCTCCGATCTTCTCGAAGCGGCCATTCCTGCCGGCACCGGTCGGGATCGTGTTTCGCTCGCGCGAGGCTGTCATCCGGTGGCTGGAGCTGCACTACGTGACTCTCACCGACGGCCTCACCTTCGTCGATGGCCGGGTCGCCGCGCGGCTGCATGTCAGCCGGCGCGCCGAGGGCGCCGACAAGGTGGACGTCGCGGCCGCGGCCGCGGAGATCTTTCGCGCGCTGCGCAATCATGCGGCGGCATCGGTCACGTTGAAGCCGCGTGAGACTGCCGGACGCGGAGCGAGCGCGGCGTTTCTCGTGGAGCGCGATCGGTGGGACGGATTCCTCGAGGTGATCTCCGAGGAGGCCCGGCAGCGCCAGGAGCTCGTGTTCGACCAAACCGGCCCCTGGCCGCCCTACGACTTCGTGAACATGCAGTTCGGAGTCTGACGGGTGTTCTGCCCCGACTGCGGCACGTGGAACCGCGCCAACGGCGTGCGCTGCTCTCGCTGCGAGAAAGAGCTGCCCGACCTGCCTGGCGCGCCCAACGAGCAGCCGGACGAGGAGATCACCGCGCTTCGGCGGTTGACGGGCAGTCGCTACCGCATCCTTCGCCGCCTCACGAGCGGTGGCATGGCGCACGTCTATCTTGGCCAGCACGACCTGCTCGAGCGGGCCGCGGTGATCAAGGTGCTGCACACGCATCTCGCGCGTGATCCGGAGATGCGGGAGCGCTTCCGACGCGAAGCGGAATCGGCGTGCCAGCTTCTGCATCCGCACATCTGCACGATCCTCGATTACGGCGACGTCGACGGGTCGGTGTACATCGTGATGCCGTACCTGCCCGGCGGATCGCTCGCCGACCGCCTCGTCAAGGAACGGGTCGTGCCGCCCGGCGATGCCGCGGCGATCCTCGCACAGTGCGCCGCCGCGCTCGACTACGCCCACCGCCAGGGTGTCGTGCACCGCGACATCAAGCCGGACAACATCCTGTTCGATGCGGATGGGCACGCGCTCATCACGGACTTCGGCATTGCGACAGCGCGCTTTCATGGCCGGCTCACCGGCACCGGCCGCGCGATGGGGACGCCGCATTACATGTCGCCCGAGCAGGCCATGGGGAAGATGGTCGATGGCCGCAGCGACGTGTACGCCCTCGGCGTCATGCTTTACGAGACACTGCTCGGCATCCCGCCCTTCGATGGCGCCGACTCGTATTCCATCGGCTACAAGCATGTCCACGAGCAGCCGGTGCCTCCCGAAGTGGTCGATGCCCGGACGCCACCGGAGCTCAGCGCCATCATCATGAAGTGCCTCGCCAAGGCCCCCGGCGATCGCTACCAGCGCGGCAATGACATCGCGGACGCCCTCATCGCGTATCTCAACGCGCAGGGAACGCCCGCCGATCGGCGTCCCGCCTGGCTCGCGCGGCGCTCGGGCGCAACGCCGATCCAGCGCTGATGGTCCCCGCGCACCCGCGACCCACTTCCTCCTCCTGAACTTTCGGACGAATGCGGATCGAACACGAGATCGTCAGCCTGCGCACCGTGCACCCGTTCATCATCGCGCGGGGCGGCTCGAGCGAGTGGCGAACGGTCTGGGTGCGGATCACCGATCGCGATGGACTGGTCGGTTGGGGCGAGGCGGCACCGAGCCGCTTCTATGGCGAGACCGCGGACACCGTCGTCGCCGTGCTGGGCCGGTTTGCCCCGCTGCTGGAGGGTGCGGACGCGTGGTCGCTCGAAACGATCGAGTCGGAGATCGGGGCATCGATCCGCTTCAACGGCGCAGCGCGCTCCGCGGTGAGCGCAGCGCTGCACGACCTCGTCGGCAAGCGACTTGGCGTCCCCCTCTACAAGCTCTGGGGACTCGACCGCGCGCGCGCGCCGCAGTCGAGCTTCACGATCGCGATCCCGGAGTCCGAGACGGCCCTGCGGGCGCGGCTCGCCGAGGCGGCGCAGTACCCCGTGCTGAAGGTCAAGCTCGGATCGCCGCGCGATGAGGAGATCATGCGGGTCGTGCGGGAGGAGGCGCCCGACAAGATCCTCCGTGTGGATGCGAACGCCGCGTGGACGCCGAAGCACGCGCTCGCGATGATCCCGAAGCTCGCGGCGATGGGAGTCGAGTTCGTCGAGCAGCCGCTTCCCCCGCACGACATCGACGGCCTCCGCTTCGTCCGTGAGCGGTCGTCGCTCCCGATCATCGCGGACGAGTCGTGCATCATCGCGACGGATATTCCCCGTCTCGTCGGGGCCGTGGATGGCATCAACATCAAGCTGGCGAAATGCGGAGGACTGCGCGAAGCGCTGCGGATGATCGCGACCGCACGCGCTCACGGCATGCTCGTGATGACGGGCTGCATGATCGAATCGAGCCTCGGCATCACCGCGGCCGCGCACTTCACGCCGCTCCTCGACTACGTGGACCTCGATGGTGCCGCGCTGGTGTCGAACGATCCGTTCGCGGGGGCCACGATCGAGGGCGGGAAGATCTCGATTCCAGACGGGCCGGGGCTGGGGGTGACGCGCCGGGCGAGTCGGTAGGGAGCCGAGCGCGTTTTCACGATCCCGCTTTGTAACTGGCTTTCCAGAAGCCGAACTGGAAGAGCATGAAGAGATGAAGGACATGAAGGGTGCCGAAGGAATCCCCGCCTCCGGGCGCACTGGTTCAACGGCAAATGATTGAAAAAGCTCCGGATTCGACGATGGGCGCGCTGACCTCCAATCCGGGAGCCCTTTCAATCACTTGCCGTTCAGGTCCCGGCGCCGCGATGCCTCGGTGCCCGCGACTGCCTTCATGTCCTTCATTACTTCATGCTCTTCCAGTTCGGCTTCTGGAAAGCCGGTCCAACAGCGGGACCTTGTAGAGCGCACCACCCCGGGAGTCGCGCCGCGCCCTGCTAGATTTACGGGATGCCCGCCGACCCGCCTCGGTTGATCGAGGTCGCCCTCCCGATTCCGCTCTTCCGCACCTTCACCTACGCCGTCGATGGCGAGTTCGCGAATCCCATCCTTCCGGGATCGCGCGTCGTGGTGCCGTTGCGGGGGAAGAAGGAGATAGGCATTTGCCTCGGGCCGGCGCCGGCGTTGCCCGGGAAGACAGCGGCGAAGGCGATTCTCGACGTTCCCGACGCGAGTCCGGCGTTCGATGCCGCGCGGCTCGCGGTATGCCGGTGGATTGCCGACTACTACGTTGCACCGCTCGGCATTGTGCTTCGCAGCGCGTTGCCTGCGTTGCTCACCGGCGCGGCGGCACCGCAGCCGGCGCGGAAGACGCGTCGTATCGCGACGCTTGGCCTGGAGCTGCCATCGCTGCTCCAGCGTGAGCGAATCTTCGCTCGGGCCCCGCAGCAGCGAGCGCTGTACGAATTGCTCGAGTCGCTCGGCGGCAGCGCGCCGGTGGACCATCTGCTCGAGCAGCTCCAATGCTCGTCATCTGTGCTGAAGGCGCTCACGGCCCGTGGCTTCGTCACCGTTGC
>JANPKQ010000309.1:0-1788 GCA_031426115.1 Gemmatimonadaceae bacterium | reverse complement strand
GCGGGATCGGTGCTCGACGGGCGCTACCTCGTCGTCAGCAAGATCGCCGACGGCGGGATGTCGATCGTGTATCTCGGCCAGGATCACGAGAAGAACGGGGAGCGCGTCGCGATCAAGTTCCTCCCGCCCGAGCTCTCCGAGGACCTGAAGGCGATGGAGCGGCTACGACGCGAGGCCGACATGGGGATGCGCCTCGTGCATCGCAACGTCTGCTCGATCGCACGCATCGGCGAGACGAGCGATGGGCTCGTCTACGTCGTGATGCCATTCGTCGAGGGTGAGGTGCTCTGCGACCGGACCTATCGACTCGGATCGATCCCGCTGCCGCTCGCGGTGTCGCTGGTGAACGACATGGCTGCCGGCCTGCACGCCGCGCACGAGCTCGAGATCATCCACCGCGACCTGAAGCCCGAGAACGTGATGATCTGCGCCGAACCGTCGGGGGACGAGTACGCAGTGGTGATGGACTTCGGCCTCGCGAAGGACCGCGAGGCGGCGCGATTCCTGGAGAAGCTCACCGCGACGGGCGTGGTGCTCGGGACCCCGGAGTTCATGAGTCCCGAACAGCTGCGCGGGAAGCCGCTCGACCGGCGGACAGACGTCTATTCCCTCGGCCTCGTGACGTACGAGATGCTCACCGGAAAGCTGCCCTTCCCGGGGGAGAACCAGCAGGACCTGCTCCTCGCGCGCCTGCGCAGCCATCCCACGCCCATTCGCGAGATGCGGCCCGACCTCAACTTCTCGCCCGAGCTCGAAAAGGTGCTGACGAAGGCGCTCCAGCGGCTGCCCGAAGAGCGATATGCCACGGCGCCGGAGTTCGCGAAGGCGTTGACCGCGGCGGCGGGGGGAGGGGGGCTGCTCGGCAAGCTCCTCCGCTAACTGCGCAGGGCGGAACGGCGACGGCGGAACTGATGCAGGGCGTCGACGGCGGCATCGGGCAAAACTGAACGGCGTGAAAGCGTACGTAGAACGAAACGGCGTGAACGCCGTCAACGTCGGCAAACGGTTTTTCCAACCTTGCCGACGTTGGCGGAGTTTACGCTCCGCTTCCCTACGTACCCAATTGCGCCGTTTCAGTTTTGCCCGATGCCGCTCCCGACGCCGTGGCCTTCAACGCCGTTCCGCCCCCGCCCCCCGTGCCACTCTCCGCCCCCCTGCATAGCTTTCGGGCGTGAAACGTTACGCCGCCTTCGACCCCGCCGAGTATCTCGGCTGGACCCGCGATGACACCCTGGTCCGCGAGTATGCGGAGACATGCGCACGGGACCCCGAGCGGCGGCGAGTCATTGGGGCGCTGACGGGCGACCAGAAGCTCGACATGTACCGCGGCCTGCTCCGAAATCGTCTGTCGGACATCGCGCTCAAGCGGATGGTGCGACAGGGCGTCATCTCGAAGGCGTGGCTCGGCAGCGGCGAGGAGGCCTCCACCATCGGGCCGGTGCATGCGCTCCGGCGCGGCGCCGGCGGCGACATCGTCGCGCCAATGATCCGGAATTCCGGAGCCTGCCACGAGATGGGCATGCCGATCGCCGACATCCTCCGGTCGTACATGGCGACATCCGATGCGCCGACACGCGGGCGCGACGGTCACTACGGCGACATGGCGCACGGCATTCTCGCTCCGATCAGCCATGTCGGCGACATGGTGCCCGTGACGACCGGCATCGCGCTCTCCTTCCAGATGCGTGGCGAGGATCGCGTCGCGTTGACGTGGATCGGCGACGGGAGCACGAAGGCCGGCGTCGTGCACGAGGGGTTCAACTTCGCCGCGGTGCGGCGCGTGCCCGT
>JANPKQ010000308.1:0-5932 GCA_031426115.1 Gemmatimonadaceae bacterium | reverse complement strand
GACCGCCCCGGCCGCCCTGACCCTGCTCGCCTTGCTGGCCTTGCTGGCCTTGCTGGCCTTGCTGGCCTTGCTGGCCTTGCTGGCCTTGCTGGCCTTGCTGGCCTTGCTGGCCTTGCTGGCCTTGCTGGCCCTGCTGGCCCTGCTGGCCTTGCTGGCCCTGCTGGCCCTGCTGGCCCTGCTGGCCTTGCTGGCCTTGCTGCCCTTGCTGGCCTTGCTGCCCTTGCTGCCCCTGCTGCCCCTGCTGCCCGCCGAGGCGGCGCGATGAATCCTGCGCCGCCTGCTCCGCGCGCTGCCGCATCCGCTCGTCAAGGGATTCGAGACCGCGCACAAGATTCCGTGCTTCCTCGAGCGACCGTTCCGCGCGCTGCCCCGTCGGCTCGCTCACGGAGCCCACCGCATTCTCCAACCGGTTCTTCAACGCCTCGAGATCCTTGCTGATCTGGTTCTCGGTGCTCGCCGCGTATTCCTGCTCACCGCCGCGCACGAGCGACTTCGAGTAGCGAATCCGCTCCTCGAGCTTGTTGTCACGAATCGAATCGGCCGCCTCGGCGATCTGGCGGGATGCGTTGCGTTGCTCGCGACGGGAGTCGGCGGCCATGCGATCGAGCCGATCGCGCAGCGACTTGACGTCATCGGCCATCGCTTCCTTCCGCTCCAGCAGCTGCTTCTCCTGATCGGCATTTCCGCCGCTCTGGCGCAACCGGTCGAGGTCGGACATGACCTGCTTCTGCTGCTCGGCGAGCTTCCTCGCGCGCTCGGCAGCGTCCTTCACATCCCGTTCGAGACTGTTCGTCTTGCTGTTGTCGAGCAGTCGCCGCGCCTCCTGAAGGCGATCGAGCGCGTTGTTCGCCGCGGCCGTTCCACCTTGCTGACCGTTGCTGCTCGCGGCGCGCTTCATCGCGTCTGCCGACTCCTGTAGCCGGCGCGCGGCCTCACCCAGCTCGGGCGACGAGCGCTCACGCGAGAGCTTCTCGAGTTGGCGCGCCATCTCCTCCGCTTCCTGGGCGAGCTGGCGCTGGCCACCGCCACCGCCGCCACCGCTCGAGGGCGACTGGCTCCCCGCGCTGTCGGCCTTGCGGCGCGCCCGCTCGTTTTCCTGCTGCTGGCGGCTCGCGAGCTGCTTCAGCTTCTCCAGCGTCTCATCGACCGTGCGATCGGCCTGCTCCGCCTGCGCGCGCTCGACCGTCTCGTACTGGTTGCGCATCTTGTCGCGCTCGAGCTCGAACAGGTCGGCGAGATCCTCGGCGTTCGATTCGCCGCCGCCTCCACCACCGCCGCCTCCGCCCCCGCCCTGGGTGACGGTCACTTCGCGGAAGACAGCCTCGGCGCGCTGAAGCTGCTGAAGCGCCTTCTGCTCCGGCGACAGCGCGCCCTTCGGATCGGCAGCGCCGAGACGCGCTTCGGCGCCCTTCATCTCCTCAGCCGCCTTCGGCAGCATCGCCGCGATCTTCGCGAAATTGGTGTCCTGCGCCGCGATGCCACGCTCGACGAGGCGGTTGCCCAGCGTCGCCACATCCTGACGCAGCTTTTCCTGCGCGAGCTTCAGCGTCGCCATGTTCTCCGTGAACTCCTTCGGGGAAAAGCGCGCCTTGTCACGCAGGACCTTGTAGGTGCCCGCGATGATGTCCCGCTGCTTCCGCGACAGGGCCTGTGGCGAGTCACCGTCTTCCTCACCACCACCGCCGCCACCGCCACCGCCCGGAGGCGGGGCCTCACCCTGCTTGTAGTCCTTCGCGTACGGCCGGATCTCCATGAAGTAGATGTCCGTCGCCGCGACCTGCGAGCCGCCCGCGCTGTTGTTGTCCGTCGCGCGCGCGTAGTACGACAGGAAGTCGCCCGGCTCGAGGCTGAGCTCCTCGAGGAGGAAGGTGTGACCCGCCGAGACATCCGGAGTGCGACGGGAGGTCGCGCTGTGCACGGGGAGCGTCTGTTCCGCGGCACCGTTCACGGAGTACACGATCTCGACCTTCTGAACACCGTAGTCGTCTTCCGCAACGACCTCGGTGAACACCTCCTCGACCGAGCTGACCTTGAGATCGCGTCCCGGCTCGCGGAAGCGAATCGACGGCGGCTGGTCGGTGAGCACATCGATCGTGTAATCGAGCGACGCCTTCACCAACGACTTGTCCGGCGCCTCGAGCTCGATCTTGTAGAACCCTGCCTTCGTTACCGTCAGCTTCCCGGTGAGCGACCCGTCGGTCCCGACGGTCAGCGGAATCGGATCACTGCCCTCGACGATGATGCGGCCGCCCGTCGTCGGCATCGTAGGCACCGCGCGAATGGTCACGACGGTGCCCTTGAGTGCCGCGATGTCACCGCCCTCCTCGACGACCTGCGGGCTGAGGCCCGTATACGCCGGGAACCGATATTCCATCTCGAGCTTCTGGACGTACGGCAGGTCCACGACATCGATGCGGAAGATCGGCGACCGCACGCCGCTCGCCTCGACGTAGTACTCCGTCCTGGCGTCCACATCGAGCAGGAGGAACACGTAGTCGCCCGAGTCCACATCGGCGACCATCGACATCCGCTGCCACTCGCCGTCGGCGCCGCGCTTAATCGCCAGCTCGACGGCCTCGGCCTCGAACCCATGCAGGCGAGCCTCGATCTTCTGGTCGCCGCCCCTCGGGATCGTGATGTTGCCCGGCTCGAGTGCCACACGGTACGGGCTCGCCGCCTCGGCGACGTTGAACGGAAAGAGCAGGAGCTTCGCGCTGTGCTTCAGGAACGGCGGGCCAAGGAGGAGAATCGCGAGCGCTGCGAGCGCCACGCCGGCCAGCGCCCCGGTCGAGCGGAAGAGTGTCAACCGCTCCACCCGGCGCCCATTGTCGATCGCACGCGTGCGCTGCACGGCGTTCTCGACGAGGCGGCGCGTCAACGCGGGGGACATCGATCCCTGCGGGCCATGGCCTGCTCCGGACAACTCCACCGCGCTGAGCACCGCCGCGTCAAGCGACGGCTCGTGCTCCTCGAGATAGAGCGCAACGCGCTCATCCGAAACGCGTGGCAGCAGCGGCAGCACGAGGAAGCGCACCGTCAGTGCGAGCAGCGCGATGTACGAGACGATGCGGAAGGCCAGCACCGAACCTTCGCTGTACCGGACCTGATCGACCGCGAATGCCGTCGCGAGGAACACGAGGAAGCTCACGCCGAGAACGATGGCGGCCCCCTGGAGGGCGACCTTGAGCCGCCAGCGGTTGCGGACCTGGCGAATGATTCCGAGGAGCTGGTCCTGGCTCGTCCTGTCGTCCCGTTGATTCATCATCGGTCCTCTCCGTGCGTACGGTCGTTCAGCGGGCGGCTCGCGACAGGCGATTCGAGAGAATCGTCTCGGCCCCCAGCAGAAGCAGTGCACCAACCAGAAGATACCACCACAACGTCTGCCTGCGTTCCTGCTCCTCGGGGGTCGGAGGCGTTACGACGCCCGCGGCCCGTGCATTCGAGCCCGTCGGCGTCACCGCCGCGACGAGCTCCTGGGGGTCGAGTCGCGAAAGATCCGACTCGGCCATGTCCAGGTTGACGGCGATGGCTTTCGCCGCCCCGCGCGCGTCGCCAACCCGGCGCAACGCGTAGAATCCCTGCTCCTCCAGCTCCACGAGATACCCGTCGTCGGCCGCCGTCGGGCGAATCGTTTCTCCCGAGGGCGATTCGATGACGTAGTCGGCGGCGTCACCCGTTCTTGCAGGCGACGGACCGGTCCCGTTTCCGGCGAGCTGCCCTGCGGTTCGACCAACTTCCATCACCTGGCCAGCCGTGAACCAGGGCCTGACGTCAGCGTAGCTCGCCGTGTACCGCGCCACCTGGTGGATGAATGGAAGAAACACGGGCTGCACGGCGAGGTCGTTCCAGAACAGGTCCGCCGTGGAGGTCATCACGACGACCTTGCCGGCACCGAGCGGCTTCTCCACGAGCGCGGCCGCCCCATCATCGTAGCGGGCGAGAACGCCCGCTGCGCTCGTGAGCTGGAGCGGCCGGTAGCGGTAGTAGCGTGCGGCGGCGAAGTCACCACTGCGCGGGCCGCTGAACAGCTCGAAGATCGGGTGCGCGTACTCGAGTGATGTGAGCGTCGCGCTTCGCTCGGTACCGCGGTCCACGACCGGGCCCACTGGGCCCGGAAGCAGGTCAGCTGCGACGGTGGAGAAGCTGCTCGGCGTGCTGTTCTGGCCGAGAATCACGAGCAGTCCCCCGCCCTGCTCGACGAAGGTCTTGAGGCGGCGCCCAACGTCGCCTGCGGGAAACGGGGCGTCATTGAGGACGACGAGCGAACGGCCGCTGAGATCACCGAAGGTCACGGCGCCGCTGCGTTTTACGGCGGTGCGAATGAGCGGGCGGTCACCGATCGAGAGGGCGCGGGAGAGGTAGAGGCTCTGGGACGAGCGAGCGTCCGACGGCTCGATGATGAGAACGGACAGCGCCTGTTCCGGTGCGAGCACGAAATTGAAGCGGTTGTCCTGCGGCAAGGCATCAGCGCCCGCAGAGACGACACCGCGGGTGAGCCCGGCGGGCAGCGCAACCGATGCAAAGGTCACCGTTCCAGCGCTGTTGCCGGCGAGGCTGATGGTCTTCCTTTCGATCTCGCGGTCGTTGAGCGAGAGTGCCACCGAGATCCCGCTGGCCGGCTTGTCTCCGGTATTGGTGAGGCGCGCCTTCGCCGTCACGCGCTCGCGCCCGGCCTCGATCGCCCGATGCAGCTCGACCGTCGTCACCGCGACGTTCGAGGTCGGGGTGGACGACAGGTCAACGTTGGTGAGCTGCGTTCCCGGTGGAAGCACAACTTCTTCATGGCCGTCCCAGCCCACCTTGTGGAAGTCGCTGATGAGGACGACTTCGCGCCGCGCGAGCTCCGACTCCTCGAGGATCTTCGTCGCGAGCTTGAGCGCGGGCGCGTATTTCGTCGTGCGCGAGCTCAACTTCACGGCGTCCAGCGAGGCACGAAGGCTTCCCTGATCGGCGCTCGCCTCGTTGAGCGCCGTCGGTGTCTCGGCGAACGCAACGAGCGTCAGCTTGTCGTTGGCGCCGATGCCGCCGATCACCGAACTTGCGGCGTCCTTCGCGCGCGACCACTGGTCGCCGTACCCCATGGAATACGACCGGTCGAGCAGGACCACGACCTCACGCGCCGAATCGAGCGCGCCCGCCGCCCCGCCGAAACGCTTCCCGAGGAACGGGCGCGCGAACGCGGCGGCGAGCAGGATGACCGCGAGGCATCGGATGAGGAAGAGCAGCCAGTTCCGGATCTTCTGCCGGCGCACCGATCGATACGGGATGCGCTGGAGGAACATCAACGATGGGAACTCGGTGATCTCCTTCCGCTCGCGATTAATGAGGTGAATGAAGATCGGGACCGCGAGCGCGGCGAGGCCCGCGAGGAAGAGGGGCGCGAGGAAGTTCATCAGCGCACCCTGGCGAGGTGCTCGCGCCGGGCAAGGAACCGGAACAGCGCGTCATCGAGCGGCTTCGACGTATCGAAGACCGCGTAGTCCACCCCGTTCTCGCCGAACAGCTTGCCGAGCGACGTGATGTGCTGCTGGATCAGCGCGCGATACTTCTCGCTGAACTGCCCGGGAACGACGGGAATTCGCTCATCACTCTCGAGGTCCTGGAAGTTTGACGGGTCGTCGTACGGGAACTCGATCTCGGCCGGATCGAGCACGTGCATGACCATGATGTCGTTGCCCTTGCCGCGGAGCTGGTTGATCGCCTCGATGATCGACGGAGGATCCTCGTATAGATCGGAGATGAGGCAGATGAGGCTGCGGCGACGGAAGCTCTCGGACAGCTTGCGCAGCGGCGGGCCGAGCGTCCCGCGGACGCCGGTGGTCATCCGGTCGAGCTCGTGGAGAATGACGGTCAGGTGCTTCGCCGACGGCGGAACGTACGCAATGATGTCCTCGGCGAAGCTCGCGAAACCGACGCGGTCGCGCTGCTTGCT